>JANXZS010000020.1 GCA_025355385.1 Acidobacteriaceae bacterium | reverse complement strand
CACGGAATGACCCCGTCCATCGTTTCCAGAAACTGCTCACGCTTGCTCTTACGACCATACTTCTCGAAGCTCGACTGTGACCCAAAGGTAGACTGAACATCGCACCTCCTATCTACTGACAACTTTATCCAAGCTGCCTGTCGATCGCGAACTTATGCAGAGTCTCCCTAGAGGTTTCATCGCTCGGAGGCTGCCGTGCTTCCAGGCTCGGGGTCGGATGACTACGCTAGCCAGTCGACCAGCAACTCATGCAGCCTGAGTACCTCGATAGGGGCCGGCTCTTCAAGCAACGCGTGTCCCTCTGGGGCAACGATGTACGCGGACGAGAGCGCATCGGATACGCAGATGCACAGAGCATTGCTGTATTCGTCATATCGGTTGGCAGCCCGCCAGATGTAGTTCGCCAGAATTTGAGAGTCGAGAGCGCTCCCTGTGGGGTCCTCGATGTCGGGCAGTGCGTACACCTTCTGCTGGTTCTCGAGTACAGCAACACTCATCAACGGCTTCGGCTTGTTTCGCAGTCCGAAGCGGGCAATTAGCACATCGGGCCGCGCTCGCCGAATGCCCTCCGATGCGGACCATTCTACGAAGGAATTCCCATAGACGGTAGCGCCATTTCCGCTTAGAAACACCTCGCGCACGAATTCACGCGCAGCTAGCTTACCCTTCAGCGCGAGGGGACACAGGGACTCTATGTCCACGCTTCGCAGGCTCTGGATCATCGCGTCGGCATCGTTCAAATCATCCTGAACCCAGTTCTGCTTATCTAGGAACATCTCCCGCAGAGCGCGCAGGTCAAGATAACTCAGATAGCTGCAGTCCGGAAGGAGCCGATCAAAGCTCGCAGCATCAATGAACCATAACTGCTCGGTATCATAGCCTGGCTTGTGGGCATAGCTCTGCAGCAGTTGCAACATCCCGTTCGCGTCGGCCCCCAGTATGACATCCGAGCACGAACTCGAACTCTCCTCTCTGCTTCGTGTCAGGGCGACTTCCCGTCCTGTCCCCGTCCACTCCTTCCAGATGTTCGCCCTGTCCATCGGAAGATGCCCGGGAAACAGGATCAAAACCAGCCGATGCACATTCGCAGCCGGCGCGAAGCCCGCTTTCACGGGCAACTTGTCCTGAATAGTGCGGAACACTTCGTCGACGGCACCACGCCACTCCTCATAGTGCGAAGAACGCGCCAACTTGGCCGTGTTCTGGATGGTCTGGCTATCCGTCGAGAGGTTCCAGCTAGCTACGCCCATCGCGGATTCGGCTGCGCGAACACGCGCGAATGTCCTTCCGAACTGGATCCCATCCAGACTGTTGAGATAGGAGAGCATGTTTTCAACATTGGTACGTTCGCAGGAGAACAACTTCGGCCAATCGCGCAATTCCTGCCGAATAAAAGGTTGGAAAGTAATTGGCAGGCGACTTACCATGTTCGCATATTGCTGGCTGTGTGCGATGGAATCCTTGCCGTGGGTCGAGTGGCTAGTCATGGATCGAATCCAACCTTATGTTCACAGACTAAGCTCCGATAGCGCGGTTCCGGCCACATCCGTGGCCTTGCAGCCCAGAATTGCGGCAATCGTAGGGCAGATGTCTACGTGATGGATGGGCCGCTCTACATTTCGCGGAGACGTCACGCCTTCTCCCAGGCACATCATCCAGGTATCGCGGCAGGAGTCGGTATTCGATCGATGGTTAAAGAAGCCATTCGTCCTTGAACCATTTGGATCTCTGCCGAATTCGGGAACAATGATCATGGTTGTACGTCCCCGATATGCTGGATTCGTTTCGGCCTCCTGCCAGAGCCCTCCTGCCAGCCGATCCAAGTTATGAATTCCCGAGAGATGGAGAGAGTAGGCGCCGAAGTGTGCGGCCTCAACGTCGGAGAAGCTGACGACCAACAGCGACGGCGCGAAGCGGCGCATGACCTCGATAGCAATAAGGTGCGTTAGTTCGTCGCCTGTGATCGGTGAATCCTGATGCACTAACTCGGCGACGGCATCAAGGATCATTGCCCTCACTCCAGGATCGAGATTAGTGGATGCGTCGAAGACGTTCCAACCCAGTCCCTCGTAGTTACTCCCATTCAAGATGCCAGCTATCTCGGCTTGAGCTTTTGCCTTGTCTGCCAGGCTCTGTCCCCTGCCCTGCAAAATTGCTGTTTCCACCGCACTTATCAGCAACTTCTTCGGGAAGATAGTATTGGCTCCGTAGCGAGGACCAAATCCGGAGACGGAACTAGCGCCGACGTTGCTGGTGAGAGCCTTGTTGCTGGAGATAATCCAGGTGTCCTTCTGAGATAGGCTACGTTCGCGGCGGAGCAATTCAAAGATCGTGGGTGAGACCGCGGGAGTCTTGCCCCAGTCATCCACCCTTTGCCAGTTGCCTGTCAAAATGCTCGACGTCGCGTTGAAGTGTGAAGTCACCCCGACATTCCGCATGTGTGGGTAGAAGAGTGCCTTCGGAGCCAGGGCAGCAGAGAGGTTCGGAATATTCACGATCCCTTCCGGAGAGAAAGTCTCCGCGAAGCGAACTCCCCCGGAGATCAGCAGAATAACCTTGTTGCCGGGACTGACGGCCAAGGAAGGCTCGATGCCACGCAACGGCTTCTCGATCAGCAGATCAGCTACTAGGAGTCCGGCGGCTTTCAACAGGTTGCGTCTTGCGGTGTCCACATGCTCACCAGAGTGTGATCCGGTTCTTCGCAGTCCGATTCGTCTAGCCATCCCATACCTGGCGACTCGGAGCGGCGAAGTTGTACTGACTGCCGCTAGAATCTATCACTTTCTTGCATCTCTTTGCGACACGGATTGACCTTAAAATGTGAAACGAGTGCAACGTCGGAGTCTCATCACCCAGGTAGCGCGGGCTGGGCAATTGATTCAATGAGACTTAGTAGTAACGGCCCGGCCCGCGGCGTTAAGAATGCCATGGGCGTTAAGGTACACGAAACAACGCTTGACAATCGCCAATATACGAAGATATAGTTCATCGCAAATCTATACCGTGCTCGTACACGCTCAAAATCTACGGAATTGCGATGAGAGTGGCGGGGCCAGACGACATTGGCAATTACAGCGGCATTTTCGGGGGCACCTATGAAAATTACGAAGCATGCGTTTTGGAATGGAGGAATGCTGGCCATTCTTCTATGGCTACTCACAGCAGCGATGGTGAATGCTCAGGTCGACACCGGTACTATTCTCGGTTCCGTGAAGGATTCGACCGGGGCCATAATCCCTGGTGCGAAAGTAACGCTCACAAACCAGGACAACGGCCGCACACTCACGTCTCAGACGCGTCCCGACGGCACTTACCTGTTCACGCCGCTCAAGATCGGCATCTACCAGGTCGTCGTGGAACACGAAGGATTCAAGACGGCTCGCAATTCCGGGTTGCAGCTGAGTATTCAACAACAAGCGGTGATCAATTTCACTTTAGAGCCGGGGCAGGTCTCGGAAACAGTGGAAGTGACCACGCAAGTGCCTCTGCTGCAGGCCGAAAGCGGCTCTGTAGGGCAGGTTGTAAGCGCAAAGCAAATAGAAGGCATACCCCTGAATGGTCGCGACTGGACACAGTTGGCCACTTTGATTCCCGGCGTTACGCAGTCCCAGCCCGGCGCGCGCGCGGACAATCAATTTGCCGCAAACGGAACTCGTCCAGCACAAAACGACTACCTGCTGGACGGCATCGACAACAACAGTAACAACGTGGACTTTCTCAGCGGCAAGGCCGATGTTGTCAAGCCTCCGGTCGATGCAATTCAGGAATTCAAGATCCAGACCAATAATTTCAGCTCCGAATTCGGCAGGGCTGGTGGAGCCATCGTTAATGCGACACTGAAATCGGGCACAAACGATCTGCACGGTAGCCTTTGGGAATTCCTCCGGAACGACAAGTTCGATGCCTACAACTATTTCTCCGACGCAAAAACGCAGAAGAAGCAGGAACTGCGCCAAAACCAGTTCGGAGCGGCAGTAGGTGGCCGCATCTTCAAGAACAAAACTTTCTGGTTTGGAGACTATGAAGGAACGCAAATCCGCAACGGCGTCTTCTGGAATGGAATCTATGTTCCGACAGCCCTGGAGAAGTCAAGCGGCTATACCGACTTCAGTGACCTTCTCAATTCGACTGGCACGTTCAATCGAACTGATCTTTTAGGCCGCGACTTTGCAAATGGACAGGTCTTTGATCCAGCAACCACCCGCCTGGTGACCGCTGGACAAGCAGATCCTGTCACCGGTAAGACGGCGACTTCAACCGGCTATGTGCGCGAAGCTTTCGTCAACAACCAGATTCCCGCCAACCGCTTGAACGCAAATGGGATCAAACTTTTTAACCTGTTTCCCGACGCGAATCTTTCGGGCGTGCAGAACAACTTCGAAACAACCAAAGTCAACAGCACCTCGACAAACACCTTCGATATCCGTATCGACCAGCACTTCAGCGATCGCGATCAGGTGTTTGGAAGATATAGTTGGATCAGCAGTACCAGGCACCGTCTCCCTCCTTTCACTGGTGTTGCGGATGGTGGAGGCTATAACGAAGGCACCGAGACATTGCATGTAAGTGGATCGGCGCTGAGCTACACCCACATGTTCGCTCCGACGCTGATCAACGAAGCGCGTTTCGGACTCAGCCGAGAACACACCACACGCCTTCCGCAGGGTGCCAATGTATTGGGCATTCCCGCGCAATACGGCATCCAGGGTGTACCTCAATTACCGCTCAACGGCGGCTTGCCCGCGCTCAATGTAGGTGGGCTGCACCAGATCGGCGGCAATGGCTGGCTTCCCGGCGACCGCTATAGCGATACAACGCAGATCACGGAGAACTTGACGAAAATCTACAAGTCTCACGTCTTCAAAGGTGGCGGAGAATTCCAGTACTTGTCCTTCCCATGGATCGCGCCTCCTGCTTCAAAGGGTTACTTCGGCTTTGGAGGTGGTTACACATCCATACCGACGCAGGGTGACTGGACAACCGGTCGCGCACAATTCCTGCTTTCGCCCGGCAATGCCACGGTTCCGGGCGGTATCAACAACTCTGGCGGAGCTGACAACGTTCAGGCTTCCAACTATGGCAAGCTCAACAGTGATAGAAACTACTGGGGTGCCTACTTCCAGGACGACTGGAAGGCGACTACGCGCCTTACGCTCAACCTCGGACTAAGGTGGGAGCACTTTGGTCTCGTCGGCGACACGAAGGGTGCACAAGCGAACTTTGTGCCAGGAATTCCCGGATCGACTGCTCAGTTCATCATCCCCGCGGGACACAGGACAAATCCCGCGCTCTCCGCGAGCTTTGTGCAGGCGCTGGCTGCGGATGGGATTGCTCTCAACTACACGGATAAATACGGGACAGGCCTGGGCACTTCGCAGAAAAGTAACTTTGCGCCGCGCTTCGGATTTGCCTATTCCGCAACTCCCAAACTGGTCGCCCGCGGTGGCTACGGTATCTTCTACGGTGCTTTCGAGAATCGTGGAGGCTATCCGAGTCTCGGCTATAACTATCCCTTCGAATACTCGCTGTCTTTTTCCGACTCAAGTAATGGCGGAATCGGCAGCGTCAGTCCCATCATTTTCCCGAACGGTTCTACGGGAACCATTGAGAACGGCCTCCTTGGCGTTCCCCTGGATCCTACCGTTGTCCAGGGAAATGGATTGGTGTTACGTGGGGTGCAGCTCCACTATCAGACGCCATACACGCAAGGCTTCAATCTGATCGTGCAGTACCAACTTACAAGTAACGACTCCTTTGACGTGGGATATGTCGGCTCACTCGCCCGTCATCTAGAAGCCTTTGTAGGGGCAAACAACACAAACAAACTGCTTCCGCCGGGAACAGCCACAACTCCCTATATTGCATTTCCGCACTTCGCTCAGGGAGCGTCCTACGACCAGACGGCAGGCAACAGCAGCTATAACTCGCTCCAGACAAAATTTGTGCACCGCTTCAACCATGGTCTGGATATTCTGGCTGGATATACTTTCGCAAAAACGATCAGCGATGCAGGAGACCTTTTGTCCGGCGGTGGGGTGTCCGGCTATCGCGCTCCGGGCTTCGTGCCAATCAAGAACGATCGTGGACTTGCTAGCTTCAACATCAAGAACTCCTTCGTGGCGAGTGGCAGCTATGCTGTTCCCATCGGAGCCGGAAAGTTCCTGCTCAGCAATCTGCACGGAGTGGGTGAGGCGGTTCTTGGGGGCTGGAGCGCCAACGGTGTTATGACATTCAACAGTGGACCGCCGCAAAGCATCGGGTGCCAGATTAATACCGGCTCCGGCACAGGCTGCTTTGCGGACGTTGTGCACGGTACCTCTCCGTATCGCCACGGAGTCAACGGCTATTACAACCCTGCTGCCTTCAAGGATCCGCCACTTGTTACCACAATCGGACAATCGGATCTCTCTCCGCTCGGTGGACCCAACACCCAAGTCTCTGGACCCGGATATCAGGATTTCGACTTTTCGATCTTCAAACAATTTCGGATCAAGGAGACTTCATATTTCCAATTCCGTGCTGAAGCTTTCAACCTAACAAATACGGCAAGCTTCAACCTTCCTTCAAACACGAACTATAAAGACACCGCGTACTTTGGACAGATAACCTCGACTCGTAGTGCCCCGAGGCAACTGCAGTTCGCGTTGAAGTACGCCTGGTAAAGAAGCACTCCCACATGGGCGGTCTTCGGACCGCCCATGCTTTTTGTTACTTCTGGGGCTGAATGTTCCGTGATACGATTCTGCGTAGAATCACGAAGCTACAATGGCGCATCTGCGGTCGAGTGCAGCAATGCCAGACCAGGTGGAAACGGAATGCGGCTTCGGAGCATTGTTGTTTGCCACATCGCCGTCGCGCTTTGCCTCGGACCCGCACCACAAGGGCTGTTTGCACAGGCCCAGAAGAATACTGTACCTTCGTACTCACGCGCCGCGTCTCAGTTCCCGGACCCTCGCACTCAGAGTGATTCCACCGTCGAAACTCAGCTGAGAGCAAAGGTCCACAGCCATCCGAACAATTACGATCCCAACCACACACTAGGGGAATTCTATGTTCAACGACATAAGTTGCAACTAGGTGCCAACTATCTTAACAAAGCAGAGGAGATAGATGGTCACCACTACGAGAACGGTTATGACCTGGCCCTCGCTTATCTGGAACTTGGTCAAGCCGACAGCGCTCAGAGTCAACTGCAGAAAATGTTGAAGACATACGATACGGCCGACGTGCATAACCTGTTGGCCGAAGCGAAGGATCGGCTGGGTGACCATGCTAGTGCACTCCGGCAGTACCATCGGGCGGCAGAGATCGAGCCGTCTGAGCAAAACGTCTTCGATCTCGCCAATTTTCTATTGCAACATCAGAATTACAGCGGCTTCCTGTCTCAGGCTGTGGAGTACTTTCGCTACGGGGCTGAGAAGTATCCTGACTCTGCCAAGTTGCGCGTGGGACTGGGGGTGGCTGAGTATGCTGATGGACACTACGACCAGGCTGTAGATGCACTCTGCGCGGCAGTAGACCTTAACCCGAATGATGAGAAGCCCTACGACTTTCTCGGAAGGGTGAGCAAAGTATCGCCGGACAAGATTCCCGAAGTTCGGCAAAGACTCGCCGACTTCGTACGCAGGTACCCTCGGAGTTCTGCAGCGAATTACTACTATGCCCTTTCGCTCGCGCAGTTATCCAAGGGCGATCCAGAGTTAGATACGGTCCTGCTTGAAACGCTCTTAACGACTGCAATCTCACTCAATCCAGATTTGTATGAGGCGCATTTCCAATTAGGACTAACTTACGAAAAACAGCAGAAAGGCCCCGATGCAATTCACGAATTTAGCGAGACAGTAAAGCTGCGCCCGGACTTCCTGCGCGCTCACTATCATCTGGCCCAGTTGTACAACCATTCAGGGCAGAAGGAGCTGGCAGGCAGAGAAGTGGAAATACTGCACCGACTGCGTCAGCAAAGTCAGGGGAATTCTGAGATGAGGTAAGTCCCTGACTGGCCAACAGAGAGATGAGTCGAGGCATCGCGAAGCACGAACGCAGCTATGAGCGCGAGGCATAAGCCAAACCTTTTGACACGGTTTGAAGCGGCGATTCCGGCCCGCTGTCTATAAGGATTCAAGAAGCGGGTACTCAACCCTTTGCACATAGGCAAGGCCTGCCCTGCAGATGACCTTCCGAATGGCTGTTGCTGAGGCACGGCGGTCGTTAGCGATGTGGCGCAGGCCTTAACTCTCGGCGTGCGGACGATCTCAATTCAATGCGTAGACGTTTGTGCTGGAAGTCAGCAAGAGCACTAGTGGCCCGATTGTGGGGATCTCTGGTCAGTTCGAAAGTAGATCGCGAATCTCCGGGGCCAAAGGAAGCACGCTCGATGAGTGACTCGACCTGTTGGCGCCATTCGACGATTACGCGAAGGATCTCGGCCTACTGCGGGTCGATATGGGCGGTTGATGCCAATGACGCGCGCATCGTTGGATCCACTTCAGCGGCCTTCTCATTATCCATTACCGTCAGCAGCGCGAATGCCGTACCGGCGGCAGAGAGTGCTTTTCCCGCGTCGGTCTTTTCATACTTCACTTCTCCCCAGTGCATGATACGGTTTCGCCTGTAGAAGAGTCCGGGGTGAACGCAGTCGGTCTTCATCTGGCTTTCGATCATTGGAAGACCCGCACGGATGATTGCGGCTTCCCTGCTGCGGTTTAGGAAATCGACAACCAAGTCATCAAAGGATTCTCCAGTCAGATAATTCGAGACAAAGCTGGCCGAATTTGCGAAGCCTCCGCGCCTTGTTTCATCGTCGACAAGTCATCCAATGTTTCTAGGTATCCGAGTTGTCGGTGAGCTACTAGAGATGCTACACAAACTGGTCCGCAGAGCGCATTTTAGCTTCCGCTGAGTGCATCGTTGATTTCACCCCAAGTTGAGGCTTAGGGAACGCATCAGTACACGTCGAGGTCGTGCCCGGCAACCACCTTGCCCGGGTACGCCAGTCGCACCTCTTTGAGCATCTCTTCTTCGCTGCCGGTTTTGCGACACTCTTCCGTACCAGCTTGGTCGCAGCCTGCGTTCCCGCGATGGGATAGGATCAGTAGCCCCGGCTTTGCTTCGCTCGCAATTTCTCCGAGTTGTTGCGCGGAGGTATGGAATGCCAATCGGTATTGCTGCCACGCCGGGGAAACCAGGTCGAATGACGCCTTTGTATAGGCTTCGGCAATCAGAATGTCGCAACCGCGACAATTCTCGATGATAGCGTTGGTGGGCGAAGTATCCCCTGTGACCACGATTATCCGGTCGGGCGTTCTAAAGCGGTAGCCAAACGCAGCCATCGGTCCGTGCTTCGATGGGAACGCTGTGACGGTTACCCTTCCGTCCTTGTAAACCACGCCAGCCTTGATTTCGTGCACGTTTACCTTGTAACCCGTTTTGTTGGAGTGTTCGAGGCCCTCCGTCCTCGTTTCAATGTCGACCGCAAAGGCTTGGAGAATATGATTGACCATTGCCCGCGTTCCCGGAGGCCCATAGAGTTCCAGCGGCTCCTTCCGTCCCATGGTCCACGGCGTCAAGATCAGATCAGGCAATCCGAGCGTGTGATCAGAATGCAGGTGAGTTAGGAAAGCAATTCTCAGGTTCGTTGGTTCCAGAGCCTGCACTCCCTTCTCCCGCGCTGCTGCTGCACGGCGGACAATTCCGGTGCCCGCATCAATGATGTAAGCGCTGGTGTCCACGACGATCGCAGTGGAGGGCCCTGAGCGATTGGGATCAGGAAGGGGAGTTCCCGTCCCGAGCATCACGACCCGTGTTTTCTCCGTGGTTCCAGCTTGGCCTAGGGACACTATCTGTCCGAAGAGGATGAACACAAGTGTCGCAGCAAAGGCTTGCAGTTTGGTGGCTCGGCAACACATAAGCCCTCCCAGGCCACGAGTATACGTATTGCCCTGTGCATCGTGCCAGTTTCGCTTGGATTCCTAGTGGGGTTACAGCAGTACGCCAACAAGCCAGTGCCCTGATTTGGTGGCAGCGCTTTTTGCTTAGCGATATGGATCAGGTAATGGCAAACGAGCTGTGTGAATCAGGGTCTCGATTTATGCGAAATCGCCGAGTCAGTGCGCCGGGATAAACCGGCATGAAGCAGGGAATGTAAGAGTCCTACAAGAAAGGAGTAGCGAACCACTCGGCCCCGAGTTTTGCGTTGGCTACCGCGAGGTGCACGGCGAAGCGTAAACAGGGGTACAGGCGGGCTGGGTATTGAGCTTCGAAGAGATGCAATCAGGAACCCGACGCGTTTGACTCGGCGAAAGGCAAAACGGGCAAGGACGATACCGCGAGTCTCTGCCCGGTCCTGCGTAGTCGTAGACGCCAGACACGTCTAGAAGATGCTTCTGCAAGCAAAAAGCCTTTTTTCACGATGGGCGTTGCTCTCAGCGACATGGGATAACGCATTGTCGTAAATGGGTATACCCAAATGCTACATCGGCTCAATACCGGATATAGCGTGTCGCGTTGAAGCGCAGTTCCAGGCCAAGTTCGTTCGCTGGAGGCTTGGAGGGGATAGCCGAGGACGGCCCGGACAGGAAGTTGCGAGCGTACTCCAGGTGAAAGTTCACACGCTGGCGACTGCAGGGAAGATTCCAATTGAATCCGGTGCGGACGGCCTGCTGCAACATCGGGCTACTCAGTCCATCGGCTGAGAGATGCACCCAGTCATAGCGTACGAACGGGTCGAGATCACCGGCCCTTGCCGTTTGAAAGAGTGAAAACTGACCGAGGCCATAGCCGCCCGGAATATGTGTGTTCGTTTTCGAGAAGACAGTCAAAAAGTGCTCTGATTCCAGGCTGTAGGGATGCTTCCCGATTCGGTCTGTGTACATTGCTTCGATCTCGCCTGTTAATTCGTTTCCCGATGCCGGAGCCGTGCCGACTGCTTGCCCGGCTACGGCAGAGATGAAGATCCATGTTCCAGCTCGGACATCTCTGGTTTGATCGGCAGAGACCGCAGCGGAGAACTTTCGTCCGCGCTTCTCATCATCGAGGACCAGGCCAGAGACCTTGACGGCCAAATCATTGCCCACCACATATCGAGGGTTCGACGTGTTGAGCGAGCCACGATTGTCGAGAGCTGCAACAGCGACCGTGCAGCGCGGCGTCACCGCTTTTACCATCTCCACCCCGAACTGCGTTCCGAAGCTGTGAACGCTGCCATGCTCTTCGAGGATGAGTGAACGGTTGATCGTCGGCAGGTTGCCGGAAGAGAGATTGTCTTCGCGCGAGAGGATGTGCGTGTTCTCCCCGAAGAGCACGCGGAACTTGCCCGGATCGTCAGCGTCCTGTACCGCCGCGTACAGATTTTCTATGATGTTCAGCTTTGAGCGGTCACGGAAGAAGTTTGTATCCGTAAAGTCAACCTCATAGACCAGAGCGGTTCGATAGTGCGGCGCGAAGCGTGGCAGGTCAAACTCCATGCCTTGTCGAACGCGTCGCCAAAAGCCGTCGCCCTCCGGTCGAAAGACATGCTCTCCATACCCCCAGCTCGTCCAACGAAAATCGCGGTGCTGATACACCGCACCAGCGTCAGGATCAATGCTCCATCCTTGTTTCCGGTCAGTGGGACCCGTTAGCGTTGCCGATCCAGCGGTTGCGGTGTCCGCCGGCGAAGTAGATGGCTTGTCCGTAGGCCTTTGCGTCTGTGCCCATGCCCCGACCGAAACACTTAGCATGAGGAGGGCCGCAGCCCCCCTCATCCATGACTCCGTTTTTTGAATCCATAGCGCACTCGCCAGGCC
>JANXZS010000264.1 GCA_025355385.1 Acidobacteriaceae bacterium | reverse complement strand
TGCAATCCATCCTCGATGGGGCCGGACGCAGCGATCTTCAAATTCCTGGCTCCGTCGATGGCGCAATTATCAGCGTGCGAATTCCTGCAGGCATCATGGCGTTCTACGGCAACTGTGGAGACGCTGCAACCCGGCTCGCAGCGGGGGCCAGGAGCAACCCGCAAAGCCCGCCAGCCGATGCTACCTGCCTCTCGCTAATGGAGTTGCCCAGCCCCACCGTCTCCGCCCCGCGGGAGATCGACCCCCGCCCGATTGCTCAAGTAGCGCTCCAATTCCTTGGCATGAACGCCAGCGACGCGGCCAGCTTCACCCAGACCGTGGATTGGACTTCCACCTTAGTCATGCCGGTCGTCCACGGCGAGTCAAGCTATGAGCAGCTCCACGTCAACGGCAACGAAGGTGTTTTGCTCCGGCCTAAGGGTCCTGAACCCACAGGCCACTTCACCCTGATGTGGGTAGACAATGGAATCGTGCACGCCCTGAACGGCACTGGGGACGACACGACGGAGCTGAACCTGGCCTCACAATTAGATTAGAGCGCTTTCACTTTGAGCGCAGTGCAGGCTAGTAGTGAAAATACTCTAGCAACGCCGCAACTGGAGTAATTAGGGATGGGCATGACCGCGCTGACCATCGACGCAGAGGGACTTAAGAAGAGCTACGGAACCCGGACTGCCGTCCGCGACCTGACACTGCAACTCAGGTGCGGAGTGGCCTTCGGTTTCCTCGGTCCCAACGGTGCGGGCAAGAGCACCTCGATCAAGATGCTGCTGGGCCTGGTCAAGCCCACGGGCGGCCGTGCACTGCTGCTGGGCAAGCCGGTAGGCACTCGCGAGGTCCGCGCACGCATTGGCTTCCTACCCGAGCATTTCCGCTTTTACGACTGGCTCTCTGCCTCTGAACTTGTCCTTTTTCACGGCAGGCTCTGCGGTCTGGCCGACGATGTGCTCCGCCGTAAGGTCCCGTACCTGCTTGAGCGGGTGGGTCTGGGCTCGCAAGACTCCAAGCCCATCCGCAGCTTCTCCAACGGCATGATGCAGCGCGTCGGCCTGGCCCAGGCCATCGTCAACGATCCGGAGATTCTATTCCTCGATGAGCCAACCTCCGGCCTCGACCCCGCCGGTCGCAAGCTGGTCCGGGAAGTCATTCGCGAACAGCGCGACCGCGGCGCAACCGTCTTCCTCAACTCCCACCTGCTCGGCGAAGTAGAGCAGAGTTGCGACCGGGTAGCATTCATCCGGCATGGCGAGATCGTCGGAATGTACGAGATGGGTGCGTGGCAGTCGGCACAGACCGAAGTTGAAATCAAAGCGGCGCGAGTAGACTCCGCAAGCCTCTCGCGGTTGGCAGGTATCGAAGGGCTCGTCGTTGTGGCCGCGGACGTCCAACTCGGCGGCCACCGCTTGCGTCTGCGCGTGCCCAGCGCAGACTGCCTGCCTGAGGTGGTGCGTTGCCTGGTCGAGAACGGCGCCGAAGTCTTCTCAGTCGTCCCGCAGCACGTCAGTCTCGAAGACTTGTTTCTCCATATGATGGGACCGGACCCTGGCCTATGAGCGACAAAACAATTGATGTGCCGCTAACAGCGGAGGTGCGGAATAGGAAAGGAATCGGTCTGCCTGCGAACACCGGGGAGCCCATCAACATTCCTCGCGGACCCGGCGCTCTGCGCACAGTGATTCTGATGGCACGCGTCACTTTCCGCGAGGCCGCACGACGCAAGATCCTCTGGATCGCCGCCCTCGGAGGTGCTGCTTTTCTCGGCCTCTCCTGGGCTGGACTGCACGCTATGATCGCGTCCATGTCGCCCAAACTGCCGGCGATCAACCGCCGCGAGGGTATCGGCATGATGCTGATGATGGTTCTCTACGCAGGCAGCATGATGACTTCGCTCATGGCCGCGCTCACGTCGTGCGATACTCTCTCCGGCGAGATTGCCTCCGGCACAATCCACGCCATAGCTACCAAGCCGGTGCGCCGCTGGTGCCTGGTGCTGGGCAAATGGGCAGGCTTCGTTGCCATGCTTACGCTCTACGTGTTGTTTGTCGAGGGTGGCTCCATGGGCGTCAGCTGGCTCGAGACCCGTTACTTCCCTCCTCATAGTTTCGCCGTGCTCGGCCTCATCTGGTTACAGGCCATCCTGCTGCTCGGAGTCACGATGGCGTGCAGCACCCGATTTTCAGCTCTCACCAGTGGCGCTGTTACGCTGGGCCTCTACGGCTTGGCCTTTGTCGGTGGATGGATTGAGCAGTTCGGCGCGTTACGCCACATCAAGACCTGTGTCGATCTGGGCATCGTCGCCAGTCTCGTCATGCCAAGTGATGCGCTCTGGCGTCGCGCAGCCTTCAGGGTTCAGCCGCCGCTGCTTGGCGCTGCCGGGGTATCAGCTTTCAGCAGTACGCTGGTGCCAAGCCCTGCCATAGTGGCCTATGCCGCCATCTACGCCATACTGGCCCTCATCCTTGCACAGATTTTGTTCGAGCACCGCGATCTATAAAGACCCCCCAATAAGCGGTAGAACCTTCTTCAATCCGCCGGTTTGATTGTCAGAACCGGGCAAGATCCGCCTCGATCGAGCGCGGGCTACTGCGAGCGACCAACTAACAGAGTTAGCATCGCTTCGCTCTGCGTGGGTTCGATTCCTGCCAGCGCACCGCTCGTATCAGAGGGTTATAGACTTCGGTCTGTAACCCTTTTTTGCAGATTTCTACTGGAGCATCTCCCCTGTTTCTCAGACCTATTCGTATCGATAGAGAACGGCTTTCTCGACCTTGATTGAGCGCGCATCAAAGCGCCAGTAATTGCCCTGGTCGTTCTCGTCGCCATTGAGGCGGCGTCGCGGTTTCCATTGACCGTCTTCATATGTGCCCTCGTCGATGGAGGCGTAACCCAGCTTGAACTGGCCAGGCGCGGGTGGGGTGATAAGCACTCGGAAGCCTTTGCCAACACCGAGAAATTCATTCTGCCCCATCGCCAGGATCAGGCCGAATCCCATCTCCGAATGATTGCCAAAGATCTCGTCCAGACTGATGTGGACAACGGATCCGTTCATACTGAATTCGACGGAGGGATGCTCCTTCGTAAGATTGAATCCATGTACATTGCCCGTTGCCTGCTGCTCGAGGACGATTGGGGCGACTGAGGCGATGGCTCTGTAGCTTGCGCCCAGATCGGTCGTGCCCTCGGGAAAGGAGTCGATGGCGAATGGCGAGAACCCCATGGCTGCGTGTTCGCCGACCGCGTAGAAGACGTTGGCTGCTCCGGTAGTGCCACCGTTGGTTTCTGGAACGAAGAGCGGATTGCCCTCGCGGTGATAGCGATTGGCCCAGTAGGAGAAGTTAGCTGCGTACAGGTCAGGGGTGTAGATGTCGATGGCAGAACCGGCCGCCTTCCATATATCAACTACGCGAGGCTGGGGTCCGCCACTGGGGTAGTCGCCAGGCGTGGTGTCCTCCCCCGCAAGCCATGTGTTCACGTACATGGGAAGGTTGTAGGCAGCTTTGCCCTTGGTGGTTACGCTATGCACGTAGCGGGCATAGTTCCAGGCCATGAAGATCTCATCAGCGCGTGCGCTGTCACCAAATATCTGCATCCACGTGCCCGAACTCTTCTCGCCGTAATGCTGCCAAAGTGCGAGCAATTCCGGATCGAGGGTTTCGCGATGAGCCTTCAGGTACTGTGTCAGAAGTGCTGGCACCGGCGTGGCGAAGGCACGATCGGCCTCTGGCGAATGGTCGCGAGCGTCGCCGAGTATGCCGACTTCGTTCTCAATCTGCATCATGATGACCGTGTGATCGCGGCTGTCGACCTCGCGAAGGTGCTGCATGACCGCGGCGAATGCACGGCCGTCGGCGTCGCGAGTGGCATCTGAAGCGCCTGCAAGTGTGCTGAGAATGTTGACTTCGTTGTTGTGGAGGATGGCACGGGGGAAGCGTTTCGTGTCCTGCTTGACCCACACAGGCGGATAGCTCGACATGCCATTCTTCCATGCAGCGAGCCATAGCAAGACGATACGCAAATGCTGCTCGCGGGCTTGCGCAAGTAGGCCATCCACCAGCGTGAAGTCGTACTTGCCCTCACTCGGCTCGATGAGTTCCCATGAGATGGGCGTCAAGACGGTATTAAGTGGGATTGCCGCCAGGCGCGGCCAGAGGGGCTTCATGTATTCCAGATTGGAGGAGCTGGAGTTGTGCAACTCCCCTGCGAGCATCAGGAATGGTCTGCCATCGACAATGAGTTGCGTCGTTACACCACGTTTTTCCAGATGTGGCAGATTCGCGTCCTGCGCCCAGGTCGGAACAGTAGCGATACAGCACGCGGCAATACAGACAGCAATAGGTCTCAAAAATTGGATTCTCATTGTGATCGCTATTATGTCAACTCTGCGCGTGATCGTCCATCGGGCTTGCCGCTCGTGCATACTTCAATCGTCAAAACCCAATTCCCTGATCGCTTCCGCAAAAAGCGAAAGCCCGGTCTCCAGGGATATCGATCATCAACGCATTGAACATTGCGATGCAGTGGAGCCGAGCTTGAATATAAGATCAGGCTTCGGCCACCTCGGTTCGTAAGGACGACATCCCAGTCGAGGTGATCAAAACTTTTATGGACCAGATTCAGTCCGCCGAACCAACCGCTGCAGACATCGCTCAGCGCCGCTGGATTTACGTTCCATACGACCGCGTCACCGACCGCACCGGACCTGTTGCCGAACAGGCAGCCAGAGACACCGGCATCGTCCTTGTGGAGTCAACCGCCATGGCGCACCGACGCCCCTACCACAAGAAGAAGCTCGTCCTATTGATCTCCAACATGCGACACTTCGCGCTGGAGCAAGTCGCCCGCGGATGCAGTGTTCTCTATCAATTTTCGCCCAGGAGCCATGGCCAGGCCCTCCTCGATCTGCAACGTGAGCGTGGCCTGCCAGAACTCACCGCCATGCAGCCGGCTGAGCGCGAGCTGCGCCTCGACCTCACACAGGCCGTGCAAGACGGCTTGAAGCTCCGCGAAGTAGCCGACACCACCTGGCTTTCTACCAGCGAAGACTTCACCAGTGTATTCGGCGCCTACAAGCCTGGTCGCAGCTATGTCATGGACCGTTTCTACCGCAGGATGCGTCAGCAGACCGGCATCCTCATGGAAAAGCACAAACCAGTCGGCGGCAAGTTTTCCTTCGACGCTGAAAATCGCAAGCCCTACAAGAATCAACTTCCCATCCCGGTGCCACCAGCCTTTACGCCTGACGACGTCACACAGGAAGTCATCGATCTCGTGGCGCGCAAATACCCTCACCACTTCGGTTCCATCTCGAACTTCGACCTCCCCACCACACAGCACGATTGCGACGCTATGTGGCGCTTCGCCCTCAAACACCTTCTCCCGACCTTCGGTCCCTTTGAAGACGCCATGCGCGACGATCAACTGCAACTCTTCCATAGCCGCACTTCCGCTCTCATTAACCTTGGCCGCCTGCTCCCCGCGGATCTGGTTCGCGACGTGGAACAGTCAGCCGGCAGGAGCAAAATTCCGCTCGCCAGTGCCGAGGGGTTCATCCGCCAGATCCTGGGCTGGCGAGAGTTCATGCGCCACATCCACTATCAAACCGACGGCTACCGTCTTCTCGACGTCCCTCAGGAAATCCGACCCGCCACAAAACGCATTCCTCCGGCGCCGGACGCACCCTTCACTGCACCCGTCAACATGCCTGACCCTTACATCGGAGCCACCCCCTCAGCCCTCAACGCCTCCCTTCCTCTCCCGGCTGTCTATTGGGGCGTAAAGTCTGGTATGCACTGCATGGACACTGTCGTTGATCAAGTCATCCATGAAGGCTGGTCGCACCACATAACCCGGCTTATGATCCTCTCGAATCTCGCCACACTCTGCGGCTTCTCTCCCCGCGAGCTGACTGACTGGTTCTGGTTCGCATATGTGGATGCCTACGACTGGGTCATCGAGACCAACGTCCTCGGCATGGCTACCTACGCCGACGGCGGCCTCACCGCCACCAAGCCCTACGTCTCCGGAGCTGCCTACATCAATCGCATGTCGAACTATTGCGGCCACTGTCAGTACGACCCCAAACAGTCCACCGGGGAAGGCTCCTGCCCTTTCACCGCCCTCTACTGGACATTCCTCGAACGCAACCAGCCCAACCTTGGCAACAACTTTCGCCTGCAGATGCCCTACGCAACTCTGCGCAAAAAATCTTCGCAGGAAATGGTCCTGCTGCGCACCCGTGCCGAAGAGGCCCTAGCTCACCTCAAAAGCTTCTCGCACCCCGAATACTAGAGCAGACGGTACATTCCAACCTTTGTGGGCGGCTTGGAAGTTGACAGCGGATATAAAGTTGACAAACCTGAACTGCATGGTGCATTTAACTAGCTAGTTAATTAGCTGGTAGGTTAAATACCAATGCAGCCAGATCACCTCAGCACCACCTTCGCCGCACTCGCCGATCCCACCCGACGTGCAATCCTCGCTCGTCTGGCTCTCGGCGAGACCCCTGTTAACCAGCTCGCCGAGCCCTTCCACATCAGCCTCCCGGCAATCTCTCGCCACCTCAAGGTCCTCGAAAAGGCAGGCCTCATTTCCCGCAGTCGTGACGCGCAATGGCGTCCATGCAAGCTCAATCCAGACCAGCTCAAGACCGCAGCCGACTGGCTCGACTATTACCGCAGGTTCTGGGAAGAGAGCTTTGACCGACTGGAAGACTACCTGCAGAAACTCAAAACCACGCAAAACAAAACTCCCCTCAAGGAGATGCCACATGCCCGCAGCAAATCTCGCAAGCGCTAGCCAGACACTCTACGATCTCACCCTTACTCGCGTCTTCGACGCTCCACGCGAACTCGTATACGAAGCCTTCAGCAACCCTGAACATGCCAGGCACTGGATAGGCCCGCGCGGCTTCACTGCCACGCACTTCGAGCAGGATGCCCGCCCCGGAGGCAAGTGGCGCGCCTGCCTGCTCCAGACCGGCGATTGGAACGGAGGCAATTATTCCGACCTCTGGCAGGGCGGCGTATTCAAAGAAATCTTGCCACCCGAGCGCGTCGTCTACACCTTTGCCTGGGAAGGCCGGGGCGGCCAGCCCACCCGCGAAACTCTCATCACCATCACCTTCGCCGCGCTCGATGATGACAAAACCCGCATGGACTTCCACCAGGCATTCTTTGACTCCATCGGCCAGCGCGACGGCCACAACCAGGGCTGGAGCAGCAGCTTCGATCGCCTAAACGACTACGTGAACGAAAACCTCCAGCAACTCAGAGGAAAGAATTAGCGATGAAGCTTATCTCGCGGATCATAGATCTCAGATAGATATGCCGCACGACTACAACTCGGTAATACAAGTTGTGAGCCAGGAACTACAAAACCAAGCTAGCCAGCAACGGCTGGAGCGCTAGAGCAGAAGCAGCGTTACTGTAAAGCTAGCCTCAGCTCTGTGTAGGCATTTTGATCAAGAAAATGCCTACATCGCCGACGCTGGATACATAAAACTGTCCCTGCTTCTGCTCTAAACGCTCCCCTCGTCCAGCCGTTAGAGGTTTAGGCGATCGGGCGTACGTTGGTCGACATTCGGCACGGGCTTCCAGAACTGATCAATCTCCTCCAGAGACTTTCCGCGCGTCTCCGGGAGACGAGAGAAGAACAGCACAGCCACAGCGCTGACGGCTGCGTATATAGCGAAGGTGCCGGCGGCACCAAGGGCGTGAATCATCGTAAGAAAGGAGTTGGAGACCAGGATACAGCTGGCCCATAGGACGGCGGTAGCGATAGACATGGCGCGGCCACGAACGGCGGTGGGAAAGATCTCTGCCATGTACACCCAGGCTCCCGGACCAAGGCCCGTTGCAAAAGCGGCGATGTAGATCATGGTGCTGCCTACGACCAGCGGAAAAGCTGGGCGTGCCTGGTGGAATGCAAAGACGAGCAGCAACAATGCAGCGAGCATGCCGGCGGCGGAGGCAGTGAGCAGCCAACGGCGGCCAACGCGATCCATGATGTAGATCGCGACCAGGGTGAATAGCAGATTGGTTATGCCGAGAAGGATGTTAGCGGCAAAGGCGCGCTGATTGGTGCCGCTGTTGGCGTGACTCACAAAAAGCAAGGAGCCGTAGTAAAGCACAGTATTGATGCCGGTCATCTGCTGCAGGGCGGCGATAACGACAGCAAGCAGTAGCGGGCGACGAAGTCTCCGCATCCAGCCGGGAGCTGGGTCTTCTTCGGCAAGGGCAAGACGAATCTTCTCAAGTTGCTCGGACCTGTGCGCCTCACCACCGATAGCCAGGAGCGCCGCATCTGCGTCCTTGAACCGATGCTGCTGAATAAGCCAGCGGGGACTCTCAGGAACGAGCCGGAGCCAGAGCACAAAGACCAGGGCAGGAACGGCGGCGGAGCCAAACATCCATCGCCAGGCGACTGTACCCGTAGAGGCAAGAGCCCAGTTGGTGGCGTAGGCGAGCAGGATGCCCGTAACGATGGCCGTCTGGTTCAAGGTGATGATGCTGCCGCGCTTGTCTCGGGGAGAGACTTCAGCGAGGTAGAGGGGCGCGATAGTGGAGGCAAGCCCAATGCCGATCCCGCCAAGAAAGCGGGCCGTCATGAACTGGAAAAAGGTGACAGGTACGGCGGCACAAATAGCGGAGAGGAGAAAGAGCAGACCGCTGAGACGGAGGACTGTGCGGCGGCCAAAGCGGTCGCTAAGAATTCCGGCGAGCATAGCTCCGACCAGACAGCCATAGAGAAGGCTGCTGGCAGCGAACTCAACCTGCAGGTCAGAGAGTGCAAAGTGAACGCGGAGAGAGAGCAGTGCGCCATTGATCACGGCGGTATCAAAGCCAAAGAGTAATCCGCCGATCGCGGCAATTGCGCCAATGCGATAGAGGGACCCGGATCGGACGGCGGCTTGGGAAGGCAAAATGGAAAGCTCCGTGCAAGGGAATTGCTGATTTCGTTTCGCTGGCAATATTTGATGGATTCTAATTCGGGCAGCATTTTTTGGCAATATATAGTTCTAACGATATTATTAATGCTTGTTTTATCCAATATCGAGCATTTATGGCTTGATCGGGTGACGCGACGAAGCTATCATCAAGTGTATGAACAGCACAGTACACGCTAACGCGATGCGACTGCCGGAGCCGCTCTCGACCGATCTGAAGACCGGCTTGATGGATGACGATGCACGGATAGAGCGGGCAAACAAGACTGTCGGTCAAATGGAGAATGTCTTTCTCGATGAACTCTCACGCCGCAAGATGGACGCCGCAAAGCTTGTGTACGCGGTGGAGGCCTGGAAGCCGGTCGCTGAGGGTACCGAGGGAGGCCTGTACTGGGGAAACTCGACCGTCTTTCCGGGGATGGTGGGGGACGAGTATTTTATGACCCGCGGGCACTATCATGCGCGGAAGGACCGGGCAGAGTTTTACGCGACAGTGTCCGGTCGGGGATTGCTGGTCCTCATGGATGAACATCGGCACGCTTCAGTGCAGGAAATGGGGGCGGGAACCACACACTACATCCCGGGAAAGGTTGCGCACCGGGTGGTGAACACGACCGAGGTTCCGCTGACGTTTCTTGCTTGCTGGCCGAGCGATGCCGGTCATGACTATCAGACAATCGCCCAACAAGGATTCAGTGTACGGGTGATGCGCCGCAATGGGCGCCCTGAGGTCGTGGCGCAATCGTGAGCCAGGCGGCAATCGCAGTAGACATGGGCGGTTCTCACGTAGAGTACGGGATCGTCTGCGGAGATCGTGTGATTGCCGCGGAGACGATAGCGGTGAAAGCCGCGTCGCTCGCAGAAGTGTTGCCGCAACTGGAGTCGGGGATTCTAGCGCTAGCGGCAAAGAGCCATCTGGAGTTGCGGGAGATGGTTGGCGTTGCGGTGGGGATCTGCGCCATCGTCGATAGCGGGGGGACGGTGCTTGCGACGAATGGGAAGTATGACGATGCAGTTGGCTTCAACTTCCCGCAATGGTCTGAGAGCAAGTTTCAATTGCGGTGCCGGGCGGAGAACGACACGCGGCTGGCACTACTGGGAGAGCAATTCGCGGGGGCGGCCCAGGGCTTTGAAGACGCGGTGCTGGTGACCCTGGGAACGGGGATTGGCGGAGCAGTGTTGTTGGGCGGCAGGCTGTTGCAATCCCGAGGGCATAAAGCCGGTGGGTTGGCCGGACACCTGGGCGTTGACTGGAATGGCCGGATCTGCAGCTGCGGTAACCGGGGATGCGCAGAGGCTGAGGCATCGACGGCATCGCTCGATGCGATCTGCCGCGAGCGGCAAAGATTCGCCGGGAGCGGTCTGGCCGGGATGGCGGGGACGATTGATTTTCAAAAGCTGTTTGCAGCGGCAGACGCGGGGGACGCTCTGGCACACGAGATATTAGAGCACTGCCTGGGGGTATGGTCCTCGCTGACGGTATCTCTGATTCATGCCTACGACCCCGAGGTCATCGTCTTCGGCGGCGGCGTGATGCGGCGTCAGGAGGCAATCCTGCCCGCGATTCGGGAGCACGTCGAGCGGCATGCCTGGGCCAAAAAAGGTTCAGTGAAAATCGTGCCCTCAATGCTGGGTTCTACCGCGGCGCTGCTGGGAGCGGTGCCCTTGCTGCGGGGCGGGGCATGACGGGGAAAATGAATTACGACAAGTATCCGACGATCAAGGTTGCAGACGATGCTTCAGCGTGCCTCAGTGGCTGGACTGCTATCGCAGGCGAGTTGAGCAATCGGCTCGCCCAGCGAGAGCGCGCGGTGGTGGTGGTCGAATACTATCCCGGAGCGGATTCGAAAGAGCTGCGGGCTGGGTTCGAGAGGCTGGCGGCCGGGGCAACGTTCTCTGCCGAGTTGGCACTCAAGTCCGCAGAGGAGTTAGCAGAGCTTCTGACCCCCTGTTTAGGGGACGATCCCGTCTTCGGCAAGATGGCGGCGTGGGAGTTGGGCGCGCTGTTTGATCGAGAGAAGACCGCGCAGCTGCGCAGCCAAATCGCCAACGCTCAAGGCAGGGTGTTGGTGTATGGTACGGGCGCGGCGTATGTTGCCGAACAGTGGGATCTGCTCATTTATTGCGATGTCACGCGATGGGAAATCCAGCAGCGCCAGCGCGCGCACCAGGTGGGCAATATCGGCGCGAACAACGCGTCAGCCTCCGCTGCGGAGTTGTACAAGCGTGCTTACTTCGTCGATTGGCGCGCCGCCGATACTGAGAAGCATCGGCTGCATCGCGCAATGGATTTCTACATTGATACCAACCGGCCGCAACGTCCGGCGATGATCTCGGGGGACAACTATCGAGCGGCTCTGAGTACGGCAGTGCGGCGCCCCTTCCGCGTGGTGCCCTTCTTCGACCCCGGTCCGTGGGGAGGGGAATGGATGCGCGAACACTTTGGCCTGGCTAAGGAAGCGCCGAACTTCGCCTGGTGTTTCGACTGTGTGCCGGAGGAGAATAGCCTGCGCTTCTCTTTCGGCGATAACATCGTCGAAACGCCAGCCCTCTCCTTGGTCCATGAGCACGCAGAAGAATTACTGGGCGGCGAGATTCTAAAGCAGTTTGGCGCGGAGTTCCCCATCCGCTTCGATTTACTCGACACCATGGGAGGTGGCAATCTCTCCCTGCAGGTGCACCCCCTGCGCGCGTATGTGGCGGAGCATTTCAACATGCCATACACCCAGGATGAAAGCTATTACCTCATGGACGCGGGAACCGACGCGGTGGTGTACCTGGGGCTGCGGCCGGGCGCAGATGCCGCGCAGATGAGCGATGACCTGCAAACTGCTCAGGCCGGGGGGGCGCCGTTTCCAGCGAAAAAATACGTGAATGTATGGCCGGTAAAGAAGCACGATCATGTCTCTATTCCGGCGGGAACGATCCACTGTTCGGGGAAGAACAGCATGGTGCTCGAGATCAGCGCGACCCCATACATCTTCACCTTCAAATTGTGGGATTGGGCGCGGCTAGGCATGAACGGATTGCCACGGCCCATCCACTTGCGACATGGCTTGGCAAATATTCAATGGGCGCGTGATCGGGACTGGGTCAAAAAAAACCTGATCAACCCGGTGCGAGTGCTGGGCCAGGGAGAAGGCTGGTATGAGGAGGCAACCGGACTGCATGAACTCGAGTTCATCGAGACGCGGCGGCACTGGTTCACAAAGGCAGTCATGCATGACACCCATGGCACCTTGAACGTGCTGAACCTCGTAGAGGGCAACGAGGTTGTAATCGATAGTCCAGAGCATGCTTTCGAACCGTTCCTCGTACACTACGCCGAGACTTTTATTGTGCCGGCAAATGTGGGGAGATACCTCATCACTCCCGCCCAGCCGTCGGACGAGCCGTTGGCCACGATCAAGGCATTCGTAAGGAGCGTGGGATGAGGCAGGTGCGAACTGGTCTGGACGTAGAGGTGGATGGCGCAACGCTCGAGTTCCGGTACGGTGCGGGAGTGCGTGGACCGCTGGCGGTGTTCCGCACGCTGGATGCGATTCGAGCCAGCCTGCTCGATCCCCAGTGCAGCGGGCCTAGCCCGGTGTATTCGATCGCGATGGATGTGCGCCGCGAGGAAGATGAAGACGCACTTAAGGCAAGCTATCTGCTATTTGGTGTAGTGGCGTACGCGGCAGGAAAGCTGGGCAAGGAGCCGATACGCAGTCAGGGCCACGTGCATGCCACTGCGCCACATAGCGGATGGTCGCCGCCAGAGTTGTACGAGATATGGGAAGGCAATGCCATCATCTATGCGCAGCAGCGCACCACCGACGACCCTGGCAGGTGTGTCGCGGTGACCGCTGGTCCGGGGGAGAAGGTGGTGGTGCCGCCGGGCTGGGCGCATGCAGCCATCAATGCGGACACGAAGCAGCGCATGGTATTTGGCGCATGGTGCGACCGGCAGTACGGCTTTGAGTACGCCGGAGTGCGAGCGCATGGCGGCCTGGCATACTTTCCCATCGTGAACGCGGATGGCGCGATCGAGTGGATCTTGAATGGCCGCTACCAGGCTGCGGATCTGGAGCAGCGGGCAAGCCGCAGCTATCCGGAACTGGGACTCGATGCGGTTGAGCCCATCTATTCGCAATACCACAATAATCCGAAATCTGTGGAATGGGTGGCCGAACCGCAGCAGTTCGCGGAGCTTTGGCCGCGGTTCGCACCATAGATTCCGAAACGTAAGTAGCGCATCAGCAAGCGGCAGGTGTTTTTGAGGGGATGGTGCATGAATTCGCGGCGAGTGGCTCTGTGGCTGGTGTGCTGCAGTATGGCGATTTTCTGCCATTCTGCAGCGGCGGAAAATACGCACCGCACGACACTGTCGCTCGATGGTCGGTGGGACGT
>JANXZS010000054.1 GCA_025355385.1 Acidobacteriaceae bacterium | reverse complement strand
CACCCCCGCCGATGTCGAGGCACAAAAGGACGCCCTGACCGGGGCGCGGACTGCAGATCAGCAGAAGCGGCTCTACTCGGCGGCTACCGTCAATCTGCGTCTCGCTGCGGTGCGCGCGCTGGCCCAAGAGGCAGCGGACGCGGGACTGCTCGACCAGAGCGAGGCCGCTGCAATCCGGCGGGTTCGGGGTGAAAAGCAGACCGGATCACGCATCGGGAACTGGATTCAGAAGTACCAGGTTGACCAGATCCTGACCTCCGTCGATCGGAGCTCATTGCGCGGCAAGCGTGATTACGCGATCTTGGCAGTACTCTTTGCCACTGCCCTGCGGCGTCGTGAACTGGTAGAGCTGCAAGTCGCCACCATTCAGCAGAGAGACGGCCAATGGGGGTTGATAGGACTCCGCGGCAAAGGCGGCAAGGTCCGCAACATCAGCCTGCCGGATTGGGTGAGGGTGGCGATCACGGACTGGCTTCAGGCGACGCGGATCGTTCAGGGGCCCGTCTTCCGGAGCATCACACGTCATGGCAGGCTGGGAACGCAGCAAATGTCTGATGAGAGTGTGAAACTCATACTGTCTCACTATGCGACTGTATGCGGACATTCAACCTTCCGTCCCCACGATGCACGTCGCACCTGCGCACGGCTCTGCCGGAGCGGGAACGCGGCCCTTGAAGACGTGCAAGAGCTTCTCGGGCATTCGTCCGTTCAGACCACAGAGCGCTATTTGGGTAGAACGGAAGGTTTCAAGAGGGCGATCACAAACATCATCGGAGCACCGCTGCCCTAAGTATGAGAGTAGGATTCTCCGTCTCGTCTTACAGTCTTACTGTGTGAGTGTCTGCCGGTAGCGGGCGAGAAGGTTCTCAGCGGCTCGCCCGTCAGCAACCCTGCCTACAGTATGAGAGTAGGTACGTCATACCTTTTTGACGCCCCTAGTAGGGATTGCTGACGTACTGTGTGAGTGTGTGATGTTCGGCCAGTAGGAGAGTGTGACGTGAAGATAGCGTTCTTGGCAAAAAAGGGCGGGGCAGGGAAGACCACCTCCAGCCTCTTGGTAGCAGAGGCGCTGCGACAGGCTGGAAACCACGTTGCTTTGCAGGACTTTGATAAGCAGGGTTCCAGCACCAAAAGTATCCGGCATTCCGGCTCTGAGGTGGAGATCGCCGTGCCAAAGAACCAGTACACCTATATTGTTTTCGACACGCCTCCGAACCTGGAACATGCGGCAAGCTTGGTCGCAGTGCAACAAGCCGATGTTGTTATCATCGTGACCGGCCAGACCGTGGTTGACTTCTGGGAGGTCCGAGAAGCAGTGGACTTTGCTGAGAAGACGAATCCCAAGGCTGCGGTGCGTGTCCTTATCAACCGAGTGAAAACCGGGACCATTCTGGCCCGCAGCGTAGAAGAGTCGGTTGCCGCCCTCAGAATCAAAGCTCTGAAAACTCAGGTGCCGGACCGCCAAGTCTTCGCTCATTTCGTCGGCGGAGGCGGCTGGAACGTGCTTGACCGCAGCGCTCAGGCTCTTGCAGGCAAGTTGGCACTGGAGATCGTCAGTCTTCCACAAACCGCATCGTTAGAGCAGGGAAGCAAAGAACTGGCAAAGGCGGAAGCGAACTAGATGGCAAAAACCAAATACAACCCTCTCCAGGCCATTCAGAATGATCCGCTCGCCAGCCTCAGGAAAGCGACTGCCGAACGGACGGACGCCGAAGTACCGTCACCAGATCTGGCTGCAACCGCTCCCGATCCCAGTGCTCAGGCGGGCACTCCGGAGGTGAGTGCTTCGCATGGAAAGCCTGCCCACCTGGAAGGAGCGCGGCAATCAAGTGCACCCGTCAAGCCGCTTTCTTCGTCACTGAAGCCGTCCCGCAACACTGTTTATCTCTATCCTGAGGACCTGACCAAACTGCGGCAACTTAGCGGGTATGCCTCTACGGAACACGGGATACGGGCCAACGACAGCATGATCGTGCGAGCTGCGCTCTCCGTTATGGAAACCGATGTACGGTTTCTGCATGCGCTGAAAGATGCTGTCCTGTCGGACCGGAGGCGCACCGCCAAACAGTCGTAATAAGTAAACCTGAGCCCCCGTGCATCCCAACTCCCGCAATAGCTTTTTCAAGCCGACTTGCACACGGATCCGACCTTGATGAGTGACTTAGCGATTTCGCGTCAACCCAGATTGCTCCCAGCAACATGCGGTATCTCGACTTGTACGAAGTAGAGAATTCATTCTCAGCCATTAACTTCTGTCGATTCGGCATAAGGAATGCTGATGGCACGCACCGCGGCGAAGAAGCCTACTGCAATCACAACAATTCGAATCGAATCGTAGAGGAACCATTGCCTCACCAGGGCAAGTGCCTCGGCGTCCGCAATCGCCACTCTGTGATGCGCCACCTGATAGATCGCATTGATCAGCGGCCAGAAGAGCGTGGGCGTCGCAAGCCAGATGAGTGCAAATGCGCCGACAGACAGTTCTAAACACAAGCGATAGCCGCGCTTGGTTTTCCACCCACTCCAAAGGGCACCGACAATAGCCAGCAAAAGGAATGCGCTAAGCGGCTGAAAGAAATTTCCGGGATCAATTGGCCAACTTTTCCCGTATGGATAAAAGATCAGCGACGCCGGCACATCCCCTCCCCAGGCTCGCGCCAAGACAAGCAAATCGAAGATCTTGGCACCCAGCGCGACACCCCAGAACGTTACCGAACACCAAAGAAACGCACGCGTTAGTTTCTTCCGCATAGTGGAGCCTCGATAGGGTGTTTCTACATCTGCCTTAGGGTAGCCTAGCGAAAATCTACAAGAGTGCAAGCAGGTTAATTCGAGATGCTAGTTTGGAAGCCGCAATGTGGAATGACGGTACAGGCCGATGCACTCATTGAAGCTGCTCGAACGGTTTCTACGGTCTTTGGGTTCATACCCAAAGGGGCAGCGAACCGCGTACTCGCCTGAGAGTACAGACTTCACCCTAGACGACTTCCCGGTATCAACCAACTCACCGAATCTCGTACTCTAAGACGTAGGAGTGTTTGCCGGAGGCGTCAACGATGATCTTTAATCCGCCAGTTAGCCCGGTCAGTTGGTGGAGTGCCCGA
>JANXZS010000233.1 GCA_025355385.1 Acidobacteriaceae bacterium | reverse complement strand
GACGGATCGAGCCAAGTTTTGGACCACCTTCTTCAAGCAGTTCTATGGGGTTGGCGTGATCTCTCATCCCGTGAGTTCGGAGGTCCTTGAATGGTCGAGGGCGGTCTCTATGCAGGCAAGTCTTAAAGCGACGTTGGATTGTGCAAAAGCTTTCGCAACGACGGATTTCCGACCGGACCTGTCAAGCTTCAAAGTCCCCACGCTCATCATCCACGGAACTTCAGACAAGACGGTGCCGATTGATGCAGCCGGGCGCGCCGCGGCGCGCGGAATCGCCGGCAGTCAGTTGCTTGAGTACGAAGGAGCTCCGCATGGTCTCTTTGCCTCGCACAAGGAACAGTTTATTGCGGACGTATTGCGTTTTCTGAAGACGCATGAGACTCGTGTGGCTACGGCTCGCTCGCTGAGCGGTCCAATGCCTAATGCAGTAACCACTGGCGCCGCAACGGTTTGACACATCGCAGGCTGACGCGAGACGCTCTGCACTTAGCTGTTGGCCGAGGCCAAGATGACGTACCAACCTAAGCGCATCTGCCGCGAGCTGACGTTGTGCATCGATAGCGGTCGCGAGTGCGGGTTAGACCAGCGATTACAGGGATCCGCGGATAATCTTCAAAGCGGGCGTCGGAATCGCTGGGTTCCGCCGACTGACGCGCAGAAAGCGCTGTCTGTCCAACCGGCGCCCAACTCGGACCACCTTCCGGCGTCCAACATTGACCAGGGTGGGACGACGGATTTCAGGGCTCTTCGGTGTTGGATCTCATCTGATGGATGGAGAGGCGGATAGGAAATTCAAACCGCCTCTGCAGCACAGTACAGTCTACTTCGCCGAACGCGTTTTATCTCGGGACCGAGCCTGTCGCCGCCAGCCCGAAACCTGCCAGTGGGGCGGCCGGGCAGCCAGCCCGACGCCTGCCCTTCCCTGATTCCCCGGCCCGTCGCGCCTTGCCACACCGCAAACCGCCCTTGCCTGCCGCCAACCGCAATGCCGGCACGCCCCTGCCCGGTCAGGTTATTGGGCGGTGAAAACGCCCCTCACCCGTGAGAGAACGTTCTGAGATTGTTTGTCGGGCTTCGGCGTACCTCACCGCACACCGCCGGCGGATCGGCTCATTCCGATCAAATCGACACTATTCAAAGGTATTTTTTTATTTCGACATTTCGGTGGGCGTTGTTGAACCAACGACGAAATAAAAGCATGAGACCTCCGGTCGTCTAGAAGCTAGAAGCTAGTGGGACACATCATGGAGCACGTTTCATGTTCAACAGAAAATCATCGATAACCACCACTCGCATTGCCGCGGCCGCCATCACCTGCGTTGTCATGTTTTCCCTGACCGCACCGGTCGGCGCTGAGGCCGAACACAAAGTTCGGCCGCCGTCCGTTGGGATCTTTTCGTACAGTTTTCCCGGGGCCCTTAAGATTGATATTGCCCACGAAACTGTGACACTCCCGCTCCACCAGGGTCGCACCACGGATGGCAGGGTCACTTGGTACGTAGTCTCAGAGTCCTCCGACCAGGCAGATGCGAAGCGACGGGGAGTTAACTACTCAAACAAGCTGTTTAATGCGCTTGGCACGGCGGCGGTCCAGAAGGCTCGGCTCCGGGACGATAGTCTTATATTCGAGGGGACGGTGAACTTCGGCCTGACCCACATATTGACTCCCGGTCCCAATGGCTTTCCACCGATACAATTCGCGGCAGGCGCCGCCGGCGATGCGAAATACAGCCCGTTGGTACAGATCGTACGCGACCTGGACGACAGTCAGCGCGCCAAGGCCAACACGCTGGTTCTAAACGCTCCCCAGGTGGCCAATGATACGGGCAAGAGCGGCAGTGTGGTGGATATCGACTACGAACAGAGAACGGTGACGCTCAATCTGCTGGCCGGTTGGGTGGACGGGCAGTTCACACTGTACCTGCACACCGACGCATCCTCAGAGCTGGTTGCCGCGTTGGAAAGTAGCACCTACACGCCCAATCTTAACGCCGCTCCTGGAATCGGGAGTGACGAGCCGCCGTCCGCCCGGGCCTCCATCTCCCCGGTGGTCAATGGCATCCGTGGCGACAGCGATCCAATGCGGCAGGGTCTGGAGTCCGCCCTCTTAGGCGAGGGCGATCCCTTCAACGTCGCGCAGGAACAGCCGAGTGACCCCGTTCACTACACACCGATTTGGGATGTGAGCCCGGTGCTATGGACCGATGCGGCGATTGCGGCGGGCCTTCGAGTGCAGCTTCATTCCCAGGATGCCATCCGTACGCAGGCGCTCGCAGGCAATATTGTCAGCGCGCTGCCCGGAACTCCAGATGCGAGTCTGGGGGGAATCAACGCGAGCGGTTCGATTTCAAACTGTCCTATAATCGTGGTTTTCCCCGGTGGCGTAGCCTTTTCGGGAGGCGTCGAATAGCAGCGGCGTGAAGGAGCGGGAACACGGATTCAAGATTAGCCACAGGCGGAGTCTGCAATGCGCATGTTGACGCGTTTGATGGGTATCCTCGGCATAGGAATGGCGATGGCGTCCCACGCAGATGTTCCTACCGATCCGTCCCAAGTGCGCCCACTTCCCGTGGGCGCACTTGCACCCAGATTTCACGGCACTGAAGTAGACGGCAATGTACGTAATTTCGGCCCGGGTGCTTACCAAAAGCCAACCATCCTGATCTTTTATCGAGGTGGCTGGTGCCCGTACTGACACATGCAGTTGAGCGACCTACGGTTGGTCGAGCCACAACTGCGCAAGCTTGGCTTCGAGATTGTATTCTTGAGCACCGATCGGCCAGAGATCCTGTATTCGAGCTTGAAGGACGCGGACATTCACTACACCTTGCTATCCGACAGCCGGCTCGAGGCCGCGACCGCATTCAATGTGGCTTACCACCTCGATGATGCGACGATCGAAATGCAAAAGAAGTACGGTGTCGATCTTGATAAGAGCACCGGCACTTCGATGCATGAGCTACCGGTCCCGTCCGTGTTCATCATCGATACATCCGGTATCATTCGCTACGTTTATTCGAACCCGGATTACAAGATTCGACTCGGCGCGGATGCCCTGCTCACTGCGGCAAAGCCTTATGCCCCGAGTCCAAAACGTTGAGCGGCTTTGACGCGTGCGCGCGTGCGCTCGGTGATGAGCGAGCGCTCAAGCTCCGCGAGCACGCCGATCATCTGCCACATGGCGCGTCCGGTGGCGGTGTCGATTGAGCGTCTTGCGGCTGCCCACATCGATGATGGCCACCAGATACTGAAGGCTCTGGTGCATCGCGGGATATTTCAGTCATGTTGATGCCTTTGTGTTTCGGACTACCTGTCTTATTGTGAGTTTTCCCAGAAGGTGTCCTTTTTTGCCTTAAGGAATGTCCTGAAGGAAAAATCACGACCTTCGGCCGATAACTGTAGGCATTCGTGCTCCTACAAATTGGAGCTGCTGCAGTCCAACCTTCTGAGACTTGTCTGCAATTGCTTGAAAGGCAGCACGGCGGAGGACCTCTATGATGCGTCCCGTCACACCGTCCGACAACTCGAGCAGGTACTCGACGAAACGCTTGTCCATCTCGACCGCGGACTTCTTTATCGGAAGCAGTGCAAGGTAGCCGGCGATGAACCGTCGAAGCTCCTGCGATTCCGTCCAGATGGGAAGTTCATGTTGCTCGAAGCGGCTAGCGATCTGGGGATCCGATCGCATAACATGCAGCGCCTCTTAAGTTCCGGCGGCAACAATCGAGACGCGCAGTTTGTTGGCGATATATTTGATGGCATTCAGCGCAGCACGCTGGTCTCGCGCACTGCAAGAGAGCAGGTTATGGATCTCATCGATCAACAGCATCCTGGGGGATGCGTGCGAAAGCATGTTGATCGCCGTTCCCTCTAATTCATGCAACCGCGTTGTCGCAGAGACATCGGCGTTCATCGAACGGATAATCTCGGCATAGAGACTTCGCAGTTGTGGCACGGGAGGCAGTTCGGCCGCTTCGGCGTTCGTTATTTTGCGTGTGATCGCGCTGGAACTTCTCCAGAAGCATGGATTTCCCTGCGCCACTGACGCCGTAGATGAGCATACAGGGCATGCGTACGCGGGGCGGGGTAGCGATAAGTTCCTGGAGACGGCGAACGCCTGCATCGCCGACGGGGTAGCGAACCCACCGGTCGCGCGCGAGCGATACCCATTGGGCGGATGGAAGAGGGAAGGGTTTCTCCAGCGCAGCCTTCCGCTTGGCACGAGTGGCGACTGCGCTCACCATACTTCCCCCGAGTACGGAATAACCCGTTTGTTGTAGTTCAGCGCTGGCTCTTGAACGGGCGGGGTGGGAGCCTTACCCCGGATTGGCTGCCTCGCAAAGTTGCGGCGTGCGCGGCGGCTGCGTTTGGCGGACTCCCATTCAATTCGACGCTGAGCTTATGCGCACAATTTGCAACTTTACGCAGAAATGGGGTCATTATTTTATCGCATGGTGCAGCCAAGGCTAGGTCCCCTTTGAGTTTGCGTTATTGATCCTTGGATGTGTCCCCGTCGTCATAGCCGGACGCACGTACTCGGGCGAGAACGCAATGTTTGAAGGGTGAAGGTGTCAACCAAAGCTAAAGAATCACGCCGGTGCATGTACAGCAATCCACGCAGATGCGGACGGACGAGGCCATTCGCAAACGGGCAGCAAGCAATCGGTAAGCGCAATCCTACATGTGGATACGGGTCTTGCAGCTTAATCTTGCGGAGAACAAGGAGTAACAAGAGTTGTTGGTTGGTGCGATTCTAAATGCAAGAATAAGCAGCAACCGAATTGCAGAAGGTCGGCGCGATTAAGAAGAGGACCATTCGATGCCGCGCCCGCTACTCAAAGCGACTCAACTCCACAATCTTCCAACGATGAACGTAACTGCAGGTCTAGTCGCCCCGGTTAGGCCGCTTCGATGGCGAGATTTCCTCGAGCTGACGAAACCCAAGGTCACTCTGTTGATTGTGTTCACTGCGGTCGTGGGGATGGTGCTGGCTTCGCCAGGCATCGTGCCATTACCCGCAATCATCTTTGGAACTATAGGCATCGCGTTGGCGTCGGGATCTGCTGCAGCGTTCAACCACGTGCTCGATCGAAGAATCGACGAAAAGATGAGCCGTACCCGGCACCGGCCTCTGCCGACCGGGCATCTACGCAAATGGCAAGCCGTAGTATTCGCGAGCTTATTGGGCGTTCTTTCGATGCTGATTTTGTCGTCGGCTGTTGGTGCGTTGACGGCTGGGCTAACTTTTGTGTCATTGATAGGCTATGCGGTCATTTATACGGTGTGGCTCAAGCGCGCGACGCCATACAACATAGTGTTTGGTGGTGCGGCGGGAGCGGCGCCACCTGTGCTCGGCTGGGCGGCGGTCACTCACACTATCGACCCACAGGCCTTGATTCTATTCTTCATCATTTTTGCTTGGACCCCGCCGCATTTTTGGGCGCTCGCAATTGCTCGGCGGGAAGACTACGCCAAAGCAGGAATCCCTATGCTCCCTGTGACCCACGGCGTGCCTTATACGCGGCTGCAGATCTTGCATTACACCATCTTATTATCTTTCGGCACGCTGTTGCCGGTTTTTACCAAAATGAGCGGTTCGGTTTATCTGGTGGCCGCGCTGGCACTTAACGGAAGATTTCTATATCTGGCCTGGGCACTGCGGCGAGACCGCGCGGCAAATCTACCAATGCGCCTGTTTCGATATTCGATCACGTACTTGATGTGGTTGTTCGCAGCGCTGCTTGCTGATCACTATTTACGCTTCCCATTGTAGTGTCAATGGCCTGCGACTTCGTCCTCTTGGAGTTCGACGCGCAACTTTCCGCAGCGACCAATCGCCCGGTCTTAGGATGCACAGCTACCAAGCAATTCTGGAAAGCTGCTCTTTCGGAGTGAACACATGTAGGTGTAAGACGACGCGAACAGACGCTCGCTTGTAGATGCCAAGATTGTATCAGTAAGGTGTTGAATACACATGAGGTCAGCTACAGCTGAACGTTTTGAGCGCGGGTGGTGCTTGCGACCTCTGGTTTTAAGTGAGACAAACGTGGTGATTGCGTCGTGAGATCACGATAAGTGGCGTATGTGCGAACTGCAACGGTCTAGACATAACATCGATACTAATTTGGTGAGCGAGCGTTTGCCCAAGCGTTCAGCCGCCGGAATGTTGGGAGGACTCAAGTAGAGAGCACTGCGAGCGCAGCGGCGCAATCGCCTGTCGTTCTTCATTTCAAAATGTTGTCTGCTGGTGTTTTTAGTTACATGCGCCTATCGCTCCGCTGGGGAGGTTGCCAATACGTTGACGGGCGACTGGTTCGGCGGGCGATCACAGCTCCTTCATAAGGGCATCGACTTAACGCTTAACTACACATCGGATGTAGCCAATAATCCGCGAGGCGGCGATGCGGAGAATACCCGCTTATGCGGATGAGTGGGCGTTTGGCGCGTCGTTTGACTTGCAAAGGCTGCTTGATTGGAATGGCGCGCATGTTCAGATCACAATCACCGACCGCGACGGTCACGATCTCGACAAGAGCG
>JANXZS010000183.1 GCA_025355385.1 Acidobacteriaceae bacterium | reverse complement strand
GAGCCGTGCATGACCAGGTGCGTGTGCGGAAGGCGCTTGTGGATTTCGATGAGCAGGTCCATCTTGAGAACCGAGCCGTCCGGCTTCTTGCTGAACTTGTACGCGCCGTGGCTGGTGCCAATCGCCAGTGCCAAGGCGTCTACGCCCGTCCGCTCCGCAAACTCGACCGCCTGATCGGGATCGGTGACGTGCTCGAGGCCGGTTCCCCCTGCGCCATGACCGTCTTCAATGCCGCCGAGGACGCCAATCTCGCCTTCGACTGACACGCCACGCTCGTGGGCATACTCCACCACACGGCGGGTCACTTCGACATTCTGTTCAAAGGTAGAGGGAGTCTTGCCGTCGGGGAGTAGCGACCCATCCATCATCACGCTGGTGAATCCAAGCTTGATGGCTGACAAACAAGTCTCATAACTGTTGCCGTGATCCTGGTGCATGACCAGCGGAATATGGGGATAGAGCTCGGCTGCCGCAAGCATCAGGTGGTAAAGGTAATTGTCCTGGGCGTAAGCGCGGGCACCTCGGCTGGCCTGGATGATGACCGGCGACTTGGTCTCATCGGCTGCTTCCATGATCGCCTGAATCTGTTCCATATCATTGACGTTGAAAGCACCAACGCCATAATCCTTCTTGGCTGCTTCATCCAGCAACTGTCGCAACGATACCAGGGGCATAATTCCATCTCCTTCAGATTACGAGGTTCTTACTTACTAGGATAAACCCAGCCCGGCGGTAGCGCACATCTGCGGCAACCCATTTGAGAATGTCAGGGGAAGTCTCTTCTCTGCAACGCGTCCCTTGCTGCTGTCCTATGAGAAAGCATCCTGGCTTAAGAATCCGCAGGGATGAGCCTAACGACCAATACTCACTTCGAGCCCGAAAGAGTGGCCACCGGCGAGCCGCCAGCCCGGCCAGCACTATTCCCATTCGATGGTGCCGGGGGGCTTGGAGGTGATGTCGTACACGACGCGGTTGATCCCGCGGACCTCGTTGACGATGCGGCTGGAAATAGTTTTCAGCACCTCATACGGCAGCGGCACCCAGTCCGCAGTCATGCCATCTTCCGAGTGGACCGCGCGAATGGCGCACGTGTAGGCATAGGTGCGCTGATCGCCCATCACCCCCACACTCTTGACGGGAAGCAGAACCGCAAAGCTCTGCCATATTTGCTGATACAGTCCGGCGGCGCGAATCTCCGTAACAACAATCTCGTCGGCCTCCTGCAACAGCGCCACTCGCTCTGGCGTCACTTCGCCCAGGATGCGGACAGCGAGCCCCGGACCAGGGAAAGGCTGGCGCTGCAGAATCTCTTCCGGCATCTTGAGGTCGCGGCCGATGCGCCTAACCTCATCTTTGAAGAGATCACGCAGCGGCTCAATCAACTTCAACTTCATTGTCTCGGGCAAGCCGCCAACGTTGTGGTGGCTCTTGATAGTCTGCGATGGCCCCTTCACCGACGACGACTCAATGACGTCGGGGTAGAGCGTGCCCTGCACCAGCCAGTCCACGCCGCCGGATTGTTCGGCGATACGCTTGGCCTCATCATCGAACACCTCGATGAATTCGTTGCCGATGATCTTGCGCTTGGTCTCCGGATCGCTAACGCCCACCAGCTTGCCCAGGAAGCGTCCGCTGGCATCGACCGCGACAACTTTCAGACCGAGTTTGTCGCGCATGCTCTCCTGCACCTTGAAGAATTCATGCTTGCGCAGTACGCCGTTGTTCACAAAGATGCAGGTAAGCTGATCGCCGACGGCGCGATGCACCAGGACAGCGGCGACTGCGGAATCGACACCGCCCGAGAGACCGCAAATCACCTGACCGCCGCCTACCTTGTGGCGAATTGCCGTGATGGTCGATTGAATGAAGTGCTCCGCTGTCCAGTCCGGCGTGGCGTTGCATATTTTGAAGAGGAAGTTCCGCAGCAGCGCGGTGCCCTGCCTGGTGTGGTGCACCTCTGGATGAAACTGCACCGCCCAGATGCGCTTCTCGGGATTCGCGATGCCAGCGACGGCATTGGCCGTTTTCGCCGTCAGGTGGAATCCCTCGGGCAACTCCAGAGCCTCATCACCATGCGACATCCAAACCGTCTGCGTCGGCTTAAGCCCGTCAAAGAGCGGCGTGTCGTCTATCAACGTGACGTCTGCCTGGCCGTATTCGCGCTTGTCCGCCGAGCGTACCTTGCCGCCGAGATGATGGGTGATGTATTGCAGTCCATAGCAGATGCCGAGCACCGGCAAGCCCAGCGCCAGCACGCGAGGATCGCTCGGCGGCGCGTCCGCATCGTATACGGAACACGGCCCGCCCGAGAGGATGATCCCTATCGGCTTCTGGGCATTGATTGCTTCGATCGGTGCGGTGCAGGGGAGGACTACGGAGAAAACATTCTGCTCGCGAATACGCCGCGCAATGAGCTGCGTGTATTGCGAACCAAAGTCCAATATGACGATCGAGGAGGTGTCCACTCCCTAGTTTTGCAGGCTTGCGTGTCTGTGTAAAGGGACTAGGAATCCAGGTAGTGTCCTAATTTGCTTATTCTAGACCGCCCTTAATCATCATGCGCGGAGCGGCTTAACGTAAGGGAGCTGAATACCAGTAGAGATTTCCGTTCGTCTGCCGGTACGTCTTAAACCGGAACATCTTCTCTAGCTTCCAAGGCAAGTACGCAGGGCGATATTCCACGACGATTGCAATGTCAGCCATCTTGGGACCGAAGCCTATCACCGTATGAAAGACCTGATCGGGAGTGACCGTAAACTTGTCATCGATGCCAAGGTCGTGATTTTGCCACTCGGGGGACACTACTCGTGAAGTGAATGAAGGCTGAAAGTTGGGATTGAACGGTTTTCCATCGGAGCCCTGCACTTGGCCGACTGCGAACATTGCCGTGACGTTGTGTAAGGAAATAGAGTTTGTGTTCTGGATCGTGAACGAGGCGGAGAATGCATTTTGAGGATCAACGGGGTCGCTTGGGGATACAGAAACTCGGTATTAGTGCCAATACCGCTGCAACGAGACCTACTGTCGTAACAACGAGACCTACTATTTGGACAAAAGTTGATACTGCTGTGAGGGCCATTCGTTTGAAGCTACGCAGCTGGGGGACTGATTTCTCTGGTGCTTCTTTTTGTTGTTTGGGTGGTACTCGTACTTTGTTTGACATAAATCACCTTAGCTAAAATTCAAACTAAGACACTACCGGAATCCAGGGTCCGGGGTCAGCCCTCGCGACAGCCGACTCCAGCCCACAACCCAGAAAGCCGGATCCGCATCCAGAACACCGCTAGAGGATTGGGGCTTGAGGGAAGGCAACGTACTGGCCACTACTTCGTTTGTCTGGACGATGGTTCTCCTACGCAAGTATTCATACTTGAAAGTGACGAAGCGAAATCTGAAGTTATTCACCCTGCTTCTGGGATGTCTCTTACGACCCGTTCTATCCATGGGCGAAGATTCAAAAATCCAACGCTAAGGATATACATTTACTGGTTTCGAAACCGCCTGATTTCAACACAGACATTTACGATCGTAACAAGCTCGAATATTCCTTGGAAGCGGGAGCGCTTCCGGTCAATATTTCTTTCGTCTTCGACGTTTTCGTAGGCAATGATTACTCGCAAAAGCCCCTTCATTACACTCTTGTACCCATATTCCTTTCCCTCCGATGGCACATGGGCGCAATCCATGGTCCCGGGATTAGCCAGATGGCGACGAAGTCGCGCCCGCCCGTCCGGCCAGGACCCAGAACTGGATGAAGCTTACTAGTCTGGCTACCTGGAAGAAGTCGTTGGCCACGAAGTAGAGCAGGGTTACGGCGATCCACCATTGATGCAGGGCCTGTTCCGTCATCACGGACTGAAACGGAAGCGGCGTCGCGGAGAAGACCATTGCGAGCACGATCAGCGCCAGCTTCACAATGCCCAACACCAGGTTCACTTCGAGCAGCTTGCCGGTGAACTCACGCCCCAACCGCACGCTGCGAGACAAGCTGGACAGGGCAGTCCTGCGCTCCAGAACGACCAGCAATGGCGCAACTGAAAAAATCCAGCTTGCCAGTGACCACAGCGTGAAAAGACCCAGCGACAGGCAGATTACCAGCACCAGGTAAGCCAGCAGATTTGGCTCGCCGGAGCCCGAGAGGGTAGCATTCGCCGCGCGTTGTATCCCGTAGAACCACCCTGCGAACACCGCTCCAAGGGCGATCAGTCGCAGCAGTTGCAGCGCGATCAACGACAGCGGAGCCGCGGGGAGCGATCTGTCGTAGCGGCGCAATACGAGTGTTCTGCCGAGGCCCGAAACGATAGCCCAAGCCACTGCCAGCAGGGGCACCAACCAGATCGCAGTGCGCTGGACGAGCGGCATCAAAACCGCAGCGGTATCCGACAACACCACAGCGGCTTTCCATGGGTCCTGCAAGGTGAACTGTAGAATGCCTGTCGATTCCAGTGGCGCGGCTGCGAGAATCTTTGTCCCTTCGCGGTACAGCAGCCACAGCGCAGGAATGCCGAAGAGCCAGCGCCACAAAACCTCCAGCGCAACCAGCGAGGGCCGCATCCAGCAGCCCCCCAGGGTATGAACCAGCGACTGGGTCCCCCGCACCGCTGCGTGCAACTCTGCCTCTGCTTCTGGATTGACCGGCATCCCCGCTTACCTGACCACGACGTTGACCATCTTGCCCGGGACCACTATAACCTTCGAGACCTGCTTGCCGGCAATGGCGGCCTGCAACTTTACGTCGGCAAGCGCTGCCTTCTCCATCTCTGCCCCGGTTATATCTGCAGCCACCCGGATCAACGAGCGCAGCTTGCCGTTGACCTGCAAAGGAATCTCTATCTCGTTTTCCTTCGCCAGCGATTCGTCAAACTTCGGCCACGGGGTGCGCAGGATTGCGCCCTCGCCGCCGATCTCCTGCCATATCTCGGCAGCTAGATACGGTGCGAAGGGAGCGAGCAACAACACCAGCGAACTCAGGATCTCGGCCAGGACCTCCGCTCGGACTTCACCCTTCGTGAGTGCGGCATCCGCAGCCGTCAGGTCATTGACGAGTTCCATAATAGCGGCGATGCAGGTATTGAAATGCCAGCGCCCTTGAAAGTCCTGCGTGATCTTGCGAATGGTCTGGTGCAACTTGCGGAGCAGCGCTTGAGCGATGGGGGATGGTTGGCCGCGTTGTTCCTTTTGCTGGTTTGGCCGCGCCACTCCGCGAACGCTCGAGGCATGCTTCATAGACAGCCGATAGACGCGCGCCAGGAAGCGGCTGATGCCCGCGACTCCGTCCTCCTGCCAATCGAGATCGCGATCCGGCGGTGCAGCGAAGAGCGCGTACATTCGCGTTGCGTCCGCACCGTAGCGCGCAATCATGTCGTCGGGCGAGACCACGTTGCCCTTCGACTTCGACATCTTCGCCCCATTCTTGATGACCATCCCCTGGGTGAAGAGCCGCTCCGCGGGTTCGTTATTCGTGATCAAGCCGAGGTCGCGCATGACCTTTGTCCAGAAGCGCGAATAGATCAGGTGCAGGATGGCATGCTCAACTCCACCGATGTACTGATCGATGGGGAACCAATATGCAACCGCCTCTGTATCAAATGGAGATGTATCATTTTTCGCACTGGTATAGCGATAGAAGTACCATGACGAATCAACGAAGGTGTCCATAGTATCGGTCTCGCGGCGCGCTGGCCCGCCGCACTTCGGGCATGTCGTATTTACAAACTCCGGTACCCGCCCAAGCGGCGAGCCGCCCTGCTGCGTGATCGTGACCTGCTCCGGCAGTAGTACCGGCAACTGATCTTCCGGCACTGGAACAATGCCGTCCCGTTCGCAGTACAGCATGGGGATGGGAGTGCCCCAATAACGCTGGCGGCTTACGCCCCAATCCTTCAATCGAAAAGTGATCGTGGCCTTGCCGAAGCCATGCTCCTCAGCATAAAGGGCCATCTTCTTCTGCGCTTCCTGGCAACCCATCATGTTGAATTCGCCGGAATTCATGAGCAGACTGTCTTTTTCAGAGTAAGGCAGCATTTTCTCGTCCGGGTGTCCATGTGGCGTCGGTTCCTCGGTGCGACGCGGCAACACCACGATGCGAATCTCGAGTCCATATTTCTTGGCAAACTCAAAATCTCTCTCATCGTGAGCGGGAACAGACATGATCGCGCCGGTTCCGTAATCCAGAAGAATGTAATTTGCCACCCACACCGGGAGCCGCTCGCCGCTGAAAGGATTAATGGCGTAGTGGCCTGTAAACACGCCACGCTTCTCAATCGCGCCAACATCGCCGGCCTCACGCGCTTTTTTTTGCTGCTCCTTGAGCGCCGCTACCTCCGCGGCCAGTCGTGTGTCCGTAGCGGCAAACTCCGTCACCAAAGCGTGTTCCGGCGCGAGCTGCAGGCTGGTTGCCCCGAAGATAGTATCGATCCGGGTGGTAAATACGCTGATATTTGTAACAGTCGCTGACTTATCTGCTTCGACTGTGTCTTTGCGCGCAGCTAGAGTGCGTTTGCCCGCCTTGCGTGCGCTCTTCTCCGCGTCGTCACAGTCGCCTGCCTCAATGCAGTCGCGCTCCTCCACAACGAAGTCCACTTGCGCGCCTTCGCTGCGGCCAATCCAGTTGCGCTGCATGGTGCGCACCTTCTCTGGCCACCCATTCAGCTTGCCCAGATCATCCAGTAGTTCCTGCGCGTATTTTGTGATGCGGAAGAACCACTGCTCCAGATCTCGCTGCTCGACGAGCGTATCTTCATGCCGCCAGCAACACCCATTCACCACCTGCTCATTGGCCAGCACTGTCGCG
>JANXZS010000173.1 GCA_025355385.1 Acidobacteriaceae bacterium | reverse complement strand
TGCTAGGCCACGCCGACATCGCCACGACGGAAATCTATACACATGTTGCTCTGGGTCGCCTGAAGGCCGTCCATCGTGAACATCATCCCCGAGCCCATCGTTCACAGCTACCACCCGGCGAGACCAGGCTATGAAGACTCCCCCCAAATCCGTTTTGCTGGTTGAGGAGTTCCTCTCCATGCTGGCCTACGAACGCAGTGTTTCTGCACACACGCTGCGCGCCTATCGGCGAGAGATCCACTCGTTTGCCGCCTATCTGGACGAACACGATTCGCATGATCTGCGCAGCGTACAGCATCAGCAGATTCGCGCCTACCTGGGCACCCTCTACGATCGTGGTTTGTCGAAAGCCTCCGTGGCGCGGGCGCTGGCGGCGATTCGCGCATGGTTCCGCTGGCTGGCGAAGACGGGCCAAGCGGAACAGAATCCAGCCGCGCTGGTTTCGACGCCAAAGCTTCCTAAACACTTGCCCCGCGTGCCGAATATCGAACAGATGAACCGCGCCGCCGACCACATCGGAGTCGAGGCTGCGGCGTGGCCCGAGCGCGATCGCGCTATTTTCGAGCTCCTGTATGGCTGCGGAATTCGTAATGCGGAGTTGGTCGGCATCAACCTGAGCGACATCCATTGGGCCAATGACGCAATCCTCGTTCGCGGCAAGGGACGTAAGGAACGCTACGTACCGTTGGGAGATATGGCGGCGCAGGCCGTGCGCGCGTACCTGCCGCTTCGTGAGGCGAAGCTAGCGGCAGCAGCAGGCAGGACGACCGACGCGCTGTTGCTGGGAGTTGACTTGCGTGGGAGCGGTCGCCTGACCACGAGAAGTGTTCAGCGGATCGTAAAGCGGCTGGCGACGACGCAGGGGCTCTCCGCCGACGTTCATCCGCACACCCTGCGCCACGCCTTCGGCACGCATATGCTTGAGGAAGGCGCGGATCTTCGGGCAATCCAGGAATTGATGGGCCACGCCCGACTCTCTACCACGCAGCGTTATACGCAGCTTACTAGCAACCAAATTACTGCCGTCTACGACCGCACCCATCCCCGGGCCAAATAAGTTAAGTTCCCTGAAATGCGCTAAATAAGGGATTTGGTGCGGGTAGGTCCGAGCCAACCTCACTTGCTGCCTCCCAGGAGCAGCATCAAATCGCGCCGTGCACTAAACTAGAGAGATATAGCGTCAGTAGAGTAGCGCGCCTTGAATATTTGATCTTGGCGCAACGCAACGGACGCAATCATAGAGGATCATCCATTGATCGGCAGTGTACTGGCAAAAGTTTTCGGAACCAACAACGAGCGTGTGGTCAAGCGGCTTCTCCCCGTGGTCACTGAGGTCAGCGCGCTGGAGCCCACGGTAGAACAGCTCTCGGATGAGCAGCTTCGGGCCAAGACCGCGGAATTTCGCGGACGGATCCAGTCGCGGCTGGAGGGCATTGAAGACGCGGTCGAGCGCAACGAAGCAGAGAAGCACGTGCTCGACGAAATCCTGCCAGAGGCCTTTGCTGTGGTGCGTGAGGCAGGCCGTCGCGTTCTCAAGATGCGCCACTTCGATGTGCAGATTATTGGTGGAATGGCGCTGCACCAGGGCAAGATCGCCGAGATGAAGACGGGCGAAGGCAAGACGCTGGTCGCAACTCTGCCGTGCTATTTGAACGCGCTGGCGGGCCATGGAGTTCACGTAGTGACGGTGAATGATTATCTGGCCAAGCGCGATGCCGAGTGGATGGGCAAGATCTACGAGTTTCTTGGGCTTACGGTCGGCGTCATCGTGCACGATCTGGACGATGCACAGCGTCGCGATGCCTACGCTGCCGATATCACCTACGGCACCAATAATGAGTTCGGCTTCGACTACCTGCGCGACAACATGAAGTTTGAGTTAAAGGACTGCGTACAGCGCGGGCACCACTACTGCATCGTCGACGAAGTCGATTCGATCCTCATTGACGAAGCCCGCACGCCGCTTATTATCAGTGGGCCAACCGACCAGACGACGGATAAGTATGTCCGCGTCAACCGCATCATTCCGTCGCTCGAATCAGGGGAAGAGATTACGCGTGGCGAGGAAAAGATTCTAACCGGCGATTATGTTGTAGACGAGAAGCATCGCGCTATCACTGTCACTGACGAGGGCTGGGAGAAGATCGAGAAGCTTCTGGGCATCGGCAACATTGCCGAGGTGGAGAACTGGGAGCTGAAACACCACGTTGAGACCGCCATCAAGGCGCACTCCCTCTACAAAGTCGATGTCAACTACGTGGTCAAGGACGGCGAAGTCCTGATCGTCGATGAATTCACCGGGCGCCTCATGCCCGGACGCCGCTGGTCCGATGGCTTGCATCAGGCTATCGAAGCGAAGGAGGGCGTCAATATTCGCCGCGAGGACCAGACGCTTGCGACTATTACTTTCCAGAATTACTTTCGCCTATACTCCAAACTCTCAGGCATGACCGGTACGGCGGAGACGGAAGCGGCAGAATTCGACAAGATCTATAAGCTCGAAATTGTTGTCATTCCCACCAACCAGGTGATGCGGCGCCTGGAGAGTGCCGATGTGGTGTTCCGCACGGAGAAGGAAAAGTATTATGCCGTGGCGGACCAGATTGCAGAGCTGCACGAGAAGAAGCAGCCGGTGCTGGTAGGTACGACTTCGATCGAAAAGTCAGAGACGCTCTCGGGTATTCTGCAGCGCAAGGGCGTCAAGCACGTGGTGCTGAACGCCAAGTATCACGAGCGCGAGGCGGAAATTGTGGCTCAGGCCGGACGTCTTGGCATGGTCACGATTGCCACCAACATGGCAGGCCGTGGAACGGATATTCTGCTCGGCGGCAATCCTGAGTTCATGGCCAAGCAGCAGTTGGTAAAGAAGAGTCAGGCGCGCGCTGTCAGTGCTGCCGAAGGCGCGATTTCAGCCTCTGCTGGACCCGGGATGACGCGCTTTTACTACCAGGGGCAGGAGTTCGAATCCGCGCAGGAAAGCTGGGACAGCGCCATTGCGCAACACGCCGCCGCCGCCGAGGTAGACCACAAGGCCGTGGTCGCCGTTGGCGGTCTCCATATTCTTGGTACTGAGCGGCACGAGTCGCGACGGATCGACAACCAGCTGCGCGGCCGCGCAGGGCGTCAGGGCGATCCCGGATCCTCCCGCTTTTATCTTTCGCTTGAAGACGACCTGATGCGCATCTTCGCCAAGGAGTGGGTCTCCACGCTGCTGCAGCGTCTGGGGATGGAAGAGGGCGTTCCAATCGAATCGGGACTGATCTCACGTCGCATTGAAGCGGCCCAAAAGGCGGTTGAAGCGCAGAACTTTGAGTCGCGCAAGCACATTCTCGAGTACGACGACGTGATGAACAAGCAGCGCGAGGCCGTCTACGGGCTGCGCAAACAGTTGCTAGAGAACATCGAGCAAAAGGAACTCATCCTGGAGGACTACACGGCGGGAACGCTCAGCGCAATTCTCGACACCAATGCTCCGGAAAATCTGCACCCGGACCAGTGGGATCTGAACGTGCTCAAGACCAAGCTTGTCGAGCAGTTCGGGTTGGATCCCGCAGCCGATGGCGTGAAGACTGCGGAGTTGAGCCGTCACGAACTCGGGGATGAACTCTTCAACAATTTGAAAGGGAAGTACGAGAGCAAGGAAAGAATCCTCGGCGAGGAAGGTATGCGCTTCCACGAGCGCATGGTGATGTTGAGCGTGCTGGACGGCCTGTGGAAAGATCACCTGCTCGCCATGGATCACTTGAAAGAAGGCATCGGGCTTCGTGGCTACGGACAACAGGATCCACTGGTTGCGTACAAGCGTGAATCCTTCGACATGTTTGAAGCCATGATGACTCGCTTCCAGGAAGACACCGTTCGCTACCTCTTCCTGATGCAGATTGTCGGGCCAGACGGCCAGCCGGTCACAGAAGTGCCGCTCCCACGCACGTTGGAAGGGCAGCAGATGTCATTGAATGGTCATAGCGCGCCAGCAGAACCCGAGCGCGAGATTGCAGTGCCGGTGCGGCAACATTCGACCACAATCGATCAACTCGAACAGGAGTTCGAGCGCAAGAAGAAGCGTGAGCTGGAAGTAGCGCGGCAGGCGGGCGGCGGAGCGGCGGAAGTAGCCCAGCGCAGGACCGGGGAGAAGGTTGGCCGCAATGATCCCTGCCCCTGCGGCTCCGGCAAGAAGTATAAAAAATGTCACGGCGTGGACGCCTAGATCATTTTCCCTGTTGCTGTGTACTTTTTAGAATGGCAATACGCAGCTTTTCTTAACGGAAAAGCTGCGTCATCCCTCACTTCTTTGGTCTACACCTACTGGCAAAATGATCTAGCGCTCTTACGAATCTAGGTGGGTCAAACCCTAATGGTTCGAACCCTGTCTCCTGAGTTGGTGGGTGTCCCTCAGCGGGCTTGGTGGCTGGTTTCTGAATACTGATTAATCCACGTCCTTGCCTGGTATCGCCGCGAAGGTCAGGTCGTTGGCCGCGCTACCGGTCCGCTCCTTCCAGGCGTCAAAGAGGCGACCGTAACTCAGCGTGAGAAACTGGCCCAGATCGATTCCGAGCTTCTCCGCGGTTGTGTCAATCCATTCTGCCGGGCCTTCCAACTCGGCAAAAACTCCTATGGGTGTGACGTCGAGCACGCAGTGTCCGGCTTCGTCGGCCCACTCCGTCCGCCATTTTTCGTAGGTGAAGGCCGCTTGCAGCCCCAGGCGCTCAAAGATAGTGGCAATGGCATCTCCATCCTCCACCTGGGTTTCGGTTTCGATGCGCTGTTTATGACGCGCCTCGGGAGAATTGCCTGGCGGTATGCGCTTATGGGTGACGACCCATTTAGGGCCGTACTCTCGAATCCTGAGGATTTCGCCATTTGCACGTAGTCTGCGATCCGGCGTGTCATAGAGTACGTTGCGTTCAAAAGTGCGCGGGGTCAGTTTGTGGAAGCCCGCTGCAGCCAGATCTGCTTCGAGGACATCTCCATCCAAAACGCTGAACTTGACCTCGGTCTCAATCGATTTCATAGGGGCGAGTATATGTCAGTCCAAGGGGCCGGGGGAGTCGCTGACCCAAGGGGCATAATAGAAAAGATCAGGTATCGAAAGAAAAATGGATGAAAACTCTGCGGCTGGCGGTCGATGCCACCGATGTGCATTCGACATCATCACAGTCATCGTTACATCAGGCTGCCTGCATACTGCGCGGCGGGGGGACTGTGGCCTTTCCCACCGAGACGGTCTACGGATTGGGTGGCAACGCGCTGGAGATCAATGCGGTTACCGCAATTTTTGTTGCCAAGAGGCGCCCCCGGTGGGATCCCCTGATTGTGCACGTCTGCGACGAAGCAATGTTGCGACGCGTAGCGAAAAGCCTTCCCCTTGCAGCCGATAGTCTGCGGCGTAAATTCTGGCCGGGGCCGCTCACTTTGCTGGTGCCACGTGCGGAGCACGTGCCCTCCCTGGTTACTGCGGGCAGGGAGCGCGTTGGCGTACGCATGCCCTCGCATCCCGTGGCCCTGGAGTTGATTCGCCTGGCTGGAGTTCCCATCGCGGCCCCCAGCGCAAACTCCTTCGGTCATACCAGCCCGACCACAGCACAACACGTTCTGGATGACCTGGAGGGCCGGATCGACGCGGTTCTGGACTCGGGCGAGACCATTCATGGTCTGGAATCGACGGTGGTTGACGTATGCGAGGACCCCCCTATTATTTACCGGCCCGGAGTCATAACGCTGGAGCAGATTGGTGAAGTGTGTCCCGGGGCATTGCTCTTTGAGCCGGCTACGGAATGCTTGAGTGAGCGCGATTCGCTGCCCTCTCCCGGTGTGGGCCTGCGTCACTATGCACCACGGGCCAGACTGGTGCTGATTGACGGTACAGGCAAGCAGCAGAGTCAAGCTTTTGCCGCCGTTCTGGCTGCTGCCACTTCAGAAGGCGAACGGATAGGACTGATGCTCCCCGAGGGGTTTCCCTCCGAGCCTGGCGCGGCAGTCATCTATCGCTGGGGTTGCTGGACAAACCAGGAAGAACTGGCACACCGCTTATTTTCCG
>JANXZS010000147.1 GCA_025355385.1 Acidobacteriaceae bacterium | reverse complement strand
GGGTTGATGACGCCAGCGGTATAGCTGGTGCGGGGACGGGTATTGATGTCGGCGAGCACCTGGTAACTCCGCTGCTGGGCTTTGAGCTTTGCCACGCGGCTGTTTTTGTCGTTGATGTTGCCGAATTCGATGGCGTGCGTGGGGCAGGCCTGCTGGCATGCGGTCACGATCTCACCATCGCGAATCTCGCGATTCTCTTTGTCAGTCTCAAACTTGACTGCGTTGATGCGCTGCAGGCAGTAGGAGCACTTCTCCATTACGCCGCGGCTGCGCACCGAGACATCAGGATTGCGCATCAGCTTGAGGCTCTCGGTTTCGTAGTCGGAGTAGAGCAGGAAATTGAAGCGGCGCACCTTGTAGGGGCAATTGTTGGAGCAGTAGCGAGTGCCGACGCAGCGGTTGTAGACCATGGTGTTGATGCCCTCCGGCGTATGCACGGTGGCGCCGACCGGGCAGACCTGTTCGCAGGGAGCGTTCTCACAGTGCTGGCAGGTCATGGGCTGGAAGTGTGCCTGGGGCGCGGATAGATCGCCCTCAAAATAGGTATCAATGCGCAGCCACTGCATGTTGCGGCCGATTTTGACCTGCTGCTTGCCGACCACGGCGATGTTGTTTTCTGCGTAGCAACTGACTACGCAGGCATTGCAGCCTACGCAGGAGTTGAGATCGATGGCCATGCCCCAGGCGTTCTTGTCGTAGCGGAAGCTGGGGAACATGCTGTCGTCTTTGGCGGGTGTCTCGCGGCCCTCGTGGGCGAAGTCAGGGTTGGCGCGGAACTCCTCCAGCGTGCCGTAGCGGATGATGCCGCGATCCAGAGACTCGTTGCCTTCGAGGGAGTGGGTGCCGCTGCCATCGCCGCCGTCGGCGACCGAGCGATGATCGCCGTAGTGGCTCTTGGTCACGACCAGATCCCAGCGCTTGGCGGTGTTGGTGACCTTGGCTCCGCTGGCGAAGAGGGGAGAGTCGGAGTTGCGAATCTGATAGGCATTGAAGCCGGCTCCGCTGCCTACGCGGCCAGCCTGACGGCGGCCATATCCCAAATAGAGGGTGATGCTGCCGTCCGCATGGCCGGGCGCGACGAGGACGGGCGCGAGAATTTTTCTGCCGTTCAACTCGATTTCGAGGATATCCGCCTCAGTAGCCTTGAGCTTGCTGATGGTATCCATGCTGACCAGGGCGGCGTTATCCCAGGATAAGTTGGTGACGGGCTTGGGCAGTTCCTGCAGCCAGCCGTTGTTGGAGTAGCGGCCGTCATAGATGTTGGGGTCGGGACGGAAGATGATCTCGAATCCATCGTCGCGAGTGGGCGAGGCGGGCAAGGCAGCGGCAGGCTTGGCTGAATCCGACTTCGGCGTAAAGGCGCTGCCCTCGACGAATCCGGCATGGAGGGCTTTGCGCCACGCGGTTTCGTAGTCGCCCTTGAGCACGGGCTTCATGGTTTCGCGCACGGCTTCGTAGGCCGAGAGGTCGGCAGATTCCAGCAGCGACTGCAGAACATCGTGGGCGGAGCGACCGCCGTAGAGGGGATCGATCATGGGCTGGATGACGCTGATGGTGCCGTCATAGGCGCGGGCGTCGGACCAGGTCTCGAGGTAGTGCGCTCCGTTGACATGCCATTGCGCGGTCTGGCCGGTCTCATCGCTGTAGAGGCCGAGATGGGCCAGCGTGCTGACTTTGGCGAGGGCTGCTTCAAAGTCAAGATCCGCCGGGGCGTCGTAGACGGGATTGGCGTTGAGGACCACGAGCCAGTCCACTTTACCGGCGTTCATGTCGGCGACCAGTGCGCGGAGGTCAGCGTTCTGCTCGGTGGGCAGCGGGTTCACGGTCTCGGTGTAGACGACCGTCTTACCCACGTTGCCCAGCGCCTGATTGATAGCGATGGCGGCGAGGTGCACAGCGGGCGACTGCTGTTCACCGGGGATAACGACAGACTTGCCAGCATGGGCTTTGAGGTCCCTGGCGAGGGCTTCGAGGAACTTTTGCGCGGTTGCGTTCAGGGCAGGGTCGAGCGCCGGGCCCAGGGGGGAACTGGCACCGACGGCGGCGGCGAGGGTGGCGGCAAAAGCGGCTATCTGCGAGGCCTTGAGGGCGAGTCGATGCTCGGCTTTGAGTCCGGTGGTCGTGGTGGTGCTTTCGATGGCGTAGAAGCGGTTCATCTCCACGCCGGGCTCGAGCTTGCGGCGATGGGCATAATCGGCGGCGAGCTTGAGGAAGCCGGGATGGGCGATGCCCGAGAGGAAGTCGGCGTCGAGCGAAACGATCACGTCGGCGGTGTCCAGGCGGTACTGGGCGTCAAGATACTGGCCGAAGGCTGCCTTCGCGGCGGCGTAGGCCGAATCCCGATTGACGGGGTCGTACTGCACCAGCTTGAGATTGGGATAGAGGGCCTGGGCCTGCTTCCACTGGGCTGCCAGCGTGGGAGAGGTTACGGTGCTGGACAGGAAGACGATGCCTGCTCCGCCAGCAGACTTCGTCTCCACCAGCTTGGCGCGCAGAGCGGACTGAAACGCGGCCCATTGCGAGGTCTCGCCGCGAAAGGTGGGGTGGGAGGAACGATCCGGGTCGTAGAGGCCCAGCAGGGTGCCCTGAGTCATGGCATCGCAGGTGCCGCGACTGAGGGGGTGCTCGGGGTTGCCCTCAAGCTTGATAGGCCGGTAGGCATCGCTCTTGACCAGGAGCGGTATGGCTCCGGTGGGAAAGGGATGAGCGGTGGCGAAATAGATGGGCTTGCCGAGGACGAGGTCTTCCGGCTGCTTGATGTAGGGATAGATGGGCTCGTCGGGCTGCTTGGTGCAACCGGATAGACCGGCGAGGGCGAGCGATGCGCCCATGACCTTGAGGAAGCCGCGGCGGGAGACGGGATCTACCCACTCCGATGCCTGTCCGGGAAATTCGCGCCCCAGCATCTCGTGGAACGCGGGGGTGTCGGCGAGTTCGTCCAGGCTGCGCCAGTACTTCTTCCCTCTCTTGCTTCCCACCTGGGCACGGGCCGATTCGAGGGTGAGCGCGTTGCTCTGCGGGCTCCGCTTAAGCTCGGAGGCATGAATGGGAGCCGCTTCGATGGTGACCAGTTCGCTCAGGGCCTCAGTCGCTGGGGCACTGTCGCGTTGCTGCCGTTCGCCATGGTCGTTGGGGCTATCCAAATTTGCCACGATGTCGTTACTCACCTTTTTTGGGGTCGAGTGGACCGTTAACTGGTTGCTGGCGTCTAGGGCAGGCGGATTTCGGCTGTCCTTCATCGGTGGCATACCTCGCAACTGCTGAGCTCGCGCGGTGTGCGGATGTTGTATTGCTGGATCAGATATTTGCCCAGTGCATCCTGGCTGGTGAAACGTGTGTAGCTGAGCGAGACGGGGACCATGGCGGTATCTGCCGCGGCGTGCTGGCTGGTAGGCAGCATTTCGAGCGACGCGACCTGGGCTCCCGCCTGCGTCGGCTCCGCAGCTATGCAGTTGACGGTCTGAGCAGTGGGCACGCCAGCCTTGAGTCCGCTGGTGCCGCACCAGATGGGTTTCTCAGTCGTCGGCGACTGCCATGCCATGTTGTAGACCTCGGTGGTGGGCCGAAGATTTCTGCCGGGATTGCGATGGCAGTTAAGGCACCACTCCATTTGCAGGGTGCTCTGCTGATACATCAGGGGCATCTGATCGACGCGTCCATGGCAGGTGGCGCAACCAACTCCCTTATTCACATGGATGGAATGATTGAAGTAGGCATAATCGGGGAGGTCATGAACTTTAGTCCAGGTGATGGAGTTGCCCATTGCCCAGGATGTGCGGACGGGCAGCAGCAGATTGGCATTTGTCCAGATCTGGGAGTGACAGTTCATGCAGGTCTTGGTAGGGGGGATGCCGGCATAGCTCGACTTCTCGACCGAGATATGGCAGTACTGGCATTGCAGTCCCAGGCCCTGAACGTGGTGTTTGTGGCTGAAGGGGACTGGCTGGTCGGGGCGCTGCCCCTGCCGCGTCACCCAGGGCGACCGTTGCAACTGATCGAGCGTCACGCCCAACGCAATGACGATGAGGCCGGTCAAAATCAAGCTCATCCGGGCCAGTGCGTTCGAGCTGCGGTCAAAAATCTGCGCCATGAGTACGGTCCTGCTTCCTCAGAATCGTTGCCTAAAAAAGATGAACGTTGCGATGTTCGCAACCTGTTTCAAGTGTGAGAAATACCCCGGGCCAAAAAGCCTCCTAGCAAAGAAATATAGCAGTCGAGAAGTCTTTGCAAGTTGCGCTCCGCACCGCGGTCAAAAAATTACGTTTCCCTACGGTGGCATGAGACCGAAAGTGGGAATATGTCCACAGAAGGTCCGGGAGCGGAGACAGCACGCTCGCGCATGCTGGCCGCCGAAGTCGGGGAGAGGTTCCGGCATCGACGGGGACTCTGCGCAGACAGATGCGAGCTCATGAAGCTTTACCGTACTTTTCCCGTCATTTTGTTCAGGGCGTCATAACAAGCAACCTTGACTGTGTCATTTCCGTAATTGCCCAGCGCACGCCTTCGCGGCCTTCCCCGGATCCCTTCACGCCGCCGTAGGGCATCGAGTCCATTCTCCACGAGGGAGTATCGCCCACGATCAGGGCTCCTACTTCGAGGGTTTCATAGGCATGCTGGATGCGACCGATGTCGCGGGTAAAGAGTCCGGCCTGCAGACCGTAGCGCGACTGGTTGACGCGGGCGAGCACGGAATCGAAGTCGTCGTAGGCTTCAATGGACACGACCGGGCCGAAGATCTCCTCATCGACCACCTTCATGGGGCTTCGCGTGGCGGAGAGGATGGTGGGTTCGACGAGTGCGCCCTTGCGTTCGCCTCCGGCGACTACCTTGGCTCCCTGGCGGCGGGCTTCTTCAATCCAGGAGACGATGCGTTCGGCATCGGCCTCGCAGATGACCGGGCCGACATCGGTGAGTTCGCTGGCGGGGTCCCCGCATTCCAATTTGGCGGTACTTTCGACAAACTTCCAGGTAAAGGTCTGAAAGATGGGGCGCTCGACGAAGATGCGCTGGACGGAGATGCAGCTTTGGCCGGAGTAGGTAAAGGCTGCGGCGACAGCCTTGGCAACTATGGGCGCGAGGTTGCCGCAATCGCCATGCACGATCATGGAGGCATTGCCTCCGAGTTCGAGCACTACCCGCTTGGTTCCAGCCTTGGCTTTGAGCCTCCATCCTACGGGGGCGCTGCCGGTGAAGCTCAGCATTTTTAGGCGGTCTTCGTGTTCGACCAGCCACTCGGCATCCGGGTTGGACAGGGGGAGGACGGAGAGGGCTTCGGGGGGCCAGCCTGCTTCGAGGATGATGCGCCCGAGGGCCAGGGCGCTCAGTGGCGTGCGGGGTGAGGGCTTGAGCAGGACGGGGCAGCCGGCAGCGATGGCCGGGGCCAGCTTATGGGCCACCAGGTTAAGGGGGAAGTTGAAGGGCGTGATGGCCAAGACGGGTCCGATGGGGAAGCGGCGCAGCATGCCCCAGCGGCCTTCGCTGCCGGGCAGCAGATCGAGTGGGAGAACTTCGCCACCTTGTCGGACTGCCTCAGCGGCGGCCAGCTGGAAGGTGAAGGCGGCACGGTCGACCTCGTCCAGTGCTGCGCGCAGTGGCTTACCCGCCTCGGCGATGATGGTGGCGGCGAGCGTAGCGCGGTCGGCGACCAGCCTGCGGCTGACGGTTTCGAGGATGCGCTGCCGCTCGTAAGCGGGAAGGGCGCGGGTAACAGGAAGAATCTTGTCTGCCGCATCGACGGCGAGAAGGGCCTGGGCGCGGGTAGCCAGGGGCACGGTGGCAACGACGGTATTGTCCCAGGGGGACAGTACAGGGGAGAGGTTGGTGAGCGGCTCGCGGGACTGGTGGTACCTGCCGCAGAGGAGGAAGCCGGTGAGCGCGATTTCGTCGTGTGGGGCGGGCCTGATGGGCTTGGCGGTTGCGGACCTGGCTGCGGCTGGCGTTGTTTTGACTCGCTTGGATTTCTCTTTTCCCGGTAACTTCTTCCCGGGTCGCTTGCTGGTCATGCGTTTACCTTTCGCTTTGTCCATATATACACTTGGCTGGTATGAACGATGGCGGTCTTCCGGTTCGCTACAACGCGGCGCTTGCCAGTGAGCAGCTGGCGCTGGCCGACCCGAGGCTGGGACGGCTGATTGCGCGGGCAGGTCCTTTTGCGCTGCGCACCAAAAGCTCACACTCGCCGTTCGAGGCGCTGCTGGAGTCCATTGTCTATCAACAACTCCACGGCAAAGCTGCTGCTGCTATTTTGCGCCGACTGCTGGCAATATTCGGAGAAATTCATCCTCAGCCGGAGCAGATAGCAACTGTCTCTGACGAATTGCTGCGCAGTGCCGGACTATCCGCTGCCAAGGCGCGGGCGATTCGCGACCTTGCGGCGAAGACTCTGGATGGCACGGTGCCAACGCTGGCCCAGATTCGCCGCCTCAGCGATACGGAAATAGTGGATCGGCTGACCAAGGTTCGGGGTATTGGTCCGTGGACGGTGGAGATGCTGTTGATGTTCCGGCTGGGACGCCCGGATGTGCTTCCGGCGAGCGACTATGGTGTGCGGCGAGGCTTTGCGTTGACGTTTGGCAAGCTGCCCAAGGGGCAGCCGATGACGCCGGCGATGCTTCCCACTCCAGCGGAGTTGCTGAAGCGCGGTCAGCGGTGGAAGCCCTGGCGCTCGGTGGCCAGCTGGTACCTGTGGCGCGCCTGCGACCTGGCGGACGCCAAGCCTGAAAGCGACTGAAAAAACGGACGGCAAAGTTATGGTTTGAGAGTGGGCCGAAAACTGCAGCGCATCCCTCGTCGGATAGCCGCAGTAGGCAGAGGTTGCATTGTGTGGCAATCGGCGCCGGATATTTTTTGCATCAGAACAAGGAACCAATGAAACCTGCAGAGACTCGGTATGTGTGTGTTCACGGCCATTTCTACCAGCCGCCGCGAGAGAATCCATGGTTGGAGACGGTTGAGATCCAGGATGCGGCCGCGCCGTACCATGACTGGAATGACCGCATCACCGCCGAATGCTATGCGGTAAATGGGGCGTCGCGGATTATCAACGGCAAGAAGCAGATCATCCGCATCCTGAACAACTACGCTCGGATGAGCTTTAATTTTGGGCCGACGCTGCTGTCGTGGCTGGAGGAGAATGCGCAGCGCACATATCGCATGATCCAAGATGCGGATCGTGTGAGCCAGGAGCGGTTTGGCGGCCACGGCTCGGCGATGGCGCAGGTATACAACCACGCGATCATGCCGCTGGCGTCGACGCGCGACAAGACCACGCAGATCCGCTGGGGAATTGCGGACTTTGAAAAGCGCTTTCATCGCAAGCCGGAGGGCATGTGGCTGTCCGAGACGGCGGTGGACTCCGAGACGCTGGAACTGCTGGCCGGGCACGGCATCCTGTTCACCGTCCTGGCTCCCAGCCAGTGCGCACGGGTTCGCTTGCTGGCGCCGGAAGGCGAGGAAGTTGAGGCAGACGCTTGGATCGAAACACCAGACGCGACGGTGGACACGACGGTGCCCTACATGGTGCGCTTCCCCAGCGGGAAGAGCCTCGCGGTGTTTTTTTACGATGGGCCGCGCTCGCGGGCAATTGCGTTTGAGGGACTGCTGAACAGCGGCGAGGCTTTTGCCAGGAGATTGGTCGAGGGATTCCATTGGGATGACGGGGCTCCCCAGCTGGTGCATGTGGCGACGGATGGCGAGAGTTATGGGCACCATCATCGCCATGGCGACATGGCTCTCTCGTATGCGCTGAAGTGGATCGAGGAGCAACAGTTGGCGAAGCTGACCAACTACGGGGAATACCTGACGATTGCGCCGCCGTCGTATGAAGCGCAGATCGTGGAAAACACGAGCTGGAGTTGCTCCCACGGAGTGGAGCGGTGGCGTTCGGACTGCGGATGCAATGGCGGCCATGCGGGGTGGAACCAGAGGTGGCGCGCTCCGCTGCGAGCGGCATTGGACGAGCTGCGCGATGCCTTGATTGCGCCGACGCAAGAGCTGGGCGACGACCTGTTCGAGGATGTGTGGGCGGCGCGCGACGGATATATCGACCTGATCCTGGACCGCAGCCGGGCTTCGGTGGAGCGATTCTTCGCGAAGTACGGCAAGCCGGGTCTGTCGGAAAGCGCTCGCGTGACCGCTCTGAAGGTGATGGAGATTCAGCGCCAGGCGCAACTGATGTACACCAGTTGCGCCTGGTTCTTCGATGACATCTCCGGCATTGAAACGGTGCAGGTCATCTCTTACGCAAGCCGCTTGATCCAGTTGGCGGGGGAGATATTTCCGGTTGTGGGGCCGCGGCTGGAGGCGGACTTTCTCCTCCATCTGCACGAAGCCAAGAGCAATGATCCCAAGGAAGGCGATGGCTACGAAATCTATCTGCGCAGGGTGAAGACGATGCAGGTGGATTTGGAAAAGGTGGGCGCGCACTACGCCATCAGCTCGGTCTTCGGCAGCTATCCGGAAGACACGCGGCTGTTCTGTTACAAGGTTCACCGGCAGGCCTATGACGTCTTGACTTCGGGCAGAGGCCGGGTGGTATTGGGCCGGGCTCGGGTGGTGTCAAGAATCACCAACGAGTGGAAGGATCTTGCCTTCGCTGTACTTCACTTTGGCGATCAGAATATTACCGCTGGAGTGAAGCATTACGCAGCCGAGGCGGAAAACTTCGCGCAGCTTCTGACGGGCGTGCAGGCGGCGGCGCTGCGTGCCGATCTGCCGCAGGTCGTCCGTCTGTTCGATGGCTATTTCGGTGCGACCGCGTATTCGTTGACCTCGCTATTCACGGACGAGCAGCGGCGCATCCTGCGGCTGATTTTGAACTCGACTTTATGGGAGATGGAGAACAGCCTGTGCACGATTTACGAGGCGCATGCATCGCTGTTGCACTTCCTCAGCCAGAGCGGGCTACCCAAGCCTCCGGCATTGAGCCTGGCCGCGGGTTTTGCCATCAACGCCGGGCTGCGGCGGGCGCTCGAGAGCGACCCTATCGATGCCATCCAGATACGCTCGCTGTTGAGCCTGGCGGGGGCCGACCAAGTGACGCTCGATACCCATCTGCTGAGCTATCTAGCGGATCAGCGTATGAAGCGTGCGATGGTGGATCTGCACGCCAAGGCAGTGGACATGGCAGCTCTGGACTCCGCTGTACTGATCGCGCGGGCACTGCGGATGTTGCCGTTTGAGCTGAATCTGTGGCAGGCGCAGAACCTCTGGCACGACACGCTGATGATTTCACCCACGGCGGTCGCGACTCTGGCCCCGGTGGACCGTGAAGCATGGATGGAGAGTTTTCACGAGTTGGGAACGTTGCTGTACATCTCGGCCGACGAACTGGTGGTGGAAGAACACTCCCCGGCGAACGGCGCGAATCACGGGTAATGGATGTGGAAGCGGTTCTGCCTGGGGGTGCTTGGGAAACCCATGTCTCAAGAGCGAGACATGGGTTTCCCACATAGGGAAGGCGGTTTGGGTGTTTTCGACACATCGTGTGTAGTGGAATCTATAATCGCGGGACTGGCTTGCCAGTCTGAGTTACGGAGCGATTCCTTTCCATGGCGGCATTGAAAACGGCAAAACGGCTTCTCCTCGGGATCCTTGGAGTGTGGGTTCTGCTCTACGCATCGTTCGCGCTGTTTGTGCCTCCGTTGCTGGACGACGCGGACTCAGTGCACGCCGAGGTAGCGCGCGAGATGGTGGTCAGTCACGACTGGACTACGCTGCACGCCGACGGGGTCCGGTATCTGGAGAAAGCTCCCCTGATGTACTGGAGCATGGCTGCGAGCTTCCGTATTTTTGGCATATCCGACTGGGCCGCGCGGCTGCCGCTGGCGCTCTATACGCTAGCGTTATTCTTTGTAATCTTCATGCTGGGCGAGCGGATGTTCGCCAACACGGCGGCGGGTTTTTATGCGGCGCTTCTACTGATGACCTCCATTGGCATATTTATTTTCGCCCACCTGATTCTGCCGGATGTGATGGTGTGCCTGTGGATGACGCTGGCGATGTTTTTCTTCTGGCGCTCGCTTTACGAGGAGCGTCCCTCGTTGTGGACGGCGGTGGGCTTTTGCGCCGCATGCGGGCTGAACGTCCTGACTAAGGGCCTGATCGGGATCGTCTTCCCGCTGGCGGTTGTGTTCCTGTTTCTATTGATTACCAGAAATCTGAAGCACCTGTTTCGCTGGCATGTGCTGGTGGGAGTGGGGGTGTTTCTGCTGATCACGGTCCCCTGGCACGTGATGGCGGGACTGGCCAATCCCACGCAGGGCCATCCGGTGGGCCTGCTGCCGACGCAGGGGAACGTACGCGGATTTTTTTGGTTCTACTTTGTGAACGAGCATGTACTCCGCTTCCTCAACCTGCGTATTCCGCGCGATTACGACACGGTGCCGCTGCTGTTGTTCTGGGGTCTTCTGCTGGTATGGCTGGGGCCATGGTTTGTGTTCGCTTTGAAGCCTTTGGCGCGGGTTCCCTTCCGCAGGGCGCTCCAGCGAATGCCGTTCGATCGTGCAGACCAGCGGCGGGTGTTTCTGACGCTCTGGTTTCTCGTAGTCATGGTGTTCTTCAGTTTCTCCACGCGGCAGGAGTACTACGTGCTGCCCGCGTTGCCGGCTGTGGCGCTGCTGGCCGCGGGCTGGCTGGCGGTGGACGAGAAGGAGGTGCAGGGGAGGACCGGGTTGCACATCGCAGAAGGCCTTTTTGCGCTGGGCCTGGTGGGCGCCGGAGCGGCGATATACCTGGCGGTGCGGGGACACACACCAGTGCCGGGAACGGATCTCTCCACTTTGCTGAATCAGCATCCCGAGGCTTACGCCCTATCCTTCGGCCACTTTCTTGACCTGAACCGGAACGCAATGGGGGCCTTCCGCCTACCGCTGCTGCTGGTAGCGCTGGCGCTGGTGACAGGCACGACGGGGAACTTGTGGTTGCGACGGAAGGGCAAGCGGCGCATCGCGAATTGTTTTCTGGTGGGGATGATGTGCGGGGTCCTGATCGCGGCGCATGTGGCGCTGGTAATCTTTTCGCCGGTGCTGTCGTCGCAGGTGCTGGCGCTGGCGATTCGTCCTGAGGTAGCTCCGGAAGATTTTGTGGTCTTGAACAGTGAGTTTGAGAGTGGATCGACGATTGCGTTTTATCTGGAGCGGCAGGTCTACATCCTGAATGGGCGCAGTTCGAATCTCTGGTACGGATCGTATTTCTCTGACGCTCCCGACATTTTTAAGCACGACAGCTGGCTGGCGGAACGGTGGGCGGGGCCGGAGCGGGTTTTCGTGTTCACCGAGGCGGACAAGATGCCGCCCGTACCGGGACCGAGTTACGTGGTGGCGAAGAGCGGTGGTAAGGAGATTGTGAGCAACGAACCGAATTCGGGTGGGGCGGACTTTTAGAGGCTGGAACCCACATTGGGTGGGTTTGCGGGGAACCGCTCCCGGGGTTGAAACCCATGTCTTGAAGGCGAGACATGGGGCACCCACATTGGGTCGGGTCTACGGAGAAACTCTCCAGAGAAGGAATCACGTCGTGCTGGTCTACGGGCGACCCCTGTCAGCGGCTGAAGCTGTGCTCATCAGATGGGACGCTGAGGCGTTCCAGCTTGCCATTGCGGAGGGAGAAGTGTTCCCCGCGCCAGGCGATGGTATTGCCTGCGAAGCTCCAGACCCACACGCCGAGGGCTACTACGTCACGCGGCAGCAGGAGCCACAGGTCGCGCAGGACCTGGCCATCGTTGAGGATGCCTACGCCGACATTGAGGGCGAGCGCGACGCGCGCGGCGAGAGTGATGCTGAAGAGCGCCAGGCTGGGGAGGCTAAATCCCGACGCGATCAAATTGCCGAGAGCCCAGGGCAGGCCAAAGGTGAAGGCCACTCCGGCGTAGCCGAGTTTGCGCGAATCGCGGGTACTGCGAGCCCAGCGTAACTGATGGGCAAGGAACTGGCGGAGGTTGTAGGCGGGCAGGAATGTTTCTACGACTTCGCCGCTGAGCACGACTTCGTAGCCAGCGCGTGTGATGCGCAGTCCCAATTCAAAATCGTCGGCCAGATAGTCGACCAGTGGCAGCAGCCCGCCTGCGGCATCGAGCGCCTCCCGCGAAATAGCCAGGGTGGAGCCCAGACCGAAGTGGATGCCGCCCTCGATCTTGCGTGCGGCTAGGACTCCAGCAATGAAGTCGGTGGAGATGCCGAGCGCCTCCATGCGTGAGCCCAGGGTTTTGCCTGCGCGGCCGCGATAGGCTGCGGTGACCATCCCGACGCGGCCAGCGGAATGCTGGGGCATTTGGAAGTCTGCGAGAATGCGGCTGAGGTAGCGCGGCGTCACCTTGATATCGCTGTCATTAATAAGCACGTAGTCGTAGCGGGCGTGAGGGAGGATCTGGGTGAGGTTGCTGACCTTGCCATTGGCGCCGCGGATGTCGGGGCAGAGGATGAGGCGGATATTCCGCTGGGGAAACTCGGCTTCGAGTTGCCGGACGGCGGCGACGGCGGGATCGTCCATGCTGCTGACGCCAAAGAGAATTTCGTACTGGCCGGAGTAGTCCTGGCGGCAGTGGCTGGCAAAGCTGGAGTACATCTCGGGATCGAGTCCCTTGACCGGCTTGAGGATGCTGACGGGGGGATGAAAGGCGGGTTGCGCGCGTGCGAGGCTACGGCGGAAGTCGCGGGCGCTCCAAAGAGCGAGCAGGTAGTAACCGAGGCCCGACAACGTCAGTACGGTCGTGATGGATTCAACGGCAGTCGCCAGCATGGGAGTCAGCAAACATTCAGTTTAGCTGACCATCTGTCTACTCGTAGCGCAAGGCCTCGATGGGGTCGAGACTGGCGGCCTTCCATGCAGGGTAGATTCCGAAGAGGAGGCCGATGGCGCAGGATACAACGAAGCCTATCAATGCCCATACGCCGGACATGGTGGCGGGGAGTGCGTCCACGGTGAGGCGCACGATGAAGGTAATGATGGCACCGAAGATCACTCCTATGACGCCGCCCAGGGCGCAGAGGGTGATGGCCTCAAGGGTGAACTGCAGGAGGATGTTTTTCTTGGTCGCTCCCAGTGCCTTGCGCACGCCTATCTCGCGGGTTCGCTCGGTGACGGAGACCAGCATGATATTCATCACGCCCACGCCGCCGACCATGAGTCCGACGCTGGAGACGGCGATCATGAATCCGAAGAGGCCGCTTGTGATCTGGTTCCACAGGCGGGTGATGGAGTCGGGACTGAAGATCTCAAAATTGTCCGCCTGCTCGACATGCACTTTGCGACGACGCCGCAGCAGTTCGCGAATCTCGTCCTCGACCAGCGGCTTATTGTTGGGATCGTCGTACTTGACGCTGATCCAGACCTCCTTGATCTCTGGATGCAGCTTGTTGAACGTGGAGTAAGGAAGAAAGGCGCTGTTGTCGTCGGGATTCTTGCCGCTGCCGAAAGGCCGTTTCTGTTTGTCGAGCACGCCGATGACGGTGAAGATCTCACCCTCAATATTCACGTCCTTGCCCAGGGGATCTTCATTGCCAAACAGTTCTTCTGCGGAATCGTGGCCCAGCACGACGACGTTTGCGCGGCGCTCATCTTCGTTCGCAGTGTACATTCGGCCCGAAGTGAGGACGTAATCGTTGACTTCTTTTACCGCTGCTGTATTGCCTTCGAGAATGGTGTGCTGAAGCTTTTTGCCGCCGCGATTGATGGTCACGCCGCCGAGACCCAGCTCAAAATTTTCGTACCGCTTGCCGGGATCTACCTGCAATACATGGGGAAGCAGCTTCATGGCTTCAGCGTCTTCTGGCGTGAGTTTCTTGCGATTGATCTGTTCCGTAGTGGGGCGCACGCCGATCACTGGCATGTGGAAGACCCAAATGACATTGGTGCCGAGGGAGTTCACCAGGGTCTGAATATTGTTATTGAGGCCGTTGATGACAGACGAGATGGCGATCACGGTGGTGACGCCGATGACGATGCCGAGGATGGTGAGACCGGAGCGCAGCTTGTTTGTGCGCAGCGTTTCGAGCGCCATGCGGACGGCTTCTTTTGAGTCACTGAGCGTCATACGTTACTCCCACCAGCTTGGGCTGACTCAAGCCGTCTAATGTTTCATTCGTAGCGCAGGGCCTCAATGGGATCCAGGCTGGCGGCCTTCCATGCAGGGTAGATGCCGAAGAGCAGGCCGATGGCACAGGAGACGGCGAAGCCGATAAACGCCCATACGCCGGACATGGTGGCGGGGAGTGCGTCCACGGTGAGGCGCACAATGAAGGTAATGATGGCACCGAAGATCACTCCGATAACGCCGCCCAGGGCGCAGAGGGTGATGGCCTCAAGGGTGAACTGCAGGAGGATATTCTTTTTGGTCGCGCCCAGGGCTTTGCGCACGCCTATCTCGCGCGTTCGTTCGGTGACGGAGACGAGCATGATGTTCATCACGCCTACGCCGCCGACCATGAGGCCGACGCTGGAGACGGCGATCATGAATCCGAAGAGGCCGCTGGTGATCTGGTTCCACAGGCGGGTGATGGAGTCAGGGCCGAAGATCTCGAAGTTGTCGTTTTGCTCGACGCGGACTTTGCGGCGGCGGCGCAGGAGTTCGCGCAATTCGTCCTGTACGAAGGCCTTGTTTGCCGGATCGTCGTACTTCACGCTGATCCAGACTTCCTTGATCTCAGGATGCAGTTTGTTGAAGGTAGACAAGGGCATGTAGGCGCTGTTGTCGTCGGGATTCTTGCCGCTGCCGAATGCGCGCTTCTGCTTGTCGAGCACGCCGATTACGGCGAAGAGTTCGCCGTCGATGTTGACTTCCTTGCCGATGGGGTTTTCGCGGCCGAAGAGGTCTTCAGCTGAATCGTGTCCGATCACGACGACATTAGCCCGGCGGGTGCTCTCGTCTTCGGTGTAGACGCGGCCCGCAGTGAGAATCCAGTCGTTGACCTCCTGGGTCGCGCCCTCGTCTCCGCCGAGGATCGTGTGCTGGACCTTTTTGTTGCCGTACCGCATACTCACGGCGCCGAGGTTGAAGCGAAAATCCTGATACTGTTTTCCGGCAACCGCGGCCACCACGTGGGGCAGCAGCGTCATGGCCTGGGCGTCTTCGACGGTAAGCTTCTTGCGGTTGATCTGCTCCGTTGTAGGGCGCACTCCGATGACCGGCATGTGGAAGACCCAGATGATGTTGGTGCCGAGGGAGTTGACCAGCGTCTGCACGTTGTTATTGAGGCCGTTGATTACGGAGGAGATTGCGATAACGGTGGTGACGCCAATGACGATGCCGAGGATGGTGAGTCCGGAGCGCAGCTTGTTGGTTCGCAGCGTTTCGAGCGCCATCCGAACGGATTCTTTGGAGTCACTGAGCTTCATACTTTCCCTACCCGGGCCATAGCCATGGAGCCTGGTATCAACATGCTTTAAAGCTCCGACCGGAGGGCAACGATGGGGTCGAGCATGGCAGCCTTGCGGGCTGGATAGACGCCAAAGAACACTCCCACTGCAGTGGCCATGAAGAGGCCGAGCAGAACCGACCAGATCTGCACATCGGTGGGGAAGCCGACAATCATGGTGATGGCCTTGGCGGCGGCGACCCCGAGGATAACGCCGATGGCTCCGCCGATCATGGACATGGTTCCTGACTCGATGAGGAACTGCAGCATCACGTCCTTGCGTTTGGCGCCAAGGGCCTTGCGTACACCGATCTCGCGGGTGCGCTCGGTGACGGAGACCAGCATGATGTTCATAATCACGATTCCGCCGACGACGAGGGAGATGGAAGCGATGCCGACGACGACGGCGGCGAAGGTAGAGCTGATGCTCTTCCAGATGCCGACGAAGGTGTCGTTAGTCTCGAGGGAGAAGCTGTCTTCAGCGCCGGGCGCATCATGGCGCCGGGCGCGCATGATGACGCGCGCCTCGTCGGATGCGTTGGAGAGTGCTCCGGGCTCGGTGCCTGCCTTGGCAAAAATGTCGATGGTGTTGTTGGTGCCCCGGGTCTGCATGTAGGTAGTGAGAGGGATGTCGACGTAGTTGTCCTCGCTGTGTCCCAGCGTCTTGCCCTGTCGCTCGCCCACTCCGACTACGACGAACGGGACGCCGTCGACACGAATCTCCTTGCCCAGGGGGTCTACGCCCGGCATCAGGTTATCGATGATGTCGTAGCCAATGATCGCGATGTGAGTGGCCTGCTTCTCATCCATCTCAGTGAGCGCGCGGCCTTCGACAATGTTGAGGTTGGAAATTTCAGACATGGTCCAAGTCCAGCCCCTGAGGCTGGTGCCGGTGCTGGACTGCTTGCTGTAGACAACCCGGGTAGTATCCCCGATCATGGCTCCGGTGATCAGGCAGCGTTTGCAGCCTTCCCGAAGTGCATCGTAATCGTCGAAAGTGATTTTTTTACGCTTCTGGTATTTCAGCCACTCTTCTCCGCTGGTAATGACGGAGGGAGTTTTCTTGACGGTGAAGGTATCGGAGCCATAGCCGGAAATCTTGGTCGCGACGAACTTGTTGGCTCCGTTGACCAGGGTGATGACGGCGATGACGGAGGCCACGCCGATGACGACTCCGAGCAGCGTGAGGATGGAGCGCAGCTTGTTGGCCCAGAGAGACATCAGCGATATTTTTACGGCCTCGAAAAAATTCATGATTCCTTAAAGAACGAGTGCCAGTCCTTTTCCCAGGAGCCATTGAAAGCACTCCCCTGTTGAATGAGTCGCGCCATTGCAGTCGTACTTTGCCCTGCCGGAGTGGAGCAGCGCGGCACCTGCTGACCTAAGAGCCGAGCTGGAAGTTTATCCATCGGGTACGTGCTCTGCTGCTTCGGATAGGCCTGAAAATAAA
>JANXZS010000250.1 GCA_025355385.1 Acidobacteriaceae bacterium | reverse complement strand
CAAAAGAGCGGGCTGGACATTAAGTCCAGCCCGCTCTTGCATTTCCGTTATGACAGCGTCTGGTCGCGGACGCCTTTTTTGGGGTTACTCTGCCGCTGCTGGAGCCTGGACCGCAGACGCAGTTCCGGTCGCAGGAGCAGCTGGTGTCGGTGCCACGACCGGTGGTGCGTACCGGGAAAGCTTCAGGATGATCGGTGTCAACTCCAAAGGCATCTTGTCGCGTGCGTTGAGGAGTGGCACCGGCTTGACCGACAATTGGAGCATTCGGTCATCCCAGGGATCGGTTTTCAGACGGCTGCCGAGGGGTAGCGCCGCAATCTGGTCAAGCTTATCCTGATCCAGCTTGGGAGCTCCCTTCATCAGGTCTGCAAGCCAGGGCGTTCCGTCGGAACGCAGTAGACCGTCGCCCAGGCGTGGCGTATTGAGTGCGGCCAGTTCCTTGCTGCGGGCCTGGAGTTGTGCAAAGAACAAACCGGCATTCGGCATCTTGTCCTTGTAAACCGAATTATTGAGCAGCTTTACCGCTGTCTTGGCAGCATCCATGTCGTCTGCTTCAGAATGCTGCATGTTGATGCGCGAGAAGGTCGCCTCATCGGGGAACAGCAGGCGATCGTTGAAGGCATAGCGTGTGTCAATGTGATGACCGAGCACGATGTGCGCAAGTTCAAAGCTCACCACCGCTGCCACGCCTTCTTCAGAAGGAAGCACGTCGATCAATCCCTTGCTGAGGAGAATGGTGTTGCCGACCGCCAGGGATTCCAACGGCGCGGTAAGCATGACACGGCACTTGATATTTTCCGTCAGCGCAAGGTTGTTGCCAATCACGATGTTGGTGGTGATCTGCTCCAGCGTCTTATCGAACTCGCTCGGAGGAGCCACTAATCCGGCCTGAACCAGGCGGTCGAGGACGTTCTCTTCTGCCTGCGAGATCCATGCACGCTGCGCCTGCAACGGACTTACGTCGGAAGACTGGTCGCTCTTATCGTTCACATCATCGATCTTGATAGACGCGTTGTCGGAGTCATGCGTTGGAAGTTTGAGCGAGTACCCCCAGAAGTGGGTCTGCGCGCGGAAGCCAATCGCCTTCTCTGAATCGCCACGCTGCGTCTCTTCCGCATATACCGCCACTGGGAGCCATACATCCGGCTGCAGATTCATGCGCCAGCTGTCGAAGTGGAAATACCGGGGCGACTCGTCCTCGCTGTTGCCGGTATACGTTCCGTTGAATCGGACGATATTGCCATCCTGATCTTCAATCCAGATACGCCCGGAGAACCGGCCCGAACCGAGGCCAGCCTTGGGATGCACATCAAAGACTACGGTGCGCACGCTGCCCAGAAAATCGCGGCGTACATAGACGAAGTCATAATGCTGCTGATCAAAGCTGATGGGATCGACGAACATCATCTGCATGAATCCCGTCGAAACGTACTCCAGCTTGAAGGCTTTGGAAAGGCCGGAGAGCGCCTTCAGCGAGCCCTTCAGCAAGCCCTTGTCCTGACGGTCACTGTCGTATGATTTGTCGACGAACGTGCGGCCGAAGTCTACGCGGCTCAATAGGTATTGATCCGAGACCGGCACCGCATACAGCTTAAGATCGGGACGCATATTTTGGATATACGTCTCCACCAGCGGCGTCCGCTTCTGGATCGCCTTGATGGTTACTTTTTCGCGAGCGACGGCCTTCTGGATCAATCCGCTCTGTTCTGCGGTCAGTGGCGTCGCTGGTTCAAACTTTCTTTCTTTCTTAGCCTCTGCCGCCACGACGGTGAGGCAGAGCAGCAGACTGGTCATCCATAACTTACGCAAGATCATTTCCTGGCTCCTGAGTTTCTTTACTTGTATAAACCGTATTGCGATACTTTCCAGTGCGGACTCCCCGATGCTATGCAAGCTGGAATGTAATGTGAATCAATGTCGTGTGGTCGACAGCTTGACCATCCTTCATCGCCGGCTTAAAGCGGATCTGTTGTGCAACCCGCGTCGCCTGCTCGTCCAAACCGTGTCCCAAACCATTTACCACACGCAGAACCTGCACTTGTCCATTGGCCAGAAAATTAACCTGAAGTGTGACTTCTCCTTGAATCCGGGCTTGCTTTGCCTCCGCCGTATACTGCGGGGCCGGTTCGGAGAGTACTTCTGGCGGAGTGAAGCTGGGCTTCGTAGGTGCGGTAATTGGAGCCCCGCCAGTTCCCCCAATCCCAGTGTTTCCCATATTGCCGGTAGCAACCGACCCTCTACCCGTGCCGGTACCACCTGGTGTGCCACCGATCATGCCGTTCTTGAAGCCTGCTGAAGCGACGGTCCCCCGGTCTGTACCCCCGGGAACGCCATGTGCCACTCCCGAACCGAAGGCAACGCCCTGCACCGATCCCTTACGGGCGGCACCGGCACCGGGGGCACCCACTCCAGGCGCACTGGCGAAGCTGCCTAAAGCCGCGACCTGCGTCGGGGCGTTAGCGTTGGGGTTCGGCTTAACCCCTACCGGATCACCAAAACCACCCACCTTGGCGCTCGGTGCAGTCTTATTGTTGGCCACCGGCGTAGGTGCGGAGCTCGCAAACAAGCCAACCTTAGGCTGTGGCGGCGGAGCAACGGACTTCGGCGGTGCTGGCGGAACAGCCGGCAGCACTGGCGTGTTCAGCTTAACCTCCTGCACCTTGGGCGGCTCGATCTTCTGCAGCTGCTTGGGCAGGGTTATCTTCGGCGGCGCCAGCAATTCCGGGCGCGGCGGAGGAATGAACTTGACCTTTGGTATCGGCGGCGTCGACATCTTTGGCGGCTCGCTGACCGGAAAGACCAGCTCGGTCGTCCGCATGCGCTTCAAACGAGCCTGTTGATGGATCGAAGCCATGGTGAAGAGAACCAGCAGAGCCGCGATCACGAGGTTCGTGATGGTACTTACTCCAAACGATCCCCACCGATTTTCCGGTTCAGGAAGGAGTCCGAAATTTGCGCTGATAAAAATATCTTCGGGCATAGAGAACCTATTCATTTCGCTTAAACGTCATGGCGCTTGCTAATTGGACCCGGCCACATCGACTTACGCAGCTTCTGTCGAACCGGACCTTCAGGGGTGACAGCCAGTCTCGTTCTAGATCGAGAATTCAAGCGATATCTCAGCAGAATTCTTCAAGTGCTACCAAAACCATTTGCCCTGGGATAGGCCTTTCTTCTCAAGGTTGAAGGTAAGATAGCGCACATTCGCGGCTATTGCAGTCACCCGAAAGTTGTGCAAGCGCGTAACAACTTACCACCTTTATTGTAGCTTGATCCCGCACACATACATAGTTCACCTAGGACTGCATTAAGGTTAGAAGCGTAGATGCAAGTTTTGGTTAGCGTTGCCGGCAAACTTGCAGCCCGTACAATGTCTGAAGACAACACCTGATACCAAGCGCGACAAGGAGAGGGTCATTGAGGATTCTGGTTACGGGCGGAGCGGGTTACATTGGGGGTACAGTCGCTAACCTGCTGTTGCAACAAGGGCATACTGTCACTGTTTACGACAATCTTTGCCATAGCCGGCGGGAGATGGTTCCGGCTGGCGTGACCTTTATCGAAGGCGACGTCGCGGACAGCGCGCAACTGGAAAAGCTTTTCTCCGCAGATTGGTACGACGGTGTCATGCACTTTGCCGCTTTGATTGAAGCGGGGGAGAGCATGGAGAAGCCTGAACGCTATTTCCGCAACAATACCGCCTCCACTCTTGCGCTGCTTGAGGCGATGATTGCGAGCGATGTGAAGCGCCTGGTTTTCTCTTCGACCGCCGCCGTGTATGGAGAACCGGTCAGCACTCCGATACAAGAAAATGCGGCGTTGCAACCGACAAATGCGTACGGGGAGTCAAAACTGCTGGTCGAGCATATGCTCCATTGGATGCATCGAATTCACGGCCTGCACTACGCCAGTCTGCGCTATTTCAACGTCGCGGGAGCGATCCCAGGCCGGGGCGAAGCGCATGAGCCGGAATCGCACATTATTCCGCTGATTCTAGACGTCGCCATGGGTCGCAGAAAAAGTATCAAGATCTTCGGAACGGATTACCCCACTCCGGACGGTACCTGCATCCGCGACTACATCCACGTTGCCGACCTGGCGCAGGCCCACCTGCTGGCCTTTGAGGCGTTGGCCAGCCGCGACAAGCTTATCTACAACCTTGGCAATGGAGTGGGTTTCACGGTGCGCCAGGTGGTCGAGTCAGCGCGCCGTGTCACGGGGCGTGCAATTCCTGTCGAGGATCAGCCGAGACGGACCGGAGATCCAGCAGTGCTCATCGCAAGCTCCGAAAAGATCACCCAGGAGCTAGGTTGGAACCCCCAATTCGTCATGCTCGACGATATCGTGGCCAGCGCCTGGGAATGGCATCAGCAACGCTACGCGGCAAAGTAGCCGTAATTCAGTGGTGCAGGCGCGAGCACTGGCAAGCCTGCTGCAGATCGCTCGCGCGTCGCCGTCTGAAACCCACCCCACCTATCCTTTTGCCTACACGCGGAATTAACAATTCAAATTCTGTTTCTTCTTGACACAACTTGCAGGGCGCACGCTATGGTTGCGGGCAAGCGGATGAAAGCGAAGCTAGCGACCCTCCCCTTGGGGTCTGCCGGGGGCATTCATGAACTCTGTAGCAAGCGCAGCTGGTTCTGTCGATGACGCGTCTACTTCCGGATTGGTTCACGTCATTCTCGCATCCTCGGCGGGAACCCTGATCGAGTGGTACGACTTCTACCTTTACGCCATTCTCACCGTCGTCCTCTCCGGCCAGTTCTTTCCCGGAAGTCTGGCTACGGGCTTTCTCTTCAGCCTCGGAGCTTTGTGGGCTGGCTTCGCGGTTCGTCCCTTCGGAGCAGCTTTTTTTGGCCACGTCGGTGACCTGGTGGGCCGCAAGAATACGTTTCTCGTAACCCTCTCCGTGATGGGCCTTTCCACCTTTGCCGTGGGCCTGCTGCCAACCTACAGGCAGATCGGCTTGGCCGCGCCGGTGCTGCTGGTAATCCTGCGCTGTCTTCAGGGCCTTGCTCTTGGCGGCGAGTATGGCGGGGCCGCCACCTACGTGGCTGAACATGCGCCCGACCATCAGCGAGGCCTTTACACCAGCTTTATACAGACGACGGCCACACTGGGACTGTTTGCCGCGTTGCTGATCGTCCTGATAGCGCGGATCAAGCTGGGTGATGCTGCCTTTCAAGCCTGGGGATGGCGCATCCCGTTCCTGCTGTCGCTGGTGCTGGTTGTCTTTTCGTTGTGGATACGCCTGCGATTGAAGGAGTCTCCCTTGTTTGTCCGGCTCAAACGCGAGGGCAGGAGTTCGGCTTCCCCCATTACCGACATCAGCCGCAGGAACTGGGGGCTGATCTTCCTCGCGCTCTTCGGCGCTACGGCGGGCCAGGCAGTTGTCTGGTACACCGGGCAGTTTTACGTGCTCATCTTCCTTACCAAAACGCTGGGGGTGAACTACAAAGATTCCTACGTGATGATCGCCATAGCCCTCGTCGCGGCGACTCCTTTCTTCATCGTCTTCGGCTGGCTGTCGGATAAAATCGGCCGCAAGCCGCTCATCCTTTCGGGCTGTGCCATGGCCGCGCTGACCTACTGGCCTATTTATCACGGCATGGCGGCAGCGGTGAGCAAAGTCAACGGCGTGGTCGTCGTCAACCGGCCGGTGATGATTGCGCTGATCTTCGTCCAGGTCTTTTACGTGACCATGGTCTATGGCCCGATTGCGGCCTTGCTGGTCGAGCTGTTCCCGGCGAAGATCCGCTATACCTCCATGTCCATTCCATATCATCTGGGCAATGGGGAGTTTGGCGGTCTGACCCCGCTGGTAGCGACCTGGCTGGCGGCCTGGTGGCTGGCCAATCATCCCGGCGACCCTAACGCAAAATACATGGGCTTGGTCTGGCCGATCGGGATCGCTACCCTGACGTTCTTTATAGGACTTATCTGGCTACCAGAAACCAAGGAACGCCGCATCTGGGACGAGTTCAAGGAACCAGGTCCATTTTCCCTCTAAGCCACTGTCTCGAGCGCAATCGCGAGCAGCTCTCGGTCTCGACCGCCATACAGAATGCCAGGTACTGAGAACATTGACAGCGAAAATGGTTGCGGCGCATCTGGCGGGCTTGCCGTTCTATTGGACAACGAAGTACTGTGAGTCACATGACTGGCGGACGTCCCTGCAGGTGTCCGCCAACTTCGGCAGAAGGCATCTAGTTGCGCATACGGCTGCCTCTTCCCAGCGGCGGGTTTGCCCGGGGAATGGCATACACCCGAACCCGTGGCAAGGACCATAGGGCGAGAGAGGCAAGGAGAGCGGATGGCGTTTTCGACAACCAATGTGAATCTGGAATCCACCCTGCGGGAGAACCGCGTTTTTCCCGTGCCCGAGGAGTTTGCCCGGCAGGCCCACATCAAAAGCCTGGCGGAGTATGAGGAGCTATACCAGCGGTCCATTGCCGATCCCGAGACGTACTGGGCCAGCGTTGCCAAGGAGCTGCACTGGTTTGAGCCGTGGACCAGCGTGCTTGAGTGGAACCTGCCCTGGGCGAAGTGGTTTGTCGGTGGCAAACTGAATCTCTGCTACAACTGCGTCGACCGCCACGTTCTCGGCGGCCGCAAAGATAAGGTCGCCATCCTCTGGGAGGGGGAGCCGGGTGAGGTTCGCAGAATCACGTTTGGCGAGCTGCACGTAGAAGTGCAGAAATTTGCCAATGTCCTGAAGGGCCTCGGCATCCGCAAGGGCGATCGCGTTGCCATCTACATGGGAATGGCTCCGGAACTGGCTATTGCGCTACTGGCCTGCGCGCGCATCGGCGCAGTCCATTCAGTCATCTTCGGTGGCTTCGCCGCGAACGCGCTGGTGGATCGCATCAACGACGCCCAGTGTGTCGCCCTCCTCACGCAGGACACTTCTTACCGTCGCGGCGCTCAGGTCAAGCTCAAGCAGGTGGCGGATGAGGCCGTTGCCAACACCCCATCCGTGAAACACGTGGTGGTGTACAAGCGCTCCGGTACGCCGGTTGACATGCATCCGGGCCGCGATCTCTGGTGGCACGAGCTCATGGAGGCAGCATCGCCAGAGTGTCCCGCGGAATCGATGGACTCGGAGGATCCGCTGTACATCCTGTACACCTCCGGAACGACAGGAAAGCCCAAGGGCCTGGTGCACACCACAGGCGGCTACGCAGTGCAGACCTACATCACCAGCAAGCTTGTCTTCGACCTCAAGGAAGACGATGTCTACTGGTGTACAGCGGACATTGGATGGGTTACGGGTCACTCCTATGTGGTCTACGGCATCCTGCAGAATGGCGTTACCACCGTGATGTATGAGGGTGCGCCGAATTTCCCTGCGCCCGACCGCTTTTGGAAGATTATCGACGAGCATAAAGTGACGATCTTTTACACCGCTCCGACGGCCATTCGCGCCTTCATCAAGTGGGGCAATCAACATCTGCAAAAATACAAACTCGACAGTCTGCGCCTGCTGGGTACTGTGGGCGAGCCTATCAATCCTGAAGCGTGGATGTGGTATCGCGAGAAGATCGGCAAGGAACTGTGTCCGATCGTAGATACGTGGTGGCAGACGGAGACCGGCGCGATGATGCTGTGTCCGATTCCCGGAGCAGTACCCACCAAGCCCGGGTCGGCTACCCGGCCTTTTCCTGGAATTGTGCCAGAGGTTGTTACAAAAGAAGGGGACCCGGTGCCGGCGGGCAGTGGCGGCTTGCTGGTGATCCGCAAACCATGGCCGGCGATGGCCCGCACGATCTACAACGATCCTGACCGCTACGTGCAAGCTTACTGGAGCGACATACCCGGCTCCTACTTTACCGGCGATGGCGCGCGCCGCGACGAAGACGGCTACTACTGGCTGATGGGGCGCGTCGACGACGTGATCAATGTCTCCGGGCATCGCCTCGGCACAATGGAAGTGGAGTCCGCCCTGGTGGCCCATCCCAAGGTGGCTGAAGCCGCCGTAGTTGGCCGCCCCGACGAGTTGAAGGGCCAGGCCATCTCGGCCTTCGTCACGCTCGAGTCCGGCAACCAGCCGTCGGACGAGCTCAAAGAAGAGCTGCGCAAATGGGTTTCAAAGGAGATTGGATCACTCGCTCGTCCCGACGACCTGCGCTTTACCGATGCACTGCCCAAAACACGCAGCGGCAAGATCATGAGACGCCTGCTGCGCGAACTGGCTACATATGGCGAGATCAAGGGCGACACCACCACGCTTGAGGATTTCACCATCATTGCCAAACTGCGCGAAGCCGAGGAAGGTTGACCGCTCTCTCCTGCTGACTCTTTTCAGCGTCCCTTGTATGCAGTATAAAGCACGGGATACTGCTTCTCGAGCGCGGCTACCTTGGGTAGATCGTTGATGTAGATGTAGGGATTGTCAGGGTGGTGCGTTGCGTAATCCTGATGGTAGGCCTCGGCGGGATAAAAGCCTTTCAGCGCGACCAACTGGGTGACGATGGGGTGGGAAAAGACTCCCGCCTTATTGAGTTGCGCGATATAGGCGTCGGCAATGCGCTTCTGCTCGTCGTTGGCGAAGAAGATAACGGAGCGATACTGCGTGCCTTCGTCCGGCCCCTGTCGATTCAACTCCGTGGGATCGTGAGCCACCGAGAAGAACACTTTGAGCAACTGGCCATAGCTTATCTGCGCGGGATCATAGGTCACGCTGACCGACTCGGCATGGCCAGTGGTCCCACTGCTCACCACGTCATATTCGGCAGTGTCGCGTTCTCCGCCGGAGTAGCCCGCCTGGACAGCGCTGACTCCCTTGACGTGTTCGAACACAGCCTGGACCCCCCAGAAACAACCCCCGGCAAAGACTGCGGTTTGTGGCGCAGGCGACTTTGCCGCATCGACGACAGGATCTGGAAGAGGGCCGGTGTGCGCCGCTTTGGCGGAGTTGCAGGCAAGCAGACCCACGCCAAGAGCAAGCGCAGAGAGGGCGGCGAAGATGCGAGCGGGGAAGATGGACATAAGCTGGCCTCCGACGGCATTGTCGTATTACCAGCCGTCCTTTATTAGAGCGCTGCGACGGCAAAAGGTTACCGCCCGTTGTCAGTATCCCGATTTCGGTTGTCACCAATCAGGCGCTCTCTTCCTCGCCGGAAATGTCTGACGACCGACCTCTAGAGCAGAAGCAGGGTTACTGAAGGTGAGCCACAGATCTCTGCAGGCATTTTCATCAAGAAAATGCCTACATCGCTGGCGCTGGATACATCACACTGTTCCTGCTTCTGCTCTAACTCACCCGCAATACCACCCGGAAGCGCGCGTTACCGCTCATCATGCGCTCGTAGGCTTCTGCTGCCTTTTCCAGGGGATACTCTTCGATCATCGGACGAATCCCGGTCAGCACGCTGAAGTTCATCGCGTCTTCACTATCTTTCGATGTGCCCGATGGCCAGCCTCCCACGGAAGTGCGTTTCCCGATGATTTCCATGGTGTTCACCTCGACCGGCTCCATGGACGCGCCGACGATAATCAACTTGCCGTTAATGGCGAGCCCCGGGATCACGGACGAAATTGCCTTGCCACTCGTCACGGTAGCCAGAATCACCTTGGCTCCCCCCAGCTTTGTCAGTTCCGCGGCCGCGTCCTGGGTCGTGGTGTCGATGTAGATGTGGGCGCCAAGCTGCCTGGCGAGTGCTGCCTTATCCTGTCCACGAGCGATGGCTACGGTGCGAAAGCCCATCTTCGCGGCGAACTGTACGCCAAGGTGCCCGAGGCCACCGATCCCATGGATGGCGACCAGGTCTCCGGCGCGCGCACCACTGTTGCGCAGCGCGTTGTACGTCGTAATGCCGGCGCACATCAGCGGTCCCGCTTCCACGTCAGAGAGATCCTCGGGGATGAGCGCCAGCGCGGCAGCCGGAACGATCACAAACTCGGCGTAGCCACCATCGATGTGGATCCCGGGTACCGGCTTATTCGGGCAGGTGATAAAGTCTCCGCGGCGGCAGGATTCGCAATGCCCGCAGCCTCCACTGAACCAGCCCACACCGACGCGCTGACCGGGCTTCCACTCCGCCACCCCGTCGCCGATGGCATCAACCACGCCGGCAATCTCGTGCCCCGGTACGCGGGGGAACTGGACTCCCGGGAAAAGGCCCATCACGGTGAAGGAGTCGCTATGACATAGGCCGCAGGCATGCACGCGCACCCGCACCTGACCAGCGCCCGGCTCGGGAATATCGCGCTCCACTAGTTGCAACGGACCATTCGCCTCGGCCACCTGGACAGCACGATAGGTTTTTTTGGACATCACTTCTCCTGATACATGGGATATGGCGCGACCGGAATGCTGCCACCTGGATGACTCAGGTGGATCGAAACCGGCGGGCTGCCACTCCATAAGATTCCAGCCGCCGCTGTAGCGTTCCAAAAATTACTGGACGTTTTTATTAGAAAAAAGACCAAGGAGGACTCTGGAAAAAACGAGGAAAGCCTAGACCAGAAGCAGGGTTATGTAAGGTGAGCCACAGATCTCTGCAGGCATTTTCATCAAGAAAATGCCTATATCGCTGACGCTGGATACATCACTCTATCCCTGCTTCTGCTCTAGTCCACTGCCGAAGTGTTGCGCGCTGTCATGGGCATTGGCAGCGTGAGATAGAAGGAACTGCCCTTGCCCGCGACGCTTTCCGCCCAGATGTCACCACCGTGCTCTTTGACGATGCTGCGGCAGATGGCCAGTCCCAGGCCAGTTCCGCCCATGGCGCGCGAATCAGAGGCATCTCCCTGCTGGAAGCGCTCGAAGATGATGTCGAGCTTGTCGGCGGGAATGCCACAGCCCTCGTCATGCACCTCGATCTGCACCATTTCGCTGGCGTTCAGGTGGGCACGCAGCCGAATCTCACTGCTGGGCGTGGAGAACTTGATGGAATTCCCAATCAGGTTGGTAAGCGTCTGCAGGATGCGGTCGCCGTCCGCCCACACCTCGACCGGATCGGACTCGATCCGAAGCCGTACGCCGGCCTTGGCCGCACTAGCCTGCATTTCTTCGGAAGCCCGATGCAGCAGTTCCCTGGCCTGGTGCACCGAGCAAATCAGGTTCGATCGGCCGCTGCCGATACGCTCAAAATCGAGAATGTCGTTTACCAGCCGCCCCAGTCGGTCACAGTTGCCAACGGCGAGATTCAGCATCTGTGCAATCTTCTCGGGACGCTCGTTAAGCACTCCACCGGCGAGCAGTCCCAGCGCGGCACGCAACGACGTGAGCGGCGTACGCAGTTCGTGGCTGACGGTGGAGATGAATTCGTCCTTCATGCGCTCCAGGCGGCGGCGTTCGGTCACGTCCTGGAACGCGACCACGATACCGGTAGTGCGGCCATTATCAACCAGGGGGCAGGCTACATACTCCACCGGGAAACTGGTACCGTCCTTGCGCCAGTACACCTCGTCGAGCACACGGATGGGCGTATGGCGGTGCAGGCTGGCGTCGATAGGACAATCTTCCGCGTAGTAGGGGCTGCCGTCGGGGTGCGAGTGGTGCACCAGCTTGTGCATGTTTGCGCCCAGAATCTCATCCGCCTCATAGCCCAGCATCTGCGCGGCGCCGGGATTCAGGAAGGTCAACCTGCCATCCATATCCATGCCGCAGATGCCGTCGCCAACCGACTTGAGGATGGACTCGCGCTGCCGCATCAACGTATGCAGTTCTTCTTCCGCGTCCGTCTTCTCCGTGATGTCAATGCCGTGCCCCAGGACGAAAGACTCGGCGTCCGGCAATTGGATCAACTTGTTGCTGTACGCCATTACGCAGACGCCACCATGCTTGCGGCGGAGGTATAGCAGACCCTTATCCTCCTTGTTGCTTTGGACGGCGGTGAGATACCGCTCGAAATCGGCTAGATGGTTTTCCGGAATCAGGTCCGTCATTAACTTGCCCACAAGCTCGTCAACGGAGTAGTCCAGGCCCTGTGCCGCATGGGGATTGATGGACAGGATGCGCCCCTCTAAATCATGGGTACACACCATGGCCAGGCTGCCTTCCACCAGTTGCCGATAGCGCGTCTCGCTCGCGCGCAGCGCCATCTCGGCTTCGCGCTGCTCGGTAACATCTACTCCGGTGGTGATGATGAAGTTCACCTCGCCGTTGGCATCTGTAAGCGGAGTGGCGGTCCACGCAATGCGGCGCTTGCGCCCAACGCGCGGCAACCAGTGAATCTCATAGTTCCCCACCAGCTTACCTGCGCGGGCCTCGTCGATCATCTGCATGGCATAGGTGCGTTCCTGGGCCATGAACAGCTCTTCGGGAAAGGAGCGTCCAACCAGTTCGCCGAAGGTGTAGCCCGATATGTTTTCGCAAGCGCGGTTGAAGCGCACAATGCGTCCGGCGGTATCGAGCACCAGCACCAGAGCGCTGATGGTGTCGAGCACAGCGGAGACGAAATTGCGTTCTACCGTCAGCGCCCGCTCAATGCGCTGGCGTGCACGCACTCCCCGCTCCTGCATGCGCACCCGCGCGTAAAACTCAATGCGCGTGACAACCTGTGCCGCCAGGATCTGCAGCATCGCCCCCTGCTGTGCAGTAAAGGCGTCGGGCTCCGGCGACAAAACGGCGAGCGTGCCGATCACGTGGCCCGAGTGCGATATCAGCGGGGCTCCGACGTAAGAACGGCAGTTGATATGTGGTGCAAGAAAGATGCCGACCGGGGCGAAACGCATGTCCTCGCGCGCGTCCGCGATCAGCAGCGGCCTGGGATCGTGCAGCGTGTACTGGCACGCCGAAGAAACTCGAGCACGCTCGCGCTCCTCGAAGCCGTAGCGCGCCTTGAACCAGACGCGGCTGGCGTCAATGAAACCCACGAAGGCATATGGCCCACGGCATATCTCCGCCGCCAGACGCGCGATGTCATCGAGCGCCGGGTCGGGAAGAGTGTCGAGGGTTTCATATTGCAGCAGGGCTCTCAGCCTTTCGGCTTCTTCTCGCTGCATCACCAAGGGGTCTAAAGACATTGTGGCCCGCTTCGATCCTTTACCTGCATTGTTGCAAAGAGGAAGCTTCTGCGTGCTGCAACCTTAGAGCCAGTCACTACTTATGGACATCCCACATCGGTGCTCAAAGTCGTGTTACCGGTGATGTGACCGGGCTTCGGACAGGGAATCAAGGTTGATTCCTGTGTCTGAAATGTCACGGCAGCTTGCAGCAATCGGCTGCTGCCGGGGGTTCGTCGTTGCTGGAATCAAGCACTACCTTCCAAGCCCCATCCGCCTGCTTGCGCCAGATGGTCATATATCTTCCGTTCGACACTACGGGATTGCCGTTGCGATCCTTGGAGCGGCCTGCATAGTGTCCCCAGGTAAAGCCCATGTCGCCGGAGGGAGACATCTGTCCCCCCTGGGGAGTCCAGGTCAGTTGGTAGTCCTTTGGCGACCACGTCGTTCCCGCTGCGATAGCGGCATGCCCGCTGACGGGCCCCTTACCATTCGAGAGTGTGACGGCGTCCTCGGCAAAGTATAGGGCAAACGCGGGGCCTCCACCTTCTGCTGTGGCGCGGGCAAAACGTGCTTCCAGATCGAAGAGGAAGGCCCGGCCCGGATTCTCCGCCGGATCGGTGAACTGGGCCGAACTCTGCGGCTTGGCAAGGGGATCGAGCATCTGCGCCCGCAATCGGGGAATTCCGGCAAGAGTGAGGCTGGCGAGCAAAACCATCGGTGCGAGGAAGGCTTTCATAGGTTTTGATACCCAATACGGGAGAAGGGGCCCACGCTAAATCGTTTTCCATATCTCCGCGTAATAGGTATGGTATCCCGCGCCGCCCACACCTGAGTCAGGGGCCTGATCGGAAGATGGATGAACCCGGGCGTTGACAGCGCAACATGCCAGCACGGAAACTTCCGCTGCATCAATTTCTGTCATGGGTAGGCGGCCCATCGGATACGCTGGAGTCGCCTGCAATTTTGCCCCAAAAAGGAAGTAGCTTTGCCGCCAGAGCACTATGACAGCGCTACCCCAGCCGCGCCCGCAGACATGCGAAAGAAGTGGGCGCAGTCTCCAGTGATTCTGCTAGTGAGCGTGGCGCTCTTTCTGGTGGGCGTTCTTCTGCCGGTCTTCTGGCATCCCGAAACACGGTTGCACCTGCTGCCATTCATTTTGCGGATCATCGCCTTGACGGCATCGGCGTGGGCCGCCCTGCGCCGGAGATCGCTGACCCTCTGGATTTTCTGGGCGATGCTGGCCGGCATCGAGCTCGGCCTGGACGCTCCCGCGACCGCGGTTCATTTGCGCGTGTTGAGCGACCTCTTCCTGCGCATGATCAAGACTATCGTCGCTCCCCTAATCCTCGGCTCGCTGATTACCGGGGTAGCGGCCCACGGCCGCTCGAAGGATGGAAGTTCCGGGGGCATCGGCCGCCTGGGACTGAAATCGCTGATCTATTTTGAGGTGCTGACGACGCTGGCGCTCTTTATCGGACTGGCCGCCATCAACATCAGCCGCGCTGGCGTGGGACTAGCCGTGCCGCAGCAGACCGCCAGCAGCCCCGTGCCCCTGCCCCCCGCCGAGCCGCTGAGCTGGGAGCAGTTCCTGCTGCACATTTTTCCCGAGAACATCGCCAAATCCGTCGCCGAGAATCAGATCCTGCAGGTGGCCGTCTTCGCAGTAATTTTTGGCCTGGCTTTAGGCCGCCTCCCCGACGATAAACGTGTTCCCCTCCTGCGGGTTGCCGAATCGCTTACCGAAACGATGTTCCAGTTCACCAACATCGTGATGTATTTCGCCCCAATCGGCGTGGGAGCGGCGCTGGCTTACACCGTGGGCCACTCCGGCCTGGGCGTGATGGTCAACCTGGGCAAGCTGCTGTTGACGCTCTACCTCGCGCTGCTGGCATTTGCCGTCCTTGTCCTGCTGCCGGTGGCGCTCGTGGCGCGTGTTCCGCTGCGGCGCTTTCTGCGCGCTGTATCGGAACCGGCAACGATCGCCTTTGCCACGAGCACCTCTGAGGCGGCGCTGCCCCGCGCCATGGAGGCGATGGAGGCGCTGGGCGTACCCCGCCGCATCGTCAGCTTTGTCATCCCCGCGGGCTACAGCTTCAACCTCGATGGCTCGACCCTGTATCTCGCTCTGGCCTCGGTCTTTGTCGCGCAGGCTGCCGGCATATCCATGGGATGGGGTCAGCAACTCATGATGGTCGCGACCCTTATGCTCACCAGCAAAGGCGTTGCCGGTGTTCCCCGTGCGACGCTGGTAGTGTTGCTGGCGACCGCCGCCACTTTCCGCCTGCCGGTGGAGCCGATCTTTCTCATCCTGGGCATCGACGCCATCATGGATATGGGCCGAACCACCATCAACGTAATCGGCAATTGCCTCGCCAGCGTGGTGGTTGCCCAGTGGGAAGGACAGTTTGGAATCGAGGTCCCCTCCCCGGGCGCCGTGGCCGCGCTCGAGGATTGAATCACGGGCTTCCGCCTATCACAGTGGCGGGGCAACGGAATTACTGCATCGAATCCCTTTCAAATCAGTGCGGCTTGGTATAATCAAGAGCTAAGGCTCCCTCCGTCAGGAGTCTTTTTTCATGCTGTGGGTAGGCGGCGGTTCGGAGAGATTTCCGCGCCGGAGCAAACGGTCCAACGAATGCCGAGCCTACTCGACCAGATCAATTCGCCTGCCGATATCAAGAGCCTTTCCATCTCTCAACTGGAGACGCTGGCACAGGAAATACGCGAACGCCTGATTCATGTCCTGTCCATTACCGGTGGTCATCTGGGGCCGAATCTGGGCGTCGTGGAACTTACCCTCGCCATGCACTACGTTTTTGACACCCCCACGGATAAGTTTGTCTTCGACGTCAGTCACCAGGCCTACATCCATAAGCTGCTCACCGGACGCCGCAAGAAGTTCGACACCATCCGCCAGCCCGGCGGCCTGAACGGCTTCATGATGCGCGCCGAGAGCAGGCACGACGCCTTCGGGGCGGGTCACGCAGGCACCGCTCTCTCGGCGGCGCTGGGCATGGCCGTGGCTCGCGACCTGGCAGGCACCAGGGAACACGTCGTCGCCCTCGCTGGAGATGCAGCCTTCACCAACGGCATCTCTTATGAAGCGCTGAACAATATCGGCGAATCGACTCGTCGCCTGATCGTCATCCTCAACGACAATGAGTGGTCCATCGATCGCAACGTCGGTTCGATCGCCAACTACCTGCATAAAATCGTGACCAACGAGCGTTACAACCACCTGCACGACAGTGCCGGTCGCCTGCTGGAGCGTTTCGGTGGCAAGACTGCCGTGAACGTTGTCCGCAAAGCCGAGGAGGCCGCCAAGGGCATGCTCTGGCCATCGATGCTCTTTGAGGAGTTTGGCCTGACCTATTACGGCCCGCTGGACGGACACAACGTCGGCCTCATGATCGAAACCCTGAAGTTTCTCAAAACCCAGGACCGCCCCGTTCTGCTGCACGCCATTACGCAAAAAGGGCGAGGCTTCCAACCCGCTCTCGACAAGCAAAAGAAGTTTCACGGCCTGGGACCCTACGATCCTGAAACGGGGGAGACCAAGGCAGTTGGCCAGCGCACTTACTCCGAAGTATTTGCCGACACCCTGGTCAAGCTGGCGAATCAAAATGAGAAAGTGGTGGCGATCACTGCTGCCATGCCAAATGGGACCGCTCTCGATCTGTTTCGCCCCCATCATCCCAAACGCTATTTCGACGTAGGCATCGCGGAAGAGCACGCGGTTATTTTCGCGGCGGGTATGGCGAGCCGGGGATTCAGACCATTCTGCGCCATATATTCCACATTTCTGCAACGGGCCTTCGATCCCATCGTGCACGATGTGTGCTTGCAGAATCTCCCGGTGGTCTTCTGCATGGATCGCGGCGGTCTTTCGGGCGACGACGGCGCGACTCATCACGGCCTGTTCGATATTTCCTATCTAAGAGGGATTCCGAACATCATTCACATGGATCCCAAGGACGAAGACGAGCTGGCAGACATGATGTTCACGGCCACGTTGCAGCCCGGCCCCTGTGCGATTCGTTACCCACGCGGCATCGGACCAGGATCCGTCGTCAAGGAACATCCCACCGCGTTGGCGATTGGCAAGGCCGAGATCATCTCCGACGGTCAAGACATCGCTATTTTTGGCTTGGGAGGCATGCTTCCCATGGCGAAGGAGCTGGCACAGGCACTGGAACTCAAGGGGTTTTCGGCGGCTGTGATAAATCCCCGCTTCGTTAAGCCTCTGGATCGCGAGCTTCTCTCTGCTTATGCCAATAAAGTAACTGCGATTGTTACGTTTGAAGACCATGTGCTGATGGGCGGCTTCGGCAGCGTGGTTTTGGAAGCGTTGAACGAGATGCAGATCGAGGTGCCCGTCGTGCGCATCGGCTGGCCCGATCAATTTATCGAACACGGCAAGCCAGATCAGTTGCGCAAGCGTCACGGAATCAGCGTGGAAGCAGCGCTCGAAAAATTGCTGCCGTTACTTGATAGGGTTGCGGCCTCGCACGTGGTGGCACGAGTCCGCTAAACCGTTCGCGCTGCGGGAGCCGTAAGCAACTCCAGCAGCCGCCCCTGGCGGTAAGCAAAGATCCCGCGAATCTGGCGGGCCACCAGCATTCTGTTGGCGATGTCGCCCAGCAAACCGAGGGGCAATTCATACTCCAGGTCGTCTGCCACTCGCGTACCGGCCGCCGCTCCCCTAGCCTCCGGCGTGAAGGTGTGCCGGTGCCGCCAGTAGTGGAAGGGTCCGCGTGGCCGCTGCTCATCGCAGAAAATCCGATTCCATTCGAAGTCGGTGATTACCGCATCCCACGGCAGCCGCAGCGGGAGCAGCGGTACGGGGCAGAAGGTAATGGTGATCCGTGATCCGGCTCCGGCAGCGAATGGGCGCGGTGGATCATCCGGCAAAAGCGGCGGGGCAATCAAAATTACTTTTTCCACCCATGCTCTTTGCCACGGAGGCATCAGCGCTGGAAGGTTGGCCGGGTTCGCGAAGAAAGCGAAGACGACTTTAGGCGGGAAGGGGACCCAGTGCTCCGCTCGGAACCGACTCTGCATATTCTGCATTACGCCCCAACATATTGAGTTTGCGCCGGACAAGAGTAAAGGGTGCTCGAAAGCACCCTCGCTCTTTACATTTGTCTCAACCAATCAACTAATTAGGAAGAAGAACCGAATCGACCACGTGGATGACGCCATTCGACTGCATTACATTTGCAATCGTTACAGTTGCCATTCCACCCTTCTCGTCGGTCAGCATAACTTTGCCGCCCTTGGTGGTTGCAGTAAGCGTTCCTCCACTCACTGTCGTCAACATAGCCTTGCCCCCGCCTGCCTTGATCTTTTGCACCAGTTCTTTTGCAGTTACTGTTCCTGCTACTACATGATAGGTGAGGATCTTTGCCAGCTGATCCTTGTTCTCAGGCTTCAGCAGGGTGTCTACCGTGCCGGCGGGGAGCTTGGCAAAGGCTTCGTTTGTGGGGGCGAAAACAGTGAATGGCCCCGGGCCGGACAGCGTTTCTACAAGGCCAGCCGCTTTAACCGCAGCTACCAGCGTGGTGTGATCCTTTGAGTTGACGGCGTTCTCAATAATGTTCTTGGTGGGAGACATCTCGGCTCCGCCCACCTTGGGGTTCTTCATATGACCCATGCTGTGCTTCTCATTCATTTGTGCGGAGGCAGCCATCGAGGTCATACCAATGGTTGCTGCCATCAAAACTGCTAGAAATGTTTTCTTCATTTGAGTTCCTTTCAAGGTTTCTTACGTTGGTAGTAAGTTGGGTTAACGGCTTTGGATTTAGAACGTGCCATTTGCATTTCTGGATTCAGACGAATCGACACATTGCTTCGTCTACACACTTTGATCAGAGTGCGTACGCAACGAAAGGAATCAAACGAAGGGACTGCTCTATGCGTCCGCCAAAAAAAATTCGACGATTCTGATAGCCAGATGAAAATCCGGAGGGAACTAGAAACGACGCACCAGGAAGACTCCTACAATCATCAACACTGCGCCCAGCAGTCGCATTGTGTTCACGGGATGACGTGGAAAGCCGAGCCATCCGTAATGATCGAGTATCAGGGCCATCACGATCTGCCCGGCGACCACTATCGCGAAGAACACCGTGGCGCCGAGGCGGGGCGCTATCACCACCGTCGAGAGAACGTAGGCCGCCCCGATCAACCCGCCCGTCCAGGCCCACCAGCGAATCACGCTTAACTGTTCCATTGCCGGCCAGTTGTTCCGCGGCAGGAAGGTGAATGGAAGCAGAAAGACCAGGCCGATCAGGAAGGAGGCGAGTGTCGCCCAGACCGGCTGCCCACTCTCCGCACCAAGCCGCCCATTCACCCCCGCCTGGACGCTCAGGCCGCAGCCGGCGGCGAACGCGACAATCACGAGGATCAGAAATCCCATCAGCGTCCTTCCCGATATAGGGAGCCGCGTGTCTATGCGTAACCGTGCTCCGTGAGCTACCGTATATTAAGCGCACTCCTGAATGGAGGAGTCTGCGAAGATATCCGGGGAAGATGCAAACTCCAGTCGTGGGTCACATCGCTAGCAAAACTCTCACAAGCCACCACAACCGCTGGTTGCTGGTCATCGGCGTACTCAAGCTGTTGAAGTCCGTGCTGTTCATACTGATAGGCATCGGGGCCGTGCACCTGCTGCATAAAGATGTGGTCGACCTGTTTTCTAAAGGGCTGAGCGACCTGAACTTCGATCCTGAGAGCCACTTTGTCAATGCGGTTCTGGACAAAGTCGCCCTGCTCACCGACCACCGGATCAGAATGATCAGCACTGCCATCTTCAGCTATGCCGTCATCGACGTGGTCGAGGGCGTAGGCCTGCTGCTGGAAAAAGCCTGGGCGGAATACCTCACTATCATCGTCACCGCCTCCTTTCTGCCGTGGGAGATGTTTGAGGTCATTCGCCACCTCACCTGGGTCAAGCTCGCGCTCTTTCTGGGAAACGCCGTCGTCGTCGCATACCTGCTCTTCGACGTACGCCGGCGGGCTCGGGCAAGAGAGAATCTGGAGGACCTGGAAATGCGGATTCAAGAAGGCCAGGGAAATTTCCTACCGCCAGAAGCCCGTTCTGACAAGTAGGTAGCCGGGGTCGGAATCACGCCAGTCAACACTATCGCTGGTACTACCCGCCCGCGAGGATACTTTCTGTAGGGTTTTCCACAAGACATTCACCAAACCTTGGGATTCGGCCATATTTCCGCTTTGACACTACCAACGCGTGCGCTACGATGTGGACGAAAGTGGTCGAAAGTGGTCAAGCAATAACACTTCTGACCGACAATCACCTCAACTCGAGAGAAAGGGGCAACGAACATGCGCGATCAAATCTTACGCGGTGGAGCAATCGTCACGATTTACGGCGCTGGAATGCTCTGCGGAATGCTGTTCCTGTTCCGGTAATGGCGGCGATCCCCAGATCTGCAGCCGAGAGGCGAGTTAGGGAGTTACCGGGGGGCTGAACGCACCGGATTTCTGTGTAGTGGTAAAGCGGGTTTTGCAATGTTTCGTGGGAATCACCCAACCCGAGTGGACGAGAAGGGTCGCCTCAAGCTGCCGGCAGACTTCAAGCGCCTGGTGGATGAACAGTATGGCACCCAGTTTTACATCACCAGCAAGGATGGTCGGGTGGCCGAGATCTACCCCTTGCAGGAGTGGGAAAAGATTGAAGCGAAGTTGGCGCTGATTCCCAACTTCAATGCTGCCAAGAAAAAGCTGCTGGACCGGGTGAACTACTACGGTCAGCTGGCCGAGATCGATGCGCAGGGCAGGTTGCTGCTTCCCCAGATTTTGCGGGAGTCAGCCAAGGTTACAGGCGATGTGGTCGTCTTCGGGATGCAGACATACCTCGAAGTGACCAACCACGACGCCTTCCGTCAGCACATGGATTCGAATCCGCTGACGGCGGAAGACGAACAGGCATTGGCGAGCTTTGGCCTATAGGGCTCTGGCTCAATTAGCCCCTGAGGGGGACCACATGGTCGGGCAGGACGAGCGGCATGTGCCAGTTCTTTTACAAGATGCGATCCAGTATCTCAATGTGCGGCCAGGCGGAACTTATATAGACGCGACCTTGGGAATGGCTGGCCACTCCAGTGCTATTGCGCGACTGTTAGGGCCGGGCGGCAAGCTGGTGGCCTTTGACCGGGATCCTGAAGCGATGGCAATCGCCCGGGAAAACCTGGCCAGACTAGCCCAGGAGCTGGGGGCGGAAATGCCTAGGGTGGAGTTGATTGACGAGGAATTTTCGACAGCGGGCGAAAAGCTGCAAGTGGCAAGCGTCGATGGAATTCTCGCCGACTTCGGCATCAGCTCGATGCAGCTTGGTGAGGCGCACAGAGGATTTAGTTTTCAGGCGGATGGACCGTTGGATATGCGCATGAATCCGCGTATCGGGGTCACCGCCGCACAAGTGGTAAATCGGGCAGACGAAAAAGATCTCGCCAACCTGATTTACGAATTCGGAGAGGAAAGGAGGTCGCGGAGAATCGCCAGAGCCATTGTCAGGGCGCGGCCGATTGCAACAACGGCGGAATTGGCCAGAGTTGTAGCAGCTTGCGCCCCGACCATGAAATCCGAGCGGCATTTCATTCATCCCGCAACCAGAACTTTTCAGGCGCTCCGAATTTATGTGAACGGCGAGTTGGACGAGATCAAGGCATTGCTGGAGCAGGCACCAGGGCTTCTCAGGCCGAGCGGCAGGCTGGTAGTCATCAGCTTCCACTCTCTCGAAGACCGGCTGGCCAAGGACGCACTCCGCGAAGGAGCGAAGCAGGGGATTTACGAGATTCTCACCCGTAAGCCGTTGACGGCAACGGCCGAGGAGACGGATCGCAATCCAAGGTCACGCAGCGCAAAGATGCGCGCGGCCGAAAGAATCGAGCAAGACACGAAATTCACGGCAGAAGATTCGTCGTGGCAAGGATCGGGCCCGGGGTCGTCCCACCGCGGTACAAGGCGAAAGTAAAGACGACCCAATTTGAAACTCCCTCCACCAATTAGCGATCCGGGCCCGATCGTTAAAGAGGGGAACTAAAAGTTTCGAGCACAGCGCACAAGCGGAGAGAAGACGATGGCCACACGGGTAATAGCGGGAATGATGCAGGCAGTCCGGCCCAACGCCGAAGCATTGGTAGAACGGAACCTGTCCTTGTTTGCCGCGCAGCAGCGCGCGCGCCGCGGACCCACTCCTGAAGTCTTCTTCGTTAAGCACCTTGACAATTCCAGACTGGTTGCGGCGGATGATCCCGTTCGCACCCGCGAGATGCGGCTGTTTTCCGCCGCCATGACGTTTCTGTTTCTGCTGGTGATGGTGTACGGGTGGCAGCACTTCAGCGCCATTGAGTCTGGCTACCGCGTGGAAGCGGAGAAGCAGCAGAAAGAATTGTTGAAAGAGCAGAACCGGCAGCTTCGCCTGAGCGAAGCACAACTCTGCGATCCCGGGCGCATCGACCGCATGGCACGCCAACTCGGCCTGGATACTCCTAAACCCGGCCAGGTAGTCCGTCCCGAGTTTGTACCCGAGGCAAGCACTCCCGTTCTGGCTGAGGCCTTGCCTCGAATGCCAACGCTACGCTAAAAGGAGAGGCGTGGCCGAAGTGAAGCCGGGTGCTTTCTCTACTCAAAACAAGCTCAAGCCAGATGTCGGGGCCCCGGTACGCCGGATCCGCTTTCTATGGATCGCGGCCTTCCTTTTTCTATGGGTGGTAATTATCTGCGGCAAGCTGGTCTGGCTGCAGGTCATTCGCCACCACGAGTGGGTAGACCGAGCCGCCCGCCAGCAACAGCGGACATTTGAGGTAGCTCCGCGCCGCGGCGTTTTGTATGACCGTAACCTCAACGAACTGGCGATGACCGTGCTGGTAGATTCGGTGTACGCCGTTCCCTCGGAGATGACCGAGAAAGACCAGAGCGCAGCCGCGCTGGCGCGCATTGTGCACGTCGATCCCACGGATGGCTTTACCTCGGCATCGCAAATTGCCGCACGCCTGAATGCCTCCAGAAACTTTGCCTGGGTGGCGCGCAAGCTCGACGCTCCTACCGTCGAGAGCGTGAAGGCGCTGAACCTGAAGGGCATCTATTTTCAGAAGGAGTTCAAGCGCTTCTACCCCAACAATCAGATCAGTGCCCAGGTGCTGGGCTATGTCGGAACCGACGACAACGGCCTCGGCGGCCTTGAGCGCCAGTTCGATGACGAGCTCCACGGCACCTCAGGCAGAATGTTGACCGCGCTCGACGCCAAGCGCCACGTGCTGGGCAGCGAGGAGCATGATCCCCTGGCGGGCGAAAACCTGGTTCTCTCATTGGATGAAAACATTCAGTTCATGGCCGAGCGTGCCCTTGACGCCGCCATGGAGCGCACCCGGCCGCTGAATGGTACGGTCGTGGTCCAGGATCCGCATACCGGACAGATTCTGGCGCTGGCGATCCGGCCTGCGTTCAACCCCAACGACTTCAAGCACTCCAATACAGAACTACTGCGCAACCACGCCGTCAGCGATGTATACGAGCCCGGATCCACCTTCAAACTGGTTACGTACTCCGCAGCGCTCGAAGAGAAGGTGGCCCGGCCCAGCGACATCATCGATTGCCAAAACGGCAAGATCACCATCTTCGGTCGCACCATCCATGATTCACATAGCGGGCTGGGCCGCGTGACGGTGGAGAAGGCGCTGTGGGAGTCGAGCGACGTTGCCGCCGTCAAGCTCGCCATGAAGATAGGCAATGACAAGTTCTACCAGTACATCCGGAACTATGGATTTGGTTCGCGCAGCGGCGTCGAGCTTCCGGGTGAAACTCGTGGGCTCGTTCGTCCGACCCGCCGCTGGGGAGCGACCAGTATCGGTTCGCTGGCAATGGGGCAGGAGATTGGCGTTACACCCATTCAGCTCGTGACCATGGTCTCGACTATCGCCAATGGCGGCATCTACCTGCCGCCGCATATCGTTCTGGCCAGCACTCCAATTATGAAGGGCAGCCCGGAGTTGAAGCCCATGGCTTTCCATCCCAATGAAGCGTTGCCCGAGCCCCTTCCGGAGGGCGCCCATCGCGTGATTTCCACCATGACCGCCGCCGAGATGCGCAAGATGATGGAAGGCATTGTGCTCTATGGAACCGGCAAGACCGCAGCTCTCAACGGCTACTCTTCCGCTGGCAAGACGGGCACGGCGCAGAAGATCGACGTGGCGACTCATACTTACTCCAAGACAAAATATGTAGCCTCCTTCGCGGGATTTGCTCCGGTGAACAATCCCGCCATCAGCGTTACCGTCGTTATCGATTCGCCCACCACTGGCGGCAGTTACTACGGCACCGCGGTCTCGGGCCCTGTTTTTCGCGATGTCGCCCAGCAGGTGCTGGAGTACCTCGGCGTTCGCCACGATACTGAGCTACAGTCCACTCCGCCTCCACCGCCGGCCAAGGATGTCGTCGAGTCGCCATCGGAACACACTGGAGACCTCACCGCGCTCTTTGCCGAGGTGAACGATCTACCCGCGGACGATCCGCTCCGAATCCCTCCCGAGCCGAAACAGCCAGTCGCTGCGGACGCGTCAGTAGCAGACTCATCGCCGGGAACTGCCGCTGCAGCCACTGCTGTAGCACCGCCGGAGAAGATGGTCCTGCCTCCCTTGCCCGCGACGGCTCAAGCGCAGGCAGCACAGATCTTCAAGGCCGCAAGTACGGCTTTGGTCACGGGCAAGAGCGCGGTCGTGGTGGATTCGGGACGCAAGGTTTCTGTGCCCTCGTTTGTCGGACTGACCATGCGCAAGGTGGTGGAGCAGGCCGGAGCCGCAGGACTGGGCGTGCAGGTAATCGGCAATGGCGTTGCCCGTGAGCAGGCTCCAGCGCCGGGAAGCATGGTTCCCGTTGGCACGCTGATCGTCATCCGCTGTGGACGATAGAGCTGGCAGGAAGCGCTGGGTGCCACATCCCGCTTGGCAAAATCGCGAAGATGCGGCAGCCAATATCAGAGAACTTTCTCCCTGGAATGTCATCCCGGCTGCAGCGAAGCGAAGGTAAGGGAACTAATTCGCTGCTCTCATTTAGAATCGCCTTTCCTATGAGATTTGACGAATTGTTATCGGGTGTGGATTTCGTGCTGCGTCGTGGGGAGGATTTGGAGATCTCCGGTGTCGAGTACGATTCACGCCGAGTTCGCCCCGGGTCCGTGTTTGTTGCGATGAAGGGCGGCACCACCGATGGAAACCAGTATCTGAAGAAGGCGATAGCGGCGGGCGCTGGAGCAGTTGTCACGGATTCGAGCGAAGCCTTCGATCATCTGGAGATTTATGCCTCCGACCTCGCCGTAGTGGAGGTCGCGTATGGGCGTCCCGCCCTGGAAGCGCTGTCCGCCAATTTCTTTGATCATCCCGAGAAAAAGCTCGCGCTCAGCGGAGTAACCGGCACCAACGGAAAGACCACCACCGCCTTTCTGCTGGACGCGATGTTGAATACCGTTGGCCGCAAGACCGTGCTCGTTGGCACCATCGAGTACCACGTGGCCGGAGAGGTTAGGCCATCTCCCCATACCACACCCGAATCCCGCGATCTGCTCGAGTTGTTCGCTGCAGGAGTGGAGGCCGGTACCACCGAGGCCGTCATGGAGGTATCGTCCCATGCGTTGAAGCAGGGGCGCGTCTTTGGCATAAGGTTTGATGTGGCCATCTTCACCAACCTCACCCGCGATCATCTCGACTATCACCGGAACATGGAGAACTACTTCGCCGCGAAAGCCCGGCTATTCGATGGCTCGCAGGCCGCAGTGCCACGCGTTGCGGTAATCAATGCTGAGGATCCCTACGGCGTGAGGCTGACAGAGATTGCGCGCGCTGCCGGTTCCCAGGTCTTCGCCTACGGCGTCAGGCAGGGAGATTTTCGCGCTGGCGACTTGCTGATGACGCCCAATGGAATGTCGTTCAATATGCAGACGCCCAGCGGCAATATCCCCATTCGTACCCGCCTCACGGGTAGGGTGAATGTGCAGAATTTGCTGGCTGCTGCTGCCGCAGGGCTTGCTCGAGGGTTGATGCCGCAGCAGGTTGCCGAAGGCGCCCGAGCGCTGGCCTGTGTTCCCGGACGTTTTCAAACAGTGGATCAAGGGCAGCCCTTCACTGTTGTGGTGGACTACGCGCACACCGACGACGCATTGCGGAATCTCACGGCGTTGGCCCGCGAGTTTGTTGAGGCCTCGGGCGGTCGTGTCATCACGCTCTTCGGTTGTGGCGGAGATCGCGATCGCACCAAGCGGCCCTTGATGGGTCTGGCGGCGGGCGAGGCCAGCGACCTCGTCGTGCTTACTTCCGACAATCCCCGTAGCGAAGAACCCAGTGCGATTCTCGAAGACGTTATGCCGGGGCTGAAACAAACCGGCGTCAAGTTTCTGGCTGAGCCCGATCGCGCACGTGCCATCTATCTGGCGCTGAGCGCGGCCACCGCAGGAGACATTGTTCTGCTGGCGGGCAAAGGACACGAAAAGGTGCAGGTACTCGCCGGTGGTGCGGTGCCGTTCGAGGATGCGGCAGTCGCGGCGCAAGTGCTCGTCGAACTGGGATACATCCCGGAGGCGGCGCACAGATGAAGCTCAGCCTGAGGCAGATTGCTGAGTGGGCGGATGGCTCTCTCATCCCGGAGGTGGCAGGCCTCGACGAGCCGGCCAGCGGGTATTGGGCCTCCGGCTATTCGATTGATTCGCGCACCCTCCAGCCCGGTGAGCTGTTCTTCGCAATCCATGGCGAGCACTTTGATGGACACGACTTCGTGCGCGCAGCGTTTGATCGTGGCGCACGGGCTGCGGTCATCTCGGCATCCCGCGCGGGGGAGTTTCGTGAGCTCGCGCCGGAGCGCGTTCTGCTGCTGGTTACCGAACCGCTGGCTGCCCTGCAGATGCTGGCGGCAGCGGTGCGCAGGCAATGGGCGGGTCGCGTCATCGGCGTTACCGGAAGCGCAGGCAAGACCACTACCAAGGATGCCATCGCGCTGGTGCTCGGTCGCCGCTACAAGGTGTTGAAGTCGCAGGGAAATCTCAACAATGGTTTCGGCCTGCCGCTGCAGCTGCTCAGATTGCAGCCAGAACATGCGGTCGCTGTGATGGAAATGGGCATGTCCAACGCGGGAGAAATCGCGGCACTAGCCGACATTGCTGCTCCTGAATGGGGCGTGGTGACCAACGTTGGCAATGCCCACGCCGAGAATTTTGCGGACGGCATTGCCGGCATCGCCCGCGCCAAGTTCGAGCTGATCAAGTCGCTCCCTCCGCACGGTGTGGCTTTTCTCAACTGCGACGATCGCTACGTCTCCCAGTTCGGCCGCGACTTCCACGGCAAGGTCTTCTACTTTGGCAGCGGCCGCTCCGCCGATCCCCGGGCAACATCGATTCAAGAGCCCGGTGGAGTCGGTCTTGAGTTTGTGGTGCATTCCGGCGAAGAGAGCGCGGCAGTGCTGCTGAATTTGATTGGCAGGCACAATGTGACTAACGCGCTGGCTGCCATTGCAGTCGGTCTTGAGTCTGGGATCCCGCTGCAAGACTGCGCCAGCGCACTGGCGCAGCTGCAGCCCGGCGACAAGCGCGGAGAAACAATCGAGATTGCTGGCGCACGTATCGTCAACGACTGCTACAACTCCAATCCCGAAGCGTTGAAGTCGATGATCCACGCACTCGCCGCAATGCCCGCCGAGCGCAGAATCCTGGTCGCAGGCGAGATGCTTGAGCTGGGGCCCGAAGCGCCGCAGATGCACCGCGCCTGTGGCAAAGAGGCCGCACTTGCGGGTATTGACCTGGTTGTCGGGGTGCGGGGCAACGCGAGGTTTCTAGCGGAAGGTGCTCGCCAGGCTGGCGTTGAAGCACTCTTCGTCGCATCACCCGCCGAGGCGGGCACGTGGCTGCGGTCTCAATTGAAGCCGGGAGATGCGGTGCTGCTCAAGGCATCGCGAGGCGTACGTTTGGAGCAGGCGCTTGAAGCACTGCCGCCCGCTGCATTGTCGCCCGCTACATTGTCGGATGATAAGAAATGAATTCCTCAACACTGCCGCGGATGCAGTCGCGAATATACTTCAGCACCCCTTGCCCATCGACTAGCCCGCACCGATTGCCGGTGCAAGTGCCCGCGCAATTGTAAGATAGGCAGATAGGCGCACATACTTTTTCTCCTATGTCTTTACCCACTGGCTGGCTCAGTGGGAGAACGGGTGGAGAACCCGCCTGTTTTGCCGGAGGAAGCTTGCTTTACTGGCTGCTGTACCAAAAGCTGTTTCCCTATTTCAGACCATTCCGAATCTTCCGGTATCTGACGTTTCGCACTGCCTTCGCAAGCTTCACCGCGTTGTTGATCGCGCTGCTCATCGGGCCTTACGTCATTGAGAAATTGCGCGAGTTCCAAATTGGACAGTACATCCGCGAAGATGGTCCCCAGGGACATGAGAAGAAGGCCGGAACTCCTACCATGGGTGGCGTGCTCATCGGCATCGCCATCCTGCTGCCCACCCTGCTCTGGTCCGACCTTAGCAACCCGCTGGTCTGGATGGTCATGGTGGCGACGCTGGCTTTCGGCGCCATCGGGTTTGCCGATGACTACATCAAGGTGATTCATCGCAGGAGCCTGGGATTAACGGCTCGCGCCAAGCTGGGCTATCAGACCTTGGCGAGTGTCGCCATTGCCGTGGTGCTGGTGCTGATGCAACAACGGGGCACCTACTCCACCCACCTGATGGTGCCGTTCGTGAAGCGCTTTCGCCCCGACCTGGCCATCCATGCTCTCGGCGGCATCCCGCACTTGGGGATGCTGGCGTTTCTGCCCTTCATCGCATTCGTCACCTTCGTTATCGTCGGCTCCAGCAACGCCGTTAACCTGACGGACGGGCTCGACGGACTGGCTATCGGATGCACCATCATTGCCGGGGGCGCACTCACAGTGCTTACCTATGTCAGCGGCCATGTGGTGTTTTCTGATTATCTTGAATTGCAGCGGATGCCTATGGTGGGCGAGCTGACAGTCTTCTGCGGAGCGATGGTCGGCGCAAGCATAGGCTTTCTCTGGTACAACGCTCACCCGGCCGAAATCTTTATGGGAGATGTAGGATCGCTGGCGCTGGGTGGCGCGATTGGGACCGTGTCGGTGATCATTAAACAGGAGCTGCTACTGCCGTTCATTGGCGGCATCTTCGTGCTCGAGGGTCTCTCGGTCATCCTGCAGGTGGGCAGTTACAAGCTGCGCAAGAAAAGAATTTTTAGAATGGCTCCCCTCCACCATCACTTCGAGCTGATGGGCTGGTCAGAGTCGAAAATCATCGCGCGCTTCTGGATTGGCGCCCTGATATTTGCACTCTTTGCACTCACCACGCTGAAACTCCGGTAGAGCAATTTTAGTTTCGGTGTAGAGTTGGAAATCGAGGACGACGAGGCTGTTCCGTTGAAGAACTCCACCCGTAGCTGCCTCACCGCTAAGTGGCGCAAAAGTGAATTGCTCTAAGCGGTGTGGCCTGGTGGGAGAATGGCTTGCCCCGTCAATGGGTCGCGGCGGAAAACACAGGTTGATATGGGACTAGTAGCTATGGAACTCAAGGGCAAGAAAGTTCTGGTCGTCGGATTAGGCAAATCAGGGCTTGCGGCGGCATTGTTCCTCCGTCACCAGGGGGCACAAGTGACCGTGTCCGATCTGCGCAGTGCGGAAGCTCTCGCCAAGGAAATCCCGGGATTGCTCGAAGAGGGTATTGCGGTAGAGGCGGGTGGCCACGGATTGATGACCTTCCGCCGCCAGGATTTGATTATCGTCAGCCCGGGAGTGCCCCTGAAGACTCCGGAACTCGCACAGGCCAAAACTTTTGGCTTGCCAGTGATCGGTGAATTGGAACTAGCCTCGCGCTACCTCAAGGGCAAGACGCTGGCGATTACTGGTTCCAACGGCAAGACCACCACCACCACCCTGTGTGGAGAAATTCTTGAGGCCGCTGACTTCGCGGTTGCAGTGGGTGGAAATATCGGCGTGCCCGTCATCGCGCTGGTGGAGCAGAGCCGCCCGGACGGCTGGTCGGTACTCGAGGTATCCAGCTTCCAACTGGAATCGACCCAGCAATTTCATCCCGAGATCGCTGTCATCCTGAACATCACGCCCGATCACCTCGACCGCCACGGTACCTTCGACAACTATGCAACGGCGAAGGAGAGAATCTTCCTTTCCCAGGACAGCTCGGATTGGCTGGTGCTGAACGCCGATGATCCGCGAACGGTCAAAGCGGCTCCCCGCGCAAGCTCCAGGATTTTCTGGTTCAGTCGCAGCAAGCCTGTCGCGGAAGGAGCGTACGTCCACGATGGCAACATCGTCTTCCGTGGAGGCAAGGGTGAGCAGCCGGAAACCATTCTGCCGCTCACAGAGATTCACCTCAAAGGCGCGCACAACGTTGAGAATGTGCTCGCCGCTGTCTGCGCTACTCGCCTCGCGGGTGCCAGTCCGTCAGCCATTCGTCACGCAGTCGCTGGTTTTAGAGCCGTAGAACACCGCCTGGAATTTGTAGCGAAGATCAATGGAGTCGAATACTACAACGACTCCAAGGCGACGAACGTGGACGCGACGACAAAAGCAATCGAGTCTTTTCCCGGCAACATTCACTTGATCCTGGGCGGTAAGGATAAGAACTCCGACTACGCCCTGCTGAACCAGTTGCTGCGACAACGGGTGAAGGCGGTTTACACCATCGGCGCTGCCGCGGAGAAGATTGAAACGCAGATCCGCGGCACCGTGCCAATCGTCTCCGCCCATACTTTAAAAGAAGCGATCCAGCGAGCGGGCAATCAGGCAGTGCCGGGCGATGTAGTGCTGCTGGCCCCCGCCTGCTCCAGTTTCGACCAGTTCGACAGCTACGAACATCGCGGGCGGGTGTTCAAAGATATTGTGCTGGAGCGCCGCGGGTTGGGTATATGGCAAAACGCGTAGGCGTGGACAAATGGCTCTTCGGGGTCACGCTGCTGCTGGTCGTGATCGGACTGGTGATGGTCTTCAGTGCCTCCGCTGTGATGGCGAAGGAGCGATTCGGCGCGCCCTATACGTTTGTGACCAAGCAGGCTCTGTGGGCGCTGGTCGGCCTGGTGGCCATGACCGGCCTGATGCAGATGGATTACCGCATCCTCAATCGTCCTCAGGTGGTCTTCCCCTTTATAGCCATCTGTACGCTGCTTTTGCTGAGTGTCTTCCTGGTGCCTGGTTCGCATGCAACTCACCGCTGGATCCGCTTCGGCAACTTCTTCACCTTTCAACCGTCGGAGATAGCCAAACCCGCGCTGGTACTCTTTCTGGCGTGGTTCCTGCAAAATCGCATGCAGGCGATTCACGATTGGCGCAAGACCCTGATACCCGCTGCCATGCCCAGCCTGATCTTCATCGCGCTAATTGTGAAGGAGCCCGACCTGGGTACGGCAATTGTATGCGCTGGGGTCACGGCGCTGATGCTCTACCTCGCCGGAATGGATTTGAAGTACCTCGGCTATGCCCTGCTTGGAGCCGCCCCCGCGCTCTACTGGCTACTCTTCCGGGTGCCGTGGCGCCGGGCTCGCATGCTCGCCTTCCTCAATCCAGAAGCAGACCCGCAAGGCAGCGGCTTCCACACCATTCAATCGCTCATTGCGGTGGGCACCGGCGGCCTGCATGGGCTGGGATACATGGAAGGCCGGCAGAAGCTCTTCTATCTGCCGGAGCCCCATACCGACTTCATTTTCGCCAATATCGCGGAAGAGCTGGGGCTGATCGGCGCGCTGTTCATCGTCGCGCTCTTTGTCGCGCTGGGGTGCCGCGGATTGCGCGCAGCCATTCTGTCGAAGGACCCCTTCGCCCGCTTTCTTGCCTTCGGAATTACCAGCACCGTGCTCATCCAGGCATTTTTCAACATCAGCGTGGTGCTGGCGCTGGTGCCCACAAAAGGCATCCCGCTTCCGTTCATCTCTTCCGGCGGCACATCGCTCTTCATCATGCTGGCCAGCATCGGTGTGCTGCTGAACATTACCCGGGAGATTGACTGAGCGCGATGGCAGAAGGGAAGCGAAGACTCCGCGTTCTCATTGCAGGCGGCGGCACCGGAGGTCACATCATTCCCGCCCTCGCCATCGCACGGGAGCTCGAGGATCGCTTCCAGGCGGAAGTGCGCTTCGTCGGCACCTCGCGCGGTCTGGAGACCAGACTTGTGCCCGCTGCCGGGTATCGCCTGGAATTGATCCCGGTCGGCCAACTCAAAAACGTCAGCCTGATGACAAAGCTGCGTACCCTGCTAGACCTTCCCCTGGGCGTGGCCCGCTGCTTCGCCTTGCTGCGCGAATTCAAGCCACACGTGGTGGTCGGAGTGGGAGGTTACGCCTCCGGCCCCGCCATGCTGGCCGCGATTCTCAGCAGAGTTCCAACCCTGGCCTTTGAACCCAACGCCGCGCCCGGCCTGGCGAATCGGCTGATTGGCAAACGAGTGAGCGCCGCCGCTGTCAACTTCCCTCCCGCCGCAGCCTGGTTTCGCAATGCGCAGGTAACCGGCATCCCTGTACGGTTGGAGTTCTTTGACATACAGCCGAGGCCCGCAGGCGGATCGTTGCGTTTACTGGTCTTCGGCGGTAGCCAGGGTGGTCGCGTGCTGAACGAACAGATGGCGGCCATTGCCCCCCGGCTGCTCGAAGCCCTGCCGACCCTTACCATCCTGCATCAGGCTGGATCGCGCCTTGCCGAGCAAACGCGCGCGGATTACGCGGCCAGCGGCGCGCTTGCCGATCGCTGGCAAGTCGAGCCGTTTTTAGAAGAGATGCCAGCCCAATTTGCTTTGGCCGATCTGATACTGGCGCGCAGCGGCGCCAGCACAGTGGCCGAACTGGCGGCCGCTGGCAAGCCGGCGCTGCTCATCCCTTTCGCTGCCGCTGCCGACGATCACCAACGCAGAAATGCCGAGGTGCTGGTCGACGCTGGAGCTGCCGTTATGTTGCTGGAGCAGGACGCCACCGCGGATCGGCTGCTCGATACGCTGCTCGGCCTACTGGGGGATCCCGATCAACTGCACGCGATGGGCGAGAAGGCACGGTCATTGGCGCATCCCGATGCCGCCCGACGGATCGCCGACCAGATTCGCGCGCTCGCAGTCGAGCGATAACTCCCGTCAGTGCACCAGCAACACAAGAAATAAGAAAGGCCCACTCCGCGGAGTGAGCCTTTCTTATTTACATACTTTCTGACTACCAAAACTGCTTTAGCGATGTCCACCACCAGCATGACCACCACCCCCGCCGCCGCCACTGAAACCGCCAGAACGACCGCCACCACCGCCGCCGAAGCTATGGCCACCGCCCCCGCCACTGAATCCGCCGCCGGGATGACCACCGCCGTTGGAAGCGTGGCTTCCACCTCCACCACCAAAGCTGGCGTGGCCTCCTCCGCCATAGACTGATCGAGGCGCCACATTGCCGCCGCCATAAGATCCGCGGGGACCGTTATATCCGCCGCCATTTCTACCGCGCGCTTCGAATCCACTCATGGGACCGCGGTTAGAAACATACGGCATACGAGTCGAGTGCGGCGATTGCATGTAACCGCCGCGATGGTCGGGTATCGCGCGTGCCGGAGCGTGGTTGTACCCGCGTCCGTAGCCGGACTGATTCCCATATCCGCCGCCATTCCCATTGCGCCCGTATAGTCCTCTGTCACCGTAGCCATCATCGCGGTCGTAGTCATTATGGCCGTAATATCCGTCGCCATAGTATCCGCGGTTGTAGTAGTTACTGCGATAGTAGCCGCCGCGATAGTAGCCGCCGCCGTAGTAGCCACCGTTCCATCCGTACCACGGGCCTGCTCCAATAAAAAGGCCACTCACAAACCAGCTGGGACCGTAATATCCGTCGGGCGCGCAGCTGTAAGGGGAGTAGGGGTAATAGCCCCATTGGCAGACCGGCGGCCCGTATGCATCCTCGTCATAGACATCCGAGCCGTATACCACTGCGGGGCCACCGATGCCAACGCCAACCGAAACTTGTGAATGTGCGAACGCTGCGGGAAGGGCAAACAGACTGAGCAACAAAACCGAACGAAGAACGCGCATCGCGGAACCCCCTCGCATCCCGCGCCGGAACCCTGGGATGCATGCCATGTCGAGCGAGACAACCACCGATACCCTGAATTACCCGGACAAGACCAGTCTGACGGAAGAAACTCCGGATATCTATATTTAATCTAACCATTATCCGCGAAGAAAGTTGCGCGCCGGACAGCTGTGACTTTTACCGCCCTTTTGCGATTCCCGTGCCAGACCCTGGGGCCAGTTGGGCACACCGCAGCGGGGTGCCCGGGTGCATTTCATTGCGGGAGGCTTACCTGTCTTCATCTCCTTCTTCATCCCGGCCGCGATGGCCGTGACGATGCCAATTGCCCTGCTCCTCCCGGTCGCGATCCCAGCCCGTGTGCTCATGTCATTCGTGTTCGCGCCATTGGCGGCCCCGCCAACCCTGGACGGCAATCCAGCGCCCCCGATAGTAATTCCCGTAGGCGTCGTAGTACGCAGGGGCCCAGCTATAGCCAGGGTAGGGTTCAGCATAACCTTCCTCCGCGTAGTACGGAGGGGCGGCGGGTCCAGCAGTCACGTAGACATGAACCCCAGCATCGGCCTGACGGCCGGCAAACACCAGCCCCGTCGCAAGGATTCCGGTAGCAAGAATAAAAGAACGGAATGCACGCATTCAAAAACCTCCAGTATCCCTCGCCCAACTGCTCACGAAGTCTTGAGGCCGGTTTGCTAGGAGTCCAGTCAGGCGTCTCAGGCAAACATCCGTACCAGTGAGAACACGCTGGTGCGAAATTGTTGCGCCCCCTCTTCGTGAGGGGATTGTCCTTTCGTTGTCTGCGATGCTGCGCGATCCGTCCCGGGCTGTCTATCCGCACCGCCCTCGCTGATAGAGTAAGAGGGAATTCCCGTCATTCAGCCTATGTTCGCTAAATCGCAACGCGTGCACTTTATCGGAATCGGTGGAATCGGCATGAGTGGGATCGCCGAGATTCTGATTAACCTTGGCTATCCCGTCTCTGGCTCCGACCTGCGCAGGTCGGCGATCACCGATCGCCTCGCGTCGCTGGGCGCAACTGTCTTTGAAGGACACGCCCCGGCGAATGTGGTTGGCGCGGGAGTGGTCGTCACCAGTTCGGCGGTAAACGAGCGCAATGCCGAAGTGGTCGAGGCACGCGCCCACAAGATCCCGGTCATTCAAAGAGCTGAGATGCTGGCCGAGTTGATGCGGCTCAAGTACGGCATTGCCGTCGCCGGAATGCACGGTAAGACGACGACCACCTCAATGGTGGCTGCTCTGTTGGCGGGTGGTGGACTCGATCCCACCGTGGTCGTGGGTGGTCGCGTCGATGCAATGGGCTCCAATGCACGACTCGGCAAGTCGCGATATCTTGTGGCGGAGGCCGACGAGAGCGACCGCTCCTTCCTCAAGCTCTCTCCCATCCT
>JANXZS010000117.1 GCA_025355385.1 Acidobacteriaceae bacterium | reverse complement strand
GGCAGCGTACCAGTCATCGGCGTCAGCAATGAGCCCAAAAGCCTGCTTGCCCGGACCGCCAACATCAGCCTTAGCATTGCCAGCCTGCATGACCAGATCGTCGCCATCCAGACCTACACAGGCACGCTCCTCACCCTGCACCTGCTCGGCAGTCACCTGACAGATTCTTTTAACTCAGCCGTAGAAGAAGTGCACGGACTCCTCCCCACGTTAGCCTCGTTGGTCGAAGCAAATATGTCGTCGATAACCCAATGGGATGCCTTCCTCACGCCGCCCGCCTCCTTGTATTTAATAGCCCGAGGGGCATCGCTCGCATCCGCCTACGAAGGCGCTCTGCTCTTCCACGAGGTTTCAAAGAGCCCAGCCGTCACTATGCCGATCTCCTCCTTCCGGCACGGCCCCGTCGAGGTCGTCGATCAAAACTTCCGCGCCGCCATCTTCGCACCGCGGGACCACACTCGCGAGTTAAACCTTGCTCTTGCGCATGACATCGTGCGCTTCGGCGGTCAGGTCCGGGTCATCGGTCAGCCCGCCTCCTCGCACCAGCTCGAATGGAGTTCCGTGCCGTCAGCCTCGTCAACCCTCGCGCCCGTTTTCGAGATAGTCCCGCTGCAGGCCGCCGCCTACCAGCTCGCAGTCCTGCGCGGAATCGAACCCGGCAGCTTCCGTTTCGCACCGCAGGTCGCAACCGACGAGGCCAGCTTCGGCCAGCCTTCCGCCACTCAAGCAAAGTAGTCATCCCGGAGGATTCAATGGAGACAAGCACCATCCCGATGTGGAAAGCGCGCTGGTTCTGGTACTCCATCGTCTGCGTCGTATGCTGGGGCGGATGGGCGATGTTGTCCAAGCTTGGCTCGCGCGAAATCCCTCCGGACGCCATGCAGTTCCTCTTCACCATCGGCACTTTGCCCGTAGGTTTGGCATTGCTGGTCGCCCGTCGCGGACGCATGGAAAAGAGCCCCCGCGGCATCGCCTACGGTGTCCTCAACGGCGTACTCTCGGGCCTGGGCGGTTTGACGCTCTTTGCCGCCTACCATACCGGCAGCAACACCGCGCTCATCACCGCGGCCACGGCGCTCTATCCGATGATCACCGTCGTCCTCGCCATCACCATCCTGCGCGAGCCCTTCCGTTCCATCCAAGCCGTCGGCGTGCTGTTCGCCGGAATTGCCATCGTTATCTTTTCACTCTAGGAGATTCCGCCATGCACATTCCGCCTTGGTTGCTCTACTCGCTGCTCACTGTGCTCGCATGGGGAGTCGTCGGCCTTCTCCAGAAGCTGTCTACCAACTACGTCTCGGCCGAGTCCTCGCTCATCTGGCTCGTCGTCGGCTTCCTCATCCTGGAGCCGTTCTTCTACACCGGCCCCGCACTCCTCCACTACTCGACGACCAACTTCATTTACGCCCTGCTCGGCGGCCTGCTCAACGCGCTCGGCGCATGGGCGCTGTTTGCCGCGCTTAAGAACGGCGGCAAGGCATCCATCGTCGCCCCCGTCACGGCGCTCTATCCGATCGTCGTAATCGCGATGGTACCCATTGTCCTGCATGAGTCCGTCACCCGTCTCCAGTGGGTCGGAGTCGTCTGCGCTCTCATCGCCGTCGTTTTGCTCTCAAACTAGCCAAACTTGCTCAGCCGCGAAGACCACGCCGGTAACCGAACCCGGCACCGCTAATGCATCCCTGAAACGGTCGAAGGAATCTGTGATTCGACTTTCCGACCGGACCGACGGGAGTGATTATTACAGGACCGATTGGAGGGGGCGGAGGGGGCGTGTTACTGCCCATCACAGTCCGTTTTGGGCAGCCACAAAGCCCGCACAAAGCCAGCAAAGCTAAAATACGGAGATTTCTCAACATGGTTTTCCCCCGCATATCCATCTTCTCTGGCCCGGAGATCATCGAGATTGTAGAGGCTGCCGGATTATTCACTCGCAGAATTCGCTTAGAACCTTGGACATTATTCGTTCTTCGCTCTCGATTAAGTCAATTGGTTTCGTCTGGCATCTCATCCTGACAATTCACAAGGAACGCTGTAGGGGGTAGCTCAGCGAAAGCCTTGAGCAGGTTTCGGTTACGCCCTTGTTTCTAAACGCTTAAGACTAGACAATACTTTCCGATACACACACACCGCATGGCGCAACGAGCTCGATAGCAGACGCGGGTAAAATCATTTCTTACATCTCGTTCAGTCAAGCGTTTTCCGCTTTTTAGCTCCGATGCTTGGAATCTATCAGGCCTTGTGACCAGACTCGAATAGCGACATCAGGCCGATTCACTCATCGAGCCATGGTTTTGGCGGGCCAGTCGGATTATTACGGTAAGCGCACTTCTGTGTGCTATCTTCGTCGGCTGCTGGAACTATCGAGAACATTGCGCGAAGGTGAGTTGCAGATCGTCTGCACATACTCCTGTTGGCCCGTTCACTCGGCCACCGCTTCGGTGTAGGAGCTTCGCCCTTCGGCTCTGCGTTCAGAACTCGCGTGCCGCGCCCTTCGGGTGTTGGATTCCGCCCCCCTCGCAGGCTCCGGGTCCCTTTCCAAAAACTTCTACCCTTGGCAACGCGGCCATGCCGCGACTTGGGAGCAGCGCA
>JANXZS010000111.1 GCA_025355385.1 Acidobacteriaceae bacterium | reverse complement strand
TGAGGGACACGGTCACGAAGTCCGAGTTCCCGAGTGGGATGGCATCGGCGAGCCGGTATAGCCCCCGCTCCAGACGCTCCAGCTTGGCATCATCGCGAAGCGCGTATAGAGTGCGGGAATGGATACCCAGCTTGATCGCTTGGGTGGTGTTGAGAATTCCCCCATTCGCCGCAAATAGACTCACTGCGCGATCGGTTGCAGTCTTGGTGTTTGCCTCAGCGGTCACGGTTATAATCCTCGGAGATAAACTATATTCTCTGATTATTCTATCCATCATGACTGCATCTGGCAAGAAAGACCAATGATGCTATGCTGCTGCCCCCCAGGGATTCACTACTGCCGAAAAATCAATAAGATACGTCGGTAATAGGCGATATTCTCCACACGACACAATATTCTTTTTATGCTTTGATTTCCAGCGCACATCGTGGGACCTTCTGGCCCTCAAATGACTACCTAGATGAAGGGCCTAGCTTTTCTATACCAAGGTCAGAGTTAGTCTTCGACCTGTTTAGGTTCCAGCCAGTACGCGGCTAGCCGCGTACTGGCTGGCGAACTCGCTTGGGGTCCTGTCCGCGAGCGATGCGTGAGGACGACTGTCCTTATATTCTTCCCTCCAGGCAGCGATGAGCTGCCGTGCTTCCTTCAGGTTCATGAACCAGTGCGTGTTCAGGCATTCACTGCGGAAGGTCCCGTTGAAGCTTTCCACGAAGGCATTGTCGGTTGGCTTGCCCGGCCCTTTGTCCCGTTCTGATAGGCCCACAGATCCATGGCGTGACTGGTGAACTCGCTGCCGTTGTCGCAGAACAACACCTTCGGGACGCCGCGTTCGAGCTTCAGTTTGTTCAGCGTGCGCACCACATCATCGCCCTTCAGGCTCTGACCCACTTCGATCGCCACCGCCTCTCGCGTGTAGACATCGACGATGGTCAGCGAACGGAAGTGCGTGCCATCCTGTAGCTGGTCCGAGACGAAGTCCATGCTCCATGCCTGATCCGGCGCCGTGGGCTTGATCTTCTCCTCGCGTAGACGAGCAGCCTTGCGCCTGCCGGCTGGCTTCATCCGCTTCAGCATCAGGCCTTCTTCCTTGCACAACCGGTACACCAGATACTTGCCCACATCCCAGCCTTCGCCATTTTTTTGAGAGCACGTCCTGCAACATCGTCTTGTCCAGCACCAGCTCCGCCACCAGCTTCTTCAGACGCAGGTTTTCCTCCTGCAGCTGTGCCATCTGCCGTACCTGGTCTACTTCCAGCCCGGCATACTTCGCCTTCCAACGGTAAAACGTCTGCTCGCTGATCCCAGCCTTCCGGATCACCTCAGCTACAGGAACAACAAGCTCCGCCTGCTTCAACACACCAATCATCTGTTCCACACTAAAGCGCTTCTTCCTCATTCCAAATCCTCCACCCTCTCAGGTCAGGTTTTGGCCGAAGACTAACATTCTAACTGGTTCAAAAATACCGAGGCCGATCAGTGCAATCGGACGAAGCGTGCGTGAAACAAAATCTCTCCTATGCTTCCGCCAGCAAGTCTACAAAGACCCTGAACCGTGACTCGATCTTCGAAGCCGAAGTTGTCGGGTAGCCAAGTTCCTTTGCCAGCACTTCAAGCTCCTGCTTCCACTTCGCTGCGATCTGAAAGGTCGGCGGAAAGGTGTGGGTAGCGCGTTCCTCGAACACCTGTTCCGCCGCCGCTCGTACTTTCTTCGCGTCCAACTTGCCGAGCATGTCGATCAACAGAATGTCGAGCACGTCGCGGGCACGACCTGTCGAGTAAGGTCCGGTGCAGGCGTGCAGCTTTTGGGCAACTTGCTCACTCAGATTTAGGCACCGAATGGGTGACGGGACGCGCAACCCCATCGCGGCAAGTCCTCGAATTGTAGGCACGACAAGTTCCACCGCACCCTTACCGGACGGTCCCAGGTCAACGTCGATGGTTTGCCACGCACGGGTTCGGTATCGGATAGCGAGCTCCAGCCGAACTGCGTCCACCTTGTCCATGTTCAAGGGCTTCCCTTTCAAGAGAAAGGTGAAGTCATCGAAGCCAAGCGCGACGGCATCCTGAAATGCCCGTAGCCGCTTCGTCCGTTCGACTGGCACACCGATGTCGATGTCCTTTGTCGCTCGTGCTCCCTCGGCGAATCTGAGTTCGAGAGCCACACCGCCTTTCAGGTCGTAGCTGTCGAGAATACCTTCGCTGACAGCTCGTTCAAGGACGCCGCAAAGCGCCAAGAAGGAAACCCAGCGGCGGAGACGCTCCTGCGCGACGCCTTGTTCTTTGGCGACTTGGGCTAGTGTCTTTTCGAGACGTTCAACTGGCTGCGGCATCATGCACCTTCACCTGGTTTACGTTCGTTGATGGTGAGGGTGCAGATGAAGTGCGGGTGATGAATCTCCGAAGGAGGCTTGCCTCAGCATTGCTGAGCAGCCCCTCGCGGAGGGCGTCGCTGACGGACTGCCGAGCAACGTCGGTTCGGTGTGTCGCAAAGAGAACATCCATGATGCTGCGGCTCACCGTTGTTACGGGTAGGCCTTCATGTTCCCCGATGTCCTGGGGAGAGAGATTGACTCGATGGATCGCTACCCACTCAGGGCACTTCCGACGCAATCTTGCCGAGATGGGAACCGTAAGGTTTATGCGCGACGGGTTTGCATCGGAGATGCCGTAGAGCAGCAATGCCGTCTCGTGAGAAAGGGCGATGTGCTCTGGCCCCTGGCTGGCCTTTGCCCACAACACGGCCTCGCGGTATTGAGCGAGACGGTCTGCCGGGTAATGTGCAATCCGATAGACACCCCTCGTCATGCGTTCCAAT
>JANXZS010000078.1 GCA_025355385.1 Acidobacteriaceae bacterium | reverse complement strand
TTCTTCGAAGATGATGTAAATGAGGGAGTACCCGAAGTCGGAGAATGCGCGGATGTCTTTGACCTTGGGCAGTCCAAGCAGGGCCGAGGTGATGGGGTACGAAACCTGATCCTCCATGATATCCGGGCTACGATCCCACTTGGCATAGACGATCACCTGAGTGTCCGACAGGTCGGGAATGGCATCCAGCTTCGTACTCTTGAGCGAGTTCCAGCCCAGCAGACTAGCTACCGCAACAAAGAGGAAGATCAGGTACCTATTCTTGTCGCTGAAATCGATTATCCTGTCGATCATTGGAATCGCACCTCACTCATCAATTTCGCCAACGACAGTACTGCGCCGCCGTTCTGCACGGTGAAGGCCTCGGCGTTTTGTTTGTTGGCAAAGGCGAGGGTTCCAGGCGAGCATCGATCGAATGCCAACTCCTGCGTACCTTTCATGTCATTCATTCGCATTGCGTCGTGTTCGCAAGCCATCGCTCGGCTGCCTTCCACAAACCATGCGTTCGTGGGAGAGATCGATCGACCGGTACTGTAGTCATGCACTGCGATGAGACGTACCGATTTATGCTGCTGGTTAGCCTCGGAAATTGCACAGCGAGCGCAGCAAACCTGCGTGGTCTTGCCGGCTATCTCCGCGGTCACCGACAGGTTGGCGTGTAGCGGCCGACTACAGTACCCGCATGCCACTGCAGCCGGATGAGCCACAAACCTGAACCAGCCGAATGCCACGACACCCAACGCGACGATCAGAATTCCTACTAGAGCAATACGCCGAGTATTCATAGCAGTCCCCCTCAGTGCTTCATTCCGCTCATCGACCTTTTCAGCCTGCTTTCGGAGTCGACGAGAAAGTTACCCGACGTCACCACCGTTTCACCTGCCTTCAAACCGGAGAGTACCGCGACATTCCCTTCCATGACCGGGCCAAGGGTCACCTTGCGAGGCTCGAACAGTCCGCCTTCATGTACAACAAACACCTGTTTCTCTTCGCCCGAGTCAAGAACAGCCTCTTGTGGAACCAGTACCTTCACTCCGTAATCAACTCGTAGCTGGGCATCCGCAAACATCTGAGGCTTCAGCGCAAAGCCGGGATTTGAAAGCTGAAGTCGAACCTTGACCGTCCGCGTCTGCGAGTCGACGGTCGGATAGATATAAGAGATTTTCCCTGTGTAGGTCTTACCTGGGTAATAACTCAAAGTAAGGGACATCTTCTGACCGATACGCACGTAAGGCACTTCGTATTCATAGATGGCCGCCTCTGCCCACACTGTTGATAAATCGGAAACCGTGTAGAGTTCGGTGTCCGGTGTAACGGATGTCTGGGGAAATGCCTTACGATCTGTTACAAAGCCAGTGATAGGCGAGTAAAAGGTCAAATCCTTGACGACCTTGCCCGTCTTATCCAGTTGCGTGATCTGGTCATCCGTTACGTCCCACAACTTCAAGCGTTCGCGCGTAGAACGCAACAGGGATTTGGCTCCGTCTGCTACGTCTGCGAATGGCGCGCTTCCAAGCGTAGTCTCTCCCCGCTTGGCAATCAGATATTCCTCCTGGGTCGAAACTAGATCGGGACTATAGAGAGTGAACAGTGGTTGACCCTTCTCTACTAACTGTCCTACGAAGTTCACGTAAACCTGATCGATATAACCAGCCACTTTGACATGGATATGTGCGATCTTCGTTTCGTCGGCGACGATCTGAGCCGTGGTGTGTATCTCGCGAACGAGTGATTTGCGTTCGACTACCGACGTACGTACCCCAGCAAGGACCTGCTTATCCGCCGGTATCACGACGGTTCCCATCGGCATGGTAGATAGACTTTCATCGTCCGCGTACTTCGGGATGAGTGTCATTCCGCAATCCGGAGCTATACCCGGCTTGTCCGTTTTATACTTGGGATGCATGGGGTCGTACCAGTAAAGAACTTTTCGCTCAGCACCAGGCTCGTTCCCCGCAGTAGACCCTTTCATGGACATGCCCGGCATCGTGCCAGTGTCAGAGGATGCCGCGCTGCTTACTTGTCCACCGGTAAACGCCGGTTGCACCTCATAAAACGGTACAAGGTCCATTCCGTCCGGAGCTTTCCCCGGCCTGTTGGAGTGGTGCTGCGGATTCATTGCGTCGTACCAGTAGACAACCTTCCGCTCGCCACTCGTTGAAGCGGCCGCACTCCTGGTCGCAGCCCCGAACCAGCGATGCGTCGCGCCAGCGTACACAAGTCCCAGCGCCGATAGAAGCAAGATCCCGATAATGAAGTTCTTTGGGGAGCGATTCATAGCTCGATACTCCTTTTGTTCCGTGAATGAGCACCGCAATCATAAAAGTTCAATTCGATTCCTGATCCCCTGCTAACGAGCGACGTTACTTCCCAGCAAGGCGCTGTCTCACGTGCTATCTGCCAGCACATCTAGTTAGACTCCTTTGCTGACTCGGAAATCCGGACCGGAGGCGCAGGGATGGGAGGGCCCGTCACTTCGGAACCTGTCAGACTCTCGATACGCGACAACGAAGTTTGATAATCGGCCAGCTGCCGGTAATAGTCGGTCTCATAACTCCACAAGGTTGTGAAGTTAGCAAGCAACGAGAGGAAGTCGACAGTGCCGGCCTGATAGGACGCCATCGAAGACTCCAGGGCCAGTGACGACTGTGGAACTACCGCTTTAGTGTAAAGACTAAGCAGCTGCTCCGATGCCTTGGCCTGAAGATATTGCTGCTTCAATTCGAACCGTACCTCATTCAGGCGGTTGTCGCGCACCTTCTCAGCACTGACCAGACCTTCGCTTGCTTCAGCAACGCCTTGGCGCTGCTTCGATTTGTAGAAAACAGGAACGTTCACGGTAAAAGTAAAACCGTTCATGTCTTCAAGCCCCGGCCGCTGCTGGTACATATAACTAAGTCCGAAGTCAGGTCTATATTCTCTTTGAGCAAGGGTCACCCCTAGACGGCTTTTATCCACCATCTTCTGATTGCGCAGAACAGTTGTGTCATTCGCTGCAGCCAGCGCATACAGCTCGTCCAGCGAATACCGCAGCGTCGCAGGTTCTATTTCGGCGGCGGGCAGCAATGGCGACTCCGGAGCGCGAAGCAGGAATGTATTGATCCTTGCCTGCGCGGTTGCCCGCTGCTGTTCAAGGACGGTCAACTTCTGAAGCAGCAGCGAAATCTCGACCTGGGACCGCAGCACATCCTGCTGCATCGCCTTGCCTACGCGATAGCGAGCTTCAGAGATTGTCGATAGCTTCGCGAGTAGTTCCTTATTTCGGTTTGTTGTCTGAATGGCTTTGTTGAAGTAGAAGTAGTCGTAGTACGCGGCCTTCACTTCCGCCGCTACTCTGCGTCGAACTGCTTCGTAGTCGGTCTGCGAGGCTTCGGCCTCCTTGCTCGCCATCGCCCCGCGCAGCGTCAGCTTGCCGGGGTAAGGAAATTGTTCCGACACCGTGAGTCCGCGGTAGCTCGACGGATCACCCCGCTGCACGCTGAATGGAGTAATGTTCCCGGCCCACCCGACGGATACCATCGGGTCAGCCAAAGTCTTTACCTGCGGTACGCGCCGATCAAGCGCCCTGGCAGCATGCAGCGCGGCTTGTATCTCGGGATTGTTCGCGAGGGCCTCACGAACAATATCATCTAGCAGAAGAGCCGGATGAGCCTCGTCCGCGCCAGTCTGGAGTGTGTAAGTCGCCGCCTTGGAATCAGGCTGAGCATCCTCCGCCAGCATTGTTGCGCTTGGCAGCAACAGTGCCGCCAGGAGCAATATGACTTTCATGGAATTTCTCCCCTACAGGGTCTGAAATATGAGTCGCAACAGGCCCGTGCAGACCTGAATCATTTCAGTCAGGAGAGTGCGATCAGATGAGGAACGTGCAAAGAATGGATCGAGAGCGGCTACGCGACTGTCGATCGGGCAGGGCGCGATTCTCTCGTACCCGGACCGGTAGGACAAACGGGGAACTCGCGCTTGACTCGTTCAACAATGCGGCGCCCCGGGTTGCAGCCTGGGTGGGTGCCTGTATCGGAACCGGCGTGCTTGGGGCAGCCTTACAGCAATACCCGCCGGAGTTAGCAGATCCAATCGCAGCGTGGCCACAGACCTTTTCCACGCTCACCATCATCGAGCATCCTTGGCCGCAATGCGTGGTGGACGGCGGCGACTGAAGGCATTGCATCGCCGCAAACCCAGGCAGACTGCCGAAGGCCAGAAGCAATGCCACTGCCACGAATTTAGCTAAGTACATCATCCGATTAAATTATAGCTTATTCCGTCGATCGGGTTTCGTCTGTGCTCAGTGTCACCAACAGGAACGCTTACCGGCAACTTTGTAAGCATTGCTTGAGCGCTCGCGCGGATGGGCTCGCCGCCCATTTTGCTCCACGGGAATGTCCGGCTATGTACCCCTTAGCAGTCTTCCACTCAAGACGCGCAACTTAGTGCACACCTTCACATAGTTGATGTAGCAATAAGCGCAACTCTAGCGTATCAACGCCTGCGACTCCTGTGAAACGCGGCTGATACGGGCATTTCTCTTGACTCTTCCCCTTCAATAGCTACACAATGCCCAGGCTTACCAGTTGGGCCCGGCACGATCCGATTGACCAGATACTCGCCTCGGCGCTCTGCCCAGAACAATCATTTCCCACCGATGCGCGGACTCTATGAGCGCCGCAACCTGCGCGATCGGGTGATGTCATAGGAACCGGCAACTGCAACAGGAGATCGCATCGCATGAGAAGAAGCGCCATACTGTGTCCTATCACCATTGTTGTATGTTTCATTGCCGCCGCTTCGGTCCTGTCTGGTCAGGTGACCTCAATTAAGCTCTTCGCTCCCGTGAACGTGCGGTCGTCCTCCAGCGGCACCGGTCCCGGTGCGAGCCAGGTCATCTTCAACAGCAACACGCTAAACTTGAGCTGCGACGCTGCCCCCATTCAGGCTGTGCTGTCTTCTGCGCCGTCGGCCGCGGGAAATGTGCTTGTCGACAACTTCATCAACCTGACGGTGACCGCAGGCACGAGCACCAGCGGCCCCAAGAATATCTGCATCGGCCCTATCACGGAAGCTGACTCCAATGTGGATTGCTTCACGAGCGGCTACCAGACTCCTGCAAGCCAGGGTCAACTGACGGGAAAGAATCCCGATACCTTCGTGAGCACCGGCGGGGTCGCTCCCATCGACATCAGCAGCAGCCTTCACGCAGGCGCTGTGCAGGCCAAGATCGACCTCGTCGATACTGGTGGCTATCTCACAAGTTCAAGCATCTATCTCCAGACCAACTGCACGAATACAGGAGTCGCCGGCCCAGCCGAAGTCACTGGCAATCCGATCTCGAAGAGCAGTCCCACGCCCGAGCAACTCAAACAGGATTTCTCCTTTAATCCCACCATCAACCAACTAGTCAAGTTCACTTACGATCTCACCGAGGCTCAGAGCGCGCAACAACTCACGATCACCGACGGTACGATCCCTGGCACGGCGGATCTGCCCATCGATCCCACAACATTCCAGGCCAACTATGTGGCCGGCACCTCTTTCGCTACCTCGAACTGCCTCATCCACTCCGGCGAACTCTACAATGGCCAACCAGCCTGCAAGCTCTACACATTAGAATGCCAGGTTGGTACCGGGGCCACCGAGAGCGGCGCACAGTGTCCCGTCTCCGGCTTGCCCAACGAGATCTTCCAGGAGACCTTCGACGGCCCCGGATTTACGCTGCCGGATATCACGGTTCCTGGTGGGCCGACATTCCACCAGGGCATCGGATTCTTGATGGCCAGCGAAGGCTGGACGGGCGGTCCCTGCACCTTCGACATGGCGTCCGGGCTAGGCAGTGCCATCTGCCCGCAAAACGTTCTCACCAGCTTCAGCGGTCCCGGCGTCTACGCCAGCACCGGCCGCACTACGAATCCAAACTCGAGCTTCATTAGCGTCGCTCCTGTACCGGAGGACCTCACTACGGTCACCGTCGCAGGCCAGCGGCCCGGAGGTTGGAGCAGCAGCCACACGCTAACCGTCAACCTGTCCACCCAGCCGCCCATGGTGCCAGTGGCAACCGCCGCCTTCGTGCCGTCGCCTATTCACGCCGTCACCTACGGGATTTCCACCGCTGCCACCGTGCCCATGCCGGGTTCGACCAACCCAAGCGATATCGTGCTGACGAATCCCATCTCCTGCCCCGCCCCTAACAATCCCACCGTGCCACCCGCCAGTGTCTTCGCGCCGGCCCCTCAAACCATCACCGTCCCCGCCGACGGCCAGTATCTCCTCCACTACTTCGCTCAGGATTGCGCCGGAACGGAAGAATTGAAGTTCACCCAGGATGCCCTCAGTAGTTGGGCAACCTCTTTTTATACGGTTCCAGTCAATGTGGATACGGTCACCCCCGTGGTTGCCTCCGGACCCACGCTGTCCCCGTTGCCCACTACAAACAGTGGAGTCGCCAACTCCTACCTCCTGAACCAGTCGGTCAGCGCGTCGTACAGCTGCACCGATGATTTTTCCGGGCTTGTCCGCTGCGGTACCCATACCTATGCGCCCGCAACCACTTTGAATACCGGCAACCTCACCAGTCCAATTGACACCAGCACCCCCGGCTCCAAGACGTTCACCGTCAACGCGATCGATTCGGCCGGGAACCGGTCGTCCGCTTCGGTCTCCTACCAGGTTGTGGTGCCCACGGTAAATCTAGCTGTGGTCAAATCGGCACCCTCGGCGGTCAGCCGATACAGCTCTTTCACTTACAACATCGGGGCGGTCAACCTGGGCGGAGGTACGGCTTCCGGGGTGGTAGTCAGCGATCCGCTTCCTGCCGGAGTAGCCTTTAGCAGTGCGGCCGCCCAGTTCATTACATGCAGCCTGAGCGGGTGCTCTACGCGGGCATTGCCCTGTGCCTTCGACAGTCATACGGTCAAGTGCACAGCCGCGTCGCTTCCGCCAATCAGCAGCTCGCGCATCGCCGGCATCACCGTCCAAATAGTGGTTCAGGCTACTGCACTGTCTGGCACCGTCATCAGGAACACGGCAACCGTCACCAGCGTCAATCCTGACTCCAACCCCAGCAACAACACCTCGACTGCTTCAACTAAGGTCAATTAACGCAAAGCGCGGCCACCCGGTACTCTATTCCGGGTGACCGCGCTTCAAAAAACTCACTCGGCGAGACGCGGTTCATTGCCTCCCGCCTCCCGGTACACGCCTCAATCAGGGCGAAATGGGTGCCCCAGGTCTTGTTTTTGAGACATGGGATTACTTTACTTCGCAAGGCTCATTCCAGGACGCACTCCACCGCATGTTCCATCCGCGCCGCGTCTCAGAGAAGTTGCAAGTTCCCCGCAACGAATATTTGCCTCAGTCTGCGACGTGAACACCTAATAGCGTCGGCGCTTAGGCACTACTCTTTTCCGCTGGTGTCTCCCATCCAGCGATTCGATTCGTCGTACATTTCCCTGACGTCGGCGCGCTTCAGGATATCTTCCGCTCCGGGGTCATAGCGGACCAGGTTGAGCATCCGCAATGCCGCGCGATACGGGCCTGTGGCACGATCCGCGCTGCTGCTCAGTCTGGTTGAAGTCCCCAGCAGGTAGTAGACCCGCGCCGAATCCAGACGCATCCCCGCCTTCTCGGTCCTGGTCAGACTCTGCTCCAGGTCGCGTTCCGCCTGGGCATAATCCTTAAGCCCCACCTCGGCTTCCGCCAAGGCAATCGAACTCTGCAGCGTAAGGTAAGCGCCAGACGTGCCAGCGGAAGGCAGCAGCAGCGGCCGCAGCATGTTCAGTGCTTCTTTTTGCTTGCCCTGCGAGATCGCCACCCGGGCCAGGTTCAGCTTTGAAGACGTAATCGCTTCATGATCCTTCGATGGCAATGCCAGCCGTAGCGCAGATTGGTATAACTGCCCGGCTGCGTGTTTCTCTCCACGATAAAACGCCACATCGCCCTTGGTATTCTCGATCGTCGCCCGCAGTGCGCCGTTCTTCAATGCGCCAGCGATCTCTTCCGCTTCCTTCAGCGGCGGGGTGGCCTCGTTGCCCTTTCCAGCCCGTGCCAGTGTTTCCGCCAGATCATTCAGGAAAGAGGCCATATCCCGCCCATGTTCTCCCTGTGCACGAAAAGCCGTCACGGCCTCCCGTATTGACTTCACCGCCGCTCCAAAGCGTCCCTGGTATGCAAACACCAGACCCATCTGGTGAGAAACCAGCGCAGTCTGATGTGCATCTCCTGCCTTGCGGCTGAATTCCAGTGCCCGCATCAACGACGTCAGTGCCTGGTCGTACTGGCCCGTCGTGGTGTAGGCCTCGCCCAGCCCCTGCAGCGTTTCCGCGATGTCACCCGGAAGCGCCAACTTCTCCCGCAATTGCAGTGCCTGCTGGTAATAGGTGAAGGCGTTGTCCGCGTCGCCACTGGTCAAATACACTGAGGCAATATTGTTCAGGCAAAGGGATTCGAGATGTGGGTCGCCCTCCTGCCGTTGGATTTGCAACGCCTGCTTGTACATACCCAGCGCCTGGTCATACCCGCCGCGATCCTGGTACACCGTGCCCATGTTGATCAGCGTGTTTCCGATTTCTTTCTTAATGCCAATTTCGCGCTGTAATGCCAGCGCCTTGTTGTAGCTGACGAGCGCCGCATCCGATTTTCCGTTCATGGCCTGGAAATCCGCCATCTCATCGAGGGCGGCGGCCACGCCTCGCTTCTGCCCGATCTTCTGGTTGATGGCGACCGATTCCTGGTAATTGCGGAGCGCCTCTTCGGGCCTGTTCAGCAGCCGGTATGAGATCCCCATGGATAGCAGCACCAGGGCTTTCTGCTCCTGGTTGTCCACCTGCGTCGCCAGATTCAAACCTCTGCTGAGCGCCTCCAGCGCTGCCTGGGGAGTGCCGCTGATGTTCTCCACCACTCCCATCCCCCACAGCGCCTTGATATTTTTGGGATCTGTCTGCAAAATCTTTGCGAACACCGCGCGCGCCTTCGCGTAATCCCCGCCCTCCAGGTAGAGGCTGCCCAGGTTGTACTGGATATAGCTATCGCCGGGCAAACTGCTGGACAGATTTTCGTAGGCTTCAATGGCCTTCTTCTTGTCGTCTACGATTCGGGCGTGGCTCGCGCCGATCAGGTATTTTTCCGGTAATGGCAGGTTCTCACTATCAGCAAGTTGCTGCGCCCGTCGGGAACTTCGTTCTGCATCCGACTCGAAGCCCAGCTCCGATTCCGCCTCGCCCAGTCGGGAAAACGCCAGGGCAAATTCGGGATCCTTGCGGCTGGCCGCCTGGAATTGCTGGTACGCCCCTAAATTCCTGCCTTGGCGTATCGACACCAGCCCCTCGTTGTAGTCACGCAGCGCTTCGACTGACGTGGAGTTAGGCTTGAACGCCTGTGCCTTCAGCTCTTGAATCAGATCCGGAGAAAGTGACAGATTCTTTCGTATTGACTCCGCCAGGCTATCGATCGCCGCCGGCAGATCCTTCTCCAGCGCCTGCGCCTTTACCGGCACCGACTGGTCCCTTTTTAGGTCTCGGATGGTCGCGTCAATCATGATTTGATCGCCGAATCGCGCATACTGGCCAGACACAATGACGTCCGCGCTACTGAACTCACCCACCTGCCGCATGGTGTCCGTATCGATTGCCGTATACGGCCCAATGTGCAGGTCGGAAAGCACCTGGTGTAGGCGGTCCGCAGACACAGTGCGCACATGCGCCGATTGACCGACATCGGTGCTGAGCATGTCAGCCACGCTCGTCCCAATCCACTCGTCCTTCGCGTTGCCCGATGAGTTATGGAAAGGCAGAATCGCCAGCGACATCACCGGAACAGCGGCCACCTGCTTCGCCCCCATCCCCGCCATCCGGGGACGCAGGCCGACGTATCCCGGGATGGCAATCAGCAGCGCGACCGCGGCACTCCCTGCCAGCCACCACTTCTTTTTCCGAAGCCACACGCGCTGTAGACGCCACGTCCTGCTGGGCCCAAGAGTCGAAGCCCCCGCTCCACCGCACTCTTGCCATATAACCAGATCCGCCAGCAACGCTGATGCACTCTGGTATCTCACTGCAACATCGCGTTCCAGACAATGGCTCACCATCCGGCTCAGCGCAGCCGGAATACTATTGTCTGTTTCTGCGATAGAAACCACACGCTCCTGCGTGCGCTTGATCAGGCTAGCCAGGGCGCTATCTGCTCGAAATGGCGTCTCCCCCGTCAACAGTTCATAAAAAATTAGTCCCAGGGAATAAACATCTGACCGTTGATCCAGGTTCTTTGCAAGCGCCTGCTCGGGGGACATGTACTCCATGGTGCCCACCAGTGCGCCAGACTGCGTCATGCCGTCGCCCGCCAGGGTGCGGGCCAGTCCGAAATCCATCACCACGATGCGGCCGGTTTTCTCCCGCATGATGTTCTGTGTTTCAGGTCCCGGTGGATTACCCCCACGCTGTGCGCCGCCTCCAGCGCCCGGCACACCTGCTGTATGATCTCGACGGCCTCTCGCGGCGGCAACTTCCGCTGCTCGTAAATCAGCGCACGCAGGTCTTCACCATCGACATATTCCATGGTGATGAACTTCATTCCGTCGGCTTCACCAAGGTCGTAGATACGCACCACATTGCGGTGCGTAACCTGCGTGGCGAGGATCAATTCCTGCTTGAAACGCTCAATGATCGCGCGGTTGCCGGCCAGTTCGCGGCGGATGACCTTCAACGCAACAATCCGGTTCAGCTCGAGATCTCGCGCCTGGTACACCGCTCCCATTCCGCCTTCGCCCAGCAGTGCGAGAATTTCGTAGCGCAGCCCCAGCACACGTCCAAGCTCCAGCGCGGCCTGACCAGCGAAGGATTCATTCGGTGGCATATGGGGCGGTGACGGACGCGGCACGCCGCCCGCAACTCTGGGCTTCGAGTCAAAGCCTATGTCTCCCGGCGAGCCAAACACTGTCGGCAAATCGATCGGTGATCGGCCCTCAGGCGACGAACTCTCCCCCTGCAACGGAGTGCGCAGCCCCCCGACCCTCGGGTTCGCAGCGTCCTTTTTCGGTGGGATTCGTCCGTAGTCGTCCATGTACTCTACCTGGTATGGCTGGGCCCAACGGCAGGTTCATCTTCACTGTGAGTTGTAAGCGCGCTAGAAGCCCGGGCTTATACGAAGGCGTTACAAGCCACCATTTCCAGCTTCGGAGAAACCTAAAAAGGCACAAGACAAATCATTCGATGGTCTCAAGAAACGCCAGGCGCAAGAGGACAATGATGGCGAGTATATAACGTCTGGGCGTTACTGTCAGCGATCTTCCATGCCCGCGCCCTGTCTCATTTTTGAGATATGGGTTTAGCTTACGACGCAAACCCATCTCGAGCATGCACTTCACAAGATCTCCCATCGCCCCGTATACAGTAGGACAACCCATCCTTAGACTGCCTTCGATGCCAGGCGCCCGCCAGTGCTCTTCATCCGGATGCCGCGCAATCTGTGTCTAGTAGCGCACAACAACCGACAGACATTACAAAAAGATTCCTCAATCCCATCTATTGCTTCCAATAAACAAAGGAGCGGGAGGTAACCACCCCCCGCTCCTCGATCGCTTCTGAAAATTGCGCGTTCGATCCGAACCCGTACCTTGTCCTAGCGCTTCGGACCGAAGAAGCCGATAACGCCCACGGCGAGTGTGTTCTGGTTTTGATTAGCGAGGGGCGAATTGCCACGCGTAAACACATTATGGTCCGAGTGGTCCCGACGATACTCGACCCGAGTTAGTAGGCCTTCGACCCACTTGTACTCACCCGTGAGAGTGAATTCATTCTGGGTCTGGGCAGTTCCGAGCGCAAATCCCTGCGGATCGTTGAAATATTCAACACGCTGCACCAGCGCAAAATGCGACGTCAACTGTTCGTGAGCTGCCCCCGCGATTCCCTGATAATGCGACAGCGATCCGTCGAGATTCCTCTCCTGGGCATAGTCATAGTTGATATACATATTGAGGACGCTGCTAGGGGTCAACAGTAAGGTCGTGTCAATCAGATTCCTCCAGCCCTTATTCGAGTCCTTCTTTTCCGGACCCGTATAGTAGTTCACATTCAACGTGTACTTAGGCTTGGTAAATGCTCCGGTAAGTCCTATCGTCTTGCCGCTGTTATTATCTTCAACATTGTTCCAGCCGTTGACTAACTGAAAGCCACCGGTAATGGTTTTGGTGATTGGCATCGAAGTACGCAGCCCAAAGTGGTAGTAGGGAATTGCATAGGCAAACAGAATGGAACGAGAGTAAGTCCAGTTATCCTTGGTCTCAATCACCTCTGCGCCCGCTGACGTTACAAACTCACCGAAGTCGGCCTCGAACCCCTTGGCCTTTGTAGGCTTGAAGCTAACGAAAGCCTGTTCGAGGTTGCGGAAGATTGAGGGGCCCTCTTCCGAAGCATGAACGGTCTCGAATGCCCTGCCGTACCCGAGGTCGATCCGGAACCCAACTGGGTCGGGATCGTGCGAGAGGGTTACCTTTGCCAGGTTCAAACTGAACTGGTTCGCTCTTTCGTCGAAGTTGCGGTATTGGTTGAATTTGTCCGCAGGGTGATTGGCGTTGAATTCGTAGTACCCGTCCACAAACCCGCTAAAGTCGATTCCCCCAATACTCCAGGTGGGTGCCGCAGCCGGCGCCGCTGCGGGAGTCGGAGCAGGTGCGGGTGCCTGGGCATCTGGCGCATCCACCTTCGTTGGAGCAGGGGAAGCAGCCGTCAATTGACAGAGCGCTGAACACGCTGCCAGTAGAGATATGGCCAGGATTGTGGCGCGGGTACCGAAGTACGTCATATCTTGAACCTCCGAAAAGTTATAGGTGCCTTGGGAGACTTATTGGCCCTGCGTCGCTACATGAAGTATCACATGTTAGGAAGCCAGGAATGCTATAGAACTCGTTAAGACTCACTTCGTGTCTATCACGGGCAGTGCTATCACAGACTATGCAAAAGTTCGAATCGAGAAAACTTATAGTAGCTATTAAAGAATGTAATCTCGCAGCGACCGCTCCTCCAGGGTTGTTTCATCCTGATGTAACAAACGTTAGGCGTAGGGATAACTTGGGCGAAGCTACCGTCAGGAAGCTAAGTGCCGGTCCACGGTCAAGGGGTGGTTTGTTCGCAATCGAAGAGAGCACTGGATGCTCAAGCGCAAACGAACTCTTATACGCCACATAAAAAATCCTGTTAGCACAGATCAAGCCTTGAACCCGGCGAACTGAACGTATAACGTGCAGCTATCAACAGATCTCCACGCAGCACACGGCACGTTGCCGCGCGCTCTTCATAAAGAATAACCGGGCGGGAATTGAAGCCACAACGCCGCAGCACTGAGATTCAAACGATCCTCATTTATAAGGAGCTTAAGAATGCCTCCAATGCTGAAGCAGAGGTCTACCCCCTCGTACTCTCGAAAGCTCTCCCGACTGGCAACTCGACTTAAAGACCCGGAATGGCGCCGGTATGGAAGGACACTGCTCCTCGGCAAGGCGTTGGGTATTGCTTCGGTCTTGTTGGTCATCGGCGTGGTGTCAGTGGCTTTCTTTGGCAAGGTGTACGCGGCTGAGGTTGAGGTAAAGGCTGCCGACATCGTCAATCCAGTAAACACGATGTGGACATTGGTAGCTGCCTTCCTAGTCTTCGGCATGCAGGTGGGATTCACCATGCTTGAGGCTGGCTTCTGTCGCTCCCGCGAAACAGTGAATGTGTTGATGGAGTGTATTGTCGACACCTGTTTATGTGGCATCCTGTTTTATGCCATCGGGTTTGCCTTTATGTTCAGCCATGGCAACGGCTACATCGGCTATCACTGGTTCTTCCTGCAGGGCGCACCCACAACCTACGAGAGTACTGGTGTTGCGTTTCTTGCCTTCTGGCTTTTTCAATTCGCTTTCGCTGATACCTGCTCTACCATCACCTCCGGAGCCATGATCGGACGCACTGGCTTCGTCGGCGATCTCCTCTACAGCCTTGCAGTCTCAGGATTCATCTATCCCATCATTGGACACTGGGCGTGGGGTCCGGATGGCTTCCTCGCGCTGATGGGCAGTGAAGGACATTTCCTGCCGTCTCTGGGGATGGGGTTCCACGACTTTGCTGGCTCGACGGTAGTTCATACTATTGGTGGTTTCATCGCTCTAGCCGGTTCCATCGTCCTCGGTCCGAGACTTGGCCGCACCTTCAAGCGCGACGGTGGTGGTCCCATGCTTCCGCACGATCTGACTATTGCGGCTTCCGGCGGCCTTCTGCTCTGGTTTGGATGGTATGGCTTCAATCCTGGCAGTACCCTTTCTGCGATGGACTTTATCGGTATAGGTCGCGTCGCGGCAAACACCACATTGGCCGCTTCTGCTGCCGGACTAACTGCCATGGCCTACGGATATGTCCTTAGCAAGAAGTGGGACGTAAGCTTTACTGTTAATGGCTTTCTCGCCGGACTGGTTGCTATCACATGCCCCTGCTACTGGGTTAGTCCCACGGGCGCAATCATCTTGGGCGGGGTTGCCGGAGTATTAGTTGTTCTTGGAGTAGAGTTACTGGAATATCTGCGCATCGACGATCCAATCGGCGCAGTCCCAGTCCACGGATTTTGTGGAATATGGGGAACACTTTCTCTAGGCCTGTTCGGAACTGGCCAGTTCGGCGCGAGTGGACCCATCAGCCCCGATAATTCCGCTGTTATTAAAGGGTTATTCTATGGCGGCGGGTTCCAGGTTCTGAAGGCGCAATTTATAGGCAGCTTCATCATTACCACATCTACCTTCCTTGTTGCGCTCGCCGCAATGTACCTGGTGCATTTGACAGGCACTCTGCGTGTTTCACAAGAGGGCGAACTGTATGGATTGGATCTCCACGAACACGGAATCTCTGCCTACCCCGAATATGTGATCTCGGCGCTGGCAGCGCCTCAAGGACTCTCACAACAGCGCGCTATGGAAAAATAACGCGTCCATGCGTGTTGGAGTAATAGATCAGTTCCCACTGAAAGTCAGCCTGTTTAGCAAAGTGAGGGTTCGATGACGAAGGTAGAAGCCATCATACGACCGAACCGATTCGATTCGGTCAAGGAAGCTCTGAAAGAGCTTGGTGTCGAAGGGATGACCGTGTCAGAAGTTCGCGGACACGGACGACAAAAAGGGCACACGGAGACCTATCGCGGACGAGAATACGATGTCGATCTTCTGCCAAAGATTCGCGTCGAGCTAGTCGTCACCGATGAACTAGTGGAACCCACCATCCAGGCAATCATCAAGTCCGCGTCTACCGGAAAGATTGGAGACGGGAAGATATTTCTCTACAAGGCAGAGGAAGCTATCCGCATCCGTAACCAGGAGAGAGGCGTCGCTGCTCTGTAGCCTGGGAGAATGGCGAAAGTAAGGAAAGAAAAAGCCGTCCATCTTTGATCACAGATGGACGGCTTTCTGTCTTGATCCTGCCTTAGTCGTCTAACTGCCCCTTGGCGATGTCCAGAAAGACCTGCGCCGCACGAGTTAGTTCCTTGCCCTTACGATAGATGAGCGCTAGATCGCGAGATAGGCGGACGTCGTCGACCGGAATGATCTTCAATAGCCCCGCCTGCGCGTCTGAAGCTACGTTCGCTCTGGGTAGAAAACCCGTGCCCAGGCCTGCGGCCACCAGTCGCTTGACTAACTCGCTGGACTCTACTTCCAGGGCAATCTTAGGCTGAAGATCCTGCATGTGAAACAAATTATCTAGAAGCTCGCGCTGCCGCCCCTTCTTCATCAGTACCATGGCGTGCTGGGCTACTTCTTTGAGAGTTACATGTACATGGGCAGTCAGAGGATGCGCTGCAGGTACTACAAAAGCTAGCTCATCCTTATGGATAGGTTCCACCGTGATGCGTGGATCTTTCACCGGCAGCGCCACAACACCAAAGTCGACTTCCCGGTTAAGGACAGCCTCAAGCGTGCGCGACCGTTCCGCACGGACAATGCTCAACCCGACTCGGAGGAACTGCTTGCGGAACTGCGCGAAAACTGCAGGAAGAACGTATAGGCAGGTCGCTTCATTTGCACTGATTGAAATAGCTCCACGCGGGGAACGATGCAGTTCTGCCACAATACCCATGATATGACTCTGGCAGTTCAAACAATGTTCAGCAAAAGGCTCGAAAACCCGGCCTGCTGCGGTAAACGTCACCTTGCCGCCATCCCGATCGAAGAGTCGCGCGCCAACCTCCTTCTCCAATGAGCGGATCTGTGCCGAGATCGCAGGCTGCGTAACAAGGAGTCTCTCCGCCGCCCGAGAGAAACTCTTCTGCCGGGAAACTTCAAGGAAAGTTTTTAGCTGTTCAAAGTCCATCGGACCTTCCGTTTTCGTGCCAAAGTTCCTCTTGGAGAACGATTTAGCAAGCTTCTAGCGGTGTGTGCATAGCTGCCCTATAAAAATCGTTTATATCACGAGCAACCGAGACAGCAGCGCTTAGCTCCTGGAGAGTGAAGCCGTTCCACTCTCGCGGTGTGCGCATAAGGGTCTCGAAGTGCGGCATTCTCGGCGAAGCT
>JANXZS010000076.1 GCA_025355385.1 Acidobacteriaceae bacterium | reverse complement strand
AACAAGTCGAACCGCCTCTTGCTTGAACCCGAGCGTGTAACGCGCCTGCGTTGCCTTAATCACCTTTGCCCCTTCGCTGATTGTCAGCAATGGGATACGTTTCGCGGGGGCAAGATCAGATCGATCAAACCGGGAGCGACCTCATTCTTGTAAATAATTTCAAGTAGGGGTTCGCTACGGCACAAGCCGGCTGTAGGCAACTTCCGAAGTCCACCTCGTGAAGTGCTTGCCTTAAGAGAAGTGCTGTTTGCTGGTTTGTGTAACTTCGATGCTGCGACCTCACTTCTCTAGGCACTGCTGTTTCATGGATGGGTTAGTAAACAGCGGACCGGCACAGCCGGGAAAGACACCCGGCATCTTCTCTCCGCCGCCCCGCGCGAAAGCGGCAGCCACGTTGAGCATCACCGTGTTTTGACTGAACTCCTCGTATGGCATAGATCGCGATTTGAAATGGAGACGCTTCAGTGCACTGCTCCGGGCTTCCAAATCATGACTTTCACTGGTAGTATCGCCGGGACCAGAGTGGCAGGAGAGCCATGTCTTATAGACCAGATCGCCGTCATTTCATCATTGGAGGCGGGCTTACCGCACTCGCTTCAACCAAAGTCTTTGCTGCAAGCGATACTCTACGCGTCGGAGTGATAGGAGCAGGCGGACGGATGAGAAATTTGCTAGATGCTGCCGCTGCGCTTGGCTCCTATGAAATCGTCGCCGTGAGCGATGTGTATGGTCCACATTGCGATGCCGTGAAGGCGCGATCCAATGGGGTTGCCACGACACACGTCGATTACCGCGAGGTGCTCGACAAGAAAGATATCGACGCGGTGATTATCGCGACGCCTGACCATTGGCATGTTCGCGTCGCCACGGATGCGATCGCAGCTGGTAAGGACGTCTACCTGGAAAAGCCGGTGACTCACACGCTCGAAGAAGGTGCTCCCCTGATCCACGCGGTGCGCTCCAGCAAGCAAATTCTGCAGTGCGGCATGCAACAGCGCAGTTGGAGTCATTTTCGCAATGCGGTCGATCTTGTCCAGGGAGGCAGCCTCGGCCGCGTTACCCAGGTCCGAACCTACTGGTGGCAGAACTACAACACCAGTTGGGCGCCCAAGCCAATGGATGTAACCCTGCTCGATTGGAAGCAGTGGCTGGGATCCGCGCCGGATCAGCCGTTCAGTCTGGAGAAATACAGCCGTTGGAGATGGTACTGGAACTTTGGCGGCGGAGCCATGACCGATCTATTCACGCATTGGATCGATGTGGTTCATTGGGCGATGAAGGCTGACCAGCCGGTCAAGGCGCAGATGCTTGGGGATAAATACATCTTCGAGCAGTGGGATTGTCCCGATACCATCCAGGCTGGATTTCGCTATCCCGGCTTCGATGTAGTGTACGAGGGCATGATGAGTTCTTCCGTCGATGACGGTGGCCTGGAGTTCCGGGGAACGGAGGCAACCATGAAGCTCACTCGCGGCGGCTTCACCCTCTATCGCGAGGGCGTGGAGAAGGACCAGAATCCCGTGCTCGCAGAACACAGCTACCGCGACGGAACCATCTCTCACATGGAGAACTTCTTCGGCTGCATCAAGAGCCGCAGGGAACCCAACGCCCCGGTAGAGGCTGGAGTCGCCGCAGCTCGTGCCGGACAGATCGGCAACCTCGCTTATCATCGCGGCGGTCAGGCTATATGGCCACTCAAGTCTTAGGTTGTGTCCTGCTGAAATGAACTCGGGACAGAATTAGACAAGACGGCTAGCTGGTCGCGTCCGCTATGCACGCTGACGGACGGCGAGATTTCCCAATAGCTTTCATCGCCACGCAGTCTGGACCACCGTGGGCGCGACAGATTCGTCAATCCCATACCCGAGAGCACATCCTTTCAGACTGGCTCAGGTGGGGCTGTGACGTATATTCTCCAACGCGTCAAGCCAGCCATCTAAGGACACTCTGTCCAAGGCCAACGATTCAAGTCAGCGACTACAGGTAGGGATCAACCGAGGGGACCATAGACCAGAGATGGATCGGTACTGCCAGTACAGCCTTGAATCTGGCGAGATAGGGGAAAGGTCATAGACAAGAATGGAAAGCCTGGAAGCAAAGATGGTAAGTCGAAGAAGCGTGATTCAGAACGCCTTGTTGGCTGCGACCGGCGGTATCGGCTTTCCTGGGCTAATCAGCGAGATAGCGTTCGCCCAGGATCCAGCCAGTTTGAATGCTGGAGTTCAAACATGGATCATCGGCAACGACTGGATCAAGAGAATTGTTCGTTTCAAGCCCGGTGGGGGTCTCTTTACCAGCGGTCTGTCTGACCTGGCAACGCATGCTGAGTTCATAGCGCCAGGAAATCTCCGCATGGATATGGCCGAGGAGTTCTCGTTCGAGTGCGATGGACGCAAGTATCGGGGCACTGACGTGGGGTTCGAGTTGTTGAGCGCCGATGAGGCCGCGCTTGCGAACGGAAGATCTCTCATCGTGCATTTGCGCCACAAAGTGGTCAGCTTCGAAGTCTCCGTTTTTTACAACATCTACGATGGCCATCCCGCGATCCGCAAGCATTTGCTGTTGCGCAATACCGGGACCACACCCCTCCGCTTCACACATCTGAATATCGAGGCGCTGGGCGTTGCCCTGGGCCCTGAGAACGAGACTATTCTCAACGCTCAGTACGGTACCGTCCCGCGTGAGATCTTCTACACCGGCCGATCGGAAGATGCCGGCCTGCTGGTGTCAAACAGTCGCACCGGCGTCGGCGTAGCGATCATCAGCGAGGTTCCCGGTTTTATGAAGCGCACCGAGATTGGTGGCTGGGATGATCCGGGGCGCGTACGGATCGGTGTACTCTACGACACCGATCTGATGCCTTTCGAGCGCCCTGTCGCAGGCCGGCAGGAATTCAAGACTTCCAGCGTATCGCTGGTAACCTTTCGGAACGGCGACAGTTTTCGCAATCCCCACTGGGTGCTGCCGTCGTACACGGCAAAGGTTCTTGTGCGGAGGGTCGATGGGCAAGGTCCACCATGGATTTACAACACCTGGGAGCCGTTTGAGCGGGGCATCAACCGCGAGATTGCGCTTGAACTGATTGATGTGGCCGGCACGATGGGGATGGATATTTTTACGATTGACGACGGCTGGCAACAGGAGAATAGAGAGAATGCCGTGAATCTAAAATCGTTTCCGGACGGCCTGGAACCGATCTTGGGTGCGGTCGAAGCCAGGGGCATGCGGCTTGGACTGTGGATGCCGATGGCAGCTATCGGCATGACAACCGCGGACTATTGCAACCATCCTGAATGGGCGTCGCGGGACCAGGAGGGAAAGCTGAAAGTTACGGGCACCATGGGAGGCTCAAAGGTGGTCATGTGCCTCGCAAGCCAGTTTCGGGACGCAGCCGCGGACCGGATCAACGACGCGATCTCCAGGTTCCGCCTTGCCTACGTGAAACTCGACATTACCACCATTTTCAATGCCTACGGAGGGGCGCCGGGCTGCTGGGCAAAGGGGCACGATCACGGAAGCTGGGCCGAATCGCTGAACATGATTTACGAAGGCATCGCATATGTAACCGGGAAGATCTACAGCCAACATCCCGACGTTCTGCTCGATCTCACATTTGAACTGTGGGGACAGAAACACGTCATCGATGCCGGACTGCTTGCCGCCGGCGATCTCGACTGGATGAGCAACGTTGACGATATCCGACCGGATTCGGCAGGCCCTATTCAGGCACGTCAGCTGCTGTACCAGCGTGCCGCATCCATGCCCGTCGAGAGCATGCTGATCGGCAATCTTCATGCGGAGTTGCCGACGGTCCAGGAGAGCTTTGCCAGGGCAATCGGCTCTGCTCCGCTTCTGCTAGGCGACCTTCGCAAACTAAGCACTGCCGACCGGGAGTGGTACCACGAAAAGATTGCTTGGTTTAAAAGGTTGAGAAGAGAGCCAAAGATCAGCGAAAGCTTTTTCCCGCTGGGCAGCTGGGTGCAGACGTCATCGGCCAAGTGGGACGGTTTCGCCCGGTTGGCGCGCAGCGGCGATGGCATAGTCGCCCTTTTTCGCAACAAATCGGACGCGACAATCGCAACCGTAGAGCTGCCACTGATCCCGCCGGGAAGATACCACGTGCGTTCGGTAATGACAGGCAAAGATCTCGGCGTCTTCACCAAAGCCGATTGGGTCCGTGGAGTTCCAATCAAGTTTTCGATATCCCAGCTAGTCGATGTCCTTGAAATTATCTCCTTGAGAATTAACTCGAAAGCACTCGGCTGAACTCGAGATTGGAGTCGATTCAATCGCAGACGTGCATCGAATTTGATCGAACCCCGAAAAAGATTCCCTCGCCTGCAAACATTACCTCCAGATCTGCACGAGCAAATCTCTGGAGATCCTCCGATGGAATTAAAACTGTCGATCTGATTCGACTTAAAGGAAGTATCCTGATTGCGAACCCAATTGAAAGGGAAGTGATTCCCATGGACTCGTTATTAGGCTTTATTTGTTTGCTGGCTATAATCGTGGGAATTCCTGTCTTTATCCTTATGGGCAGATCTGGGACAAAAGACCTTCGGAAGGCCGGGAAGGCATCTCAGGTCTACCCAGTAACCATGAATGTCTCCATGTCGACACTCAGTGACTCTAGGCGGAGCTGTCAGGTAATTCTGGGGTCCGACTACCTCTCTGTTACTGACCGAGATATGGGCATACGACAGATCCACGCGGCATGCATAGCTGCAGGCAGCCCCAAGAACCAGAAGATGCTCTCATTCCGTTAGATCCTGCGCGTCCCTCTAAGGCTAGATGTTAGCCTCAGAATCAACTTTGTTTTGCAACTCAATGTTGGCTTGGATGTATTTGTTCTTGACCTCTGCAAGGGCTTGTCTGCCCAGAGCTTACCCAGAAAACCGGACAAACCGAAGACGATTAACCCGCCGCCACCAAGACCTGCGACGATTGCTGAACCCATCGCAAAAGCGTCTTTCAATCCCACTCGCGTCCCACCCCAGAAACCACGTGACCGATGGCTATACCGTCATCGGATCTTATCCGGTATTTTCCGAAACACACGATTGAAGATTTCGTGAGCTAGGTCAACAGATTCGTCGATTGCAAGACTGGTGGGTATCACCCTAATGTTTACCTGCTTCTCCCTTTGCAAGTCTCATACCTGCGATGGCACAGGCACCAAGGTAAACGAGGGAGCGGTTCATCCGGGGCATTCCTGCGTCTGGATCAAACATCGCGAGGCTGCCTCTTAATTTCTTGGTAAGACCGTCTACCCTGAAAGATTTCACAGGGCAGGTACCGCCTGTGCTCTCCACACAAAGGACATCTGCACGCAATCCATGACGAGGGGAGTGTCTCTACCGGGGCGGTGATGTTTTCAACACACTTCTTGCAGCAGAGGACGAAACCACGGTCAACTGGCGGGCCTTGGAACATGACAACAGCATAGACGAATATAAGGCGAAAGTCATCTGCCCTGTGGATATGAGGTTAGGCACGCTTGCTCGATGGGCGGTAGGGGCCTAATCGGGCTGAATATGCGCTGTTAGAAGGCAAAAACGAGAAAATTGAGACTTTAACAAATCTCTCTAATCTACTCATGCTGTTCTACTTAGACTTGTTTTCAGGGGTTTAGAACAGTGACTGGCGGAGAGAGTGGGATTCGAACCCACGGTACCTTGCGGTACACACGCTTTCCAAGCGTGCGCCTTCAGCCACTCGGCCATCTCTCCACTTGTATTTCTAAGCAACTTTAACATATGTCATTGGCGCAGAGCTTCAACATAAACCCCTAGCCAAAACCGCTACGCCTATCAATGTGAGACGCCAATTCTCACCGAAGGCTTATTCCGTAATGTTCCGACTCTGGAGCGGTTCGGTTATCTGCCAAGAAATCCGCACTTAACTAACTCTTACCTAGGACACAGCAGGCGTTGAATTTCGCTAAACCCCGATATTGCTATCGTGGCCCGCTCGGGAGCCGATGAGCTGCCACAAAAAAAACGCCACGTAGCGAGGGTTATGTTTCAAGTAGCGGCGTGCAAGCCTCTTCGGCTCACTTGCGAAGCGGAACACCCACTCCAGACCAGAGCGCATCATCCATCGCGGAGCCTGCGGCGTGGTTCCCGCAATAAAATCGAAGGCCGCTCCGACGGCAAACATGACTGCGGGAATTCTCCCACGATGGTCCATTACCCACTTTTCCTGCTTGGGACAGCCAAGCCCCACAAACAGCATGCGGACTCCGGACGAGGTGATCCCTTGCGTGATTTCCTCGTCCTCTTCCGCGGATAGAGGCCGGAACGGGGGCGAAAGCTCATAGAGTATGCGAAGGCGTGGATGCTTCTGACGAACACGCTCGATTAGCTGTTGCAGAACTTCGGGGCTCCCGCCATAGAATCCAACCGGTACATCCGCTTCTTCTGCAGCGGCGAGCAGCGCCACCGTGCTGTCGGGTCCGTAGACGCGCGATGCATTACGGTTGCCGAGAGCGCGTAACGCCCACACTAACGGCACGCCATCCGGGCAAGTTAGATCCCCGCCATTCAGACTCTCGCGAAACTGACGATCGTCATAGGCTTCCATGACAACATGCACATTGGCAAAGAATACTGCTCGTGATTCTTGCCGCGATGCCCAATCGAGGCTCTTGCCCACTGTATCAGCGTAGCTGGTGGCCGACACTTCTAAACCGAGGATCTTAGGCACTCGCACTCCTTAACGCTATCGGGACCCCATGCAGCCACTGCTGTCGACTGTTTCTCACGACAGTGTGCTCTGTGTACCTTAAACTTTGGCTTCCAAGCCTATTGAGCCAATCCATCTGCGCTGATCAGGCAAAAAACCTACTGTTAATTTACAGGAACGAGCCGCTATCCTCCTCGGATGATGCCCCGGGAGAAGAGAAACCCGGCATAAGAAGTCCCTCGATCTTGCCTGTTGCTGACCTGGTGCGGCTGCTATTTCGAATCGTTGAGCAGTATCGCTGTATTCCAATAAAATGAGGTAGCCCCGAACCCGGCATGAAGTTGCCCATTGACTGTGAGCGCTCGAACTACTCGCGTCTGTTTGGGATACCGTAGATCAGCCAAAGGTCACAATGACATCGAGCCAACCCGTCATAAGGAGTTCCACGAGTTTTCACAATAAGGTCTGGCCACGTGAGTTCCGCGCCCTACTCGCGCTAGCCATCCCCGTGGTTCTCTCCGAACTCGGCTGGATGGCAATGACCGTCGTCGACACCATCATGGTAGGTGGCCTTGGACCGGTGGCCATCGGTTCCGTAGCGGTTGGCAGCTTCGTCTATTACTCACCCGCACTATTCGGCATCGGAATCCTCCTCGGCCTTGATACGCTGGTTTCGCAAGCCCATGGTCGGGGCGACTTCGACGAGTGCCACCGATGGCTGGCGCAGTCGGTTTACCTCGCAGCAGCATACACTCCGATTTGTATGCTCCTTGCATTCGGAGCAACCCGATTATTTCCATTCTGGGGCGTGAATGTCGCAGTCGGAGCGGGAGCCGCCCACTATTTGAGCATCCTCAACTGGAGCACGCTGCCACTCTTGCTTTATGCCGCCGCACGGCGCTATCTCCAGGGAGTGGGACGCGCCACCCCGGTTACGTTCGCTCTACTTTCGGCCAACGTCGTTAATCTGGCAGGGAACTGGGTGCTCATCAATGGCAGATTGGGGCTTCCGGCTATGGGGGTCAGGGGATCGGCTCTCTCTACCTGCGTTGCGCGGGTCTATATGGCCGGTGTCCTTCTTTTCGTCGCCTGGAGATATGAGAGCAAACGCGGACATCAGCTTTTCGGGCATTGGCCGGGTCCGGAGCTAGCTCGTCTCCGCCCCCTCCTTCGGCTTGGATTGCCAGCGGCTGGCCAGATTCTGATGGAAGTGGGAGCCTTTGCAGCGGCCACAGTTATGGCGGCACGACTCGCACCGGAAGCCCTGGCGGCTCACCAGATTGCCCTCAATTGCGCCAGTCTCACCTACATGGTGCCTCTCGGGGTTTCGGCCGCGGCTGCCGTATCTGTCGGACACGCCGTAGGCGCACGAGACGGAGCGAGAGCCCGGCGGGCAGGCTGGATGGCTCTTGCAGCCGGAGTCAGTTTCATGGCTTTGGCAGCATCATTCTTTCTGCTCATCCCAAGGCCTATTCTCCGCGTCTACTCTACCGATCCGGGCATACTCCGACTAGGCGTTCCACTTCTCGCGCTGGCAGGAATCTTCCAGATCTTCGATGGCATCCAGACCGTCTCGACCGGAGCACTGCGCGGCCTGGGAGAGACGCGAATGCCCATGCTGGCGAACTTATTCGGATACTGGTGCTTCGGCTTACCCTTGGGATACGCGCTCTGTTTTCGAGCAAAATGGGGTATCTTCGGTCTTTGGCTGGGGCTAACACTCGCGCTTATCTTGATCTCAATCGCTGTTCTGCAAGAATGGATACGGAAGTCGCGGCATCTGGCGTCGTTCTTCATGGAGAAGCGATAAGCCCACATCTAAACTAAAGCATGAGAGTATGCCGGTAAATAGTTGTCGATATGATATTTAACAGGCTAACATCTATCAATAAGAGAATTACGCAGAGTTATCAGCCAGAATAGGCCGAGCATCATGTCCGATAACGCATATTCTGTATAGTGCAACCGTGAGAGGTTCACCTTACGATATTTAATGCCTTTTCCTGCTCTCTTCCGAGGTCAATCACTACATCTTGTAGCGGCCCAGGTCCTCATCATTCAGGCCCTCGAGCCATCGTCGCATTTCCTCTGCGGAGGCGTTATCCTTTGCTGTGGGTCCTAACTTGGCGAGTTGCAGAACCTGATCACTCACGAAGATCGGACAATCAGACCGCAATGCCAGCGCAAGTGCGTCGGACGGGCGCGCGTCAATAACGACCGTCTCCCCATCCTGTTGCATCCAGACGACGGCAAAGAATGTATCGTTCTTAAGTTCTGTCACTACAACCCTTTCTACCCGACCATTCAAGCCGTGGATGAGGTTTCGCAGCAAATCGTGCGTCATGGGTCTGGGAGGTGCGATCTTTTCGATTTCGAGGGCAATTGCGTTGGCCTCGTATAGACCCACCCAGATCGGCAGGAGCGTATCGCCATTCACGTCCTTGAGTACAACAATGGGCATATTGGTGGAAGGATCGACCATCAACCCCCGGATTTTCATCTCAACGTCCATCTCCCACTCCTCTCAGGGTCTTGAACCTACTGTAGCGTTACTGCTTCGCCCACCAGACTGTTAGGAAAACCCTGCGTAACCAGCACATTCACGTAACTTCCGGGAGCCGGAAGAATTAGCTGGCTATTGGTGAAATTCACCGTCTTATTCTGCGAACTCCGCCCCATTATCTGGCCTTTTTGCGGATTATGCCCCTCAACCATTACCTCTAGAATTGAGCCTATCTGCCTGTTGTATATAGCTCTTTGCGTCTCTCGCTGCTGGTCGAGTAACGCCTGAAGTCGACTCGACTTTTCTCCGTCTGGGATCGAGTCATCCATGGTTATCGCCGGAGTATTCGGGCGCGGCGAGAACTTGAAGGCAAAGACCGCGTCGAACCCAACTTTCGTCAGCAAATCACTCGTCTGCTCGAAGTCGGCCAATGTCTCTCCGGGAAAGCCCACTATGATGTCCGTAGTCAAGCTGATGGGCCTCTTCGCCGCCTGAATCCAGGAGATGCGCTCCAGATATTGCTCCCGAGTGTACTCGCGATTCATGCGCCTGAGGACATCGGATGATCCACTTTGCACCGGCAGATGTACGTGATCGCAAAGGGTCGGAAACGCCTCGATCGCCTCAACGATCTCTCGCGTGAAGTGGCGTGGGTGCGACGTCATGAAGCGGACGCGCCGGATTCCGGGAACCTGCCCTACGGCCGCCAGCAATTCCGCGAAACTCTGCTTCCCTTCCGGATCGAGGTACGAATTCACATTCTGCCCGAGCAACTGGATCTCGGTGTAGCCTGAGTCGGCCATGCGCCTAGCCTCATTCAGGACCGAGGTTGAGGTCCGGCTACGTTCCTTACCGCGCGTATACGGAACCACGCAATAGGCGCAGAATTTGTCGCAGCCTTCGATAATGGTGATGTATCCCCGGTAAGGATTGGTGCGGGCTGTAAACTCCGTCTCAAACGTCTCATCGGTCTGGCGGTCATCCAGTCCAGTGATGCGCTTCTGTCCGGCCTCTAGCTGGACCAGCATCTCTGGTAGCTTGCGATAGGAGGCTGATCCCGCAACGATCGAGACGTATGGCGCGCGCTCGAAGATCTTTTCGCCCTCTTGCTGGGCCACGCAGCCAAGAACCGCAAAGCGCTTGCCCTGTTTGTAGAGCTTTTTATAGTCGTTCAGGCGATTGAAGACCTTCTGCTCCGCCTTATCGCGGATGGAGCAGGTGTTGTAAAGAATCAGGTCGGCCGCGTCTTCCGTCTCAACCCGCCGATATCCTTCGTGCTCGAGTGTGCCTACGACCTTTTCAGAATCATGGGCATTCATCTGGCAGCCAAATGTCTCGAGGAAGAAGGTCTTGTCGGTTGCCATAACAAGCCTGAGTATAACCTACTGGAAGCGACCATAAAATTAGGGTAATCGGTCCCTGGATGGGGTTACTTCAAGCTCAAAGGCAAACGCCCGATCCCCTCCCGCGCTCCCTTGCCCCGGAGGCAGGGTTAGAGTTGGAGTTCGGTATCGTGCTCAACGTTCAACCATAGGGTAGCCGCGTTCTTGTCCGCATTTTAAGCAATTCGGAAGGTGTGTGAACCATGAAGAGCAAGGTCACTCCCCTCTCCCACGGAGCCCCCAACCACTGTTTTGGCTGTGGCCTGGCCAACAAGACCGGTTTGCGCCTGAAGTTTTACACCGATGAGGCAGGCCGCATCCTCAGCCGTATCAAGATACCCAGGCGATTCGAAGGACCACCGGGATACATGCACGGCGGAGCTATCGCCACGTTGATGGATGAGGCCATGAGCAAAGCGAATCGAGCACGCGGAGTAACCGCCATGACCCGCCAGATGGAGGTGGAGTATTTCCGCCCAGTGCCGCTTGGCGTCCCGCTGCAACTGGAGGGACGTCTCTTGAAAGCCGAAGGCCGCAAGCACTATTGCGAAGCCGAGGTGACCGATGCCCAGGGTCGGATACTGGCCCGAGCGAAAGGCCTCTTCCTCGCAATCGACGTAGAAAAGTACAAGCAATCACGGAACCTGCTTTAGCACTCTCCATTTCAATTTCAAACCCCACGAGAGCGTCCCGCCTCGGGAGAATCCCTACAATGCTGGTCCGGCGCTTATCAGAGACGACTAGCACGGCTTCGGCTATCGCTGAAATCGGGATTATCCGGCTTTCAAGGGCGTAAAAATGCGCGCTTCTTCCATTGCATCAAGATTCTTATGTCCGCCGTTTAATCGTGTGTGAGCGGTGCACGGATGCGACGGCAATTCGCGCCGTAGAAGCTGGTAAACTGGAGCTTCATCAGTAGTCGTCGGGCACGCACTTGCGGAGCATCCCTCCCCATTTCGCGCTGAGGGCACACTTGAGGAGGCACGACCATGGCAGACCTGCACACGAACGGCAAGAACGGAAACTTTTCCGGCACCACCGCGCTGCGGCTGAAGGTAGGTCTGGCGGAGATGCTCAAGGGTGGCGTGATTATGGACGTCATGAGTGTGGAGCAGGCCCGCATTGCAGAACAAGCAGGTGCGACCGCCGTGATGGCTCTGGAGCGTGTACCGGCCATGATTCGCGCCGAGGGTGGTGTCGCTCGCATGGCCAAACCCAGTCTGATCAGGGCGATCATCGCCACCGTCTCCATTCCCGTCATGGCGAAGGCACGCATCGGCCATTTTGCAGAAGCGCAAGTGCTGCAGGAACTGGGAGTCGACTTCATCGACGAATCTGAGGTATTAACTCCCGCCGACGAGGCCTACCACATCGATAAGCATGCCTTCAAAACGCCCTTCGTCTGCGGTGCGCGCAACCTGGGCGAGGCCCTGCGGCGCATTGCCGAGGGCGCGGCCCTGATCCGTACCAAGGGTGAGGCTGGCACGGGAGACGTAGTGCACGCTGTAAAGCATATGCGCCAAATTGTAAGCGAAATACGCGCACTGACTGTGCTTGGGGATGAAGAGCTCTACACTGCTGCCAAGAATCATCAGGCACCCTACGAGCTGGTCCGAATGGTTGCCAAAACCGGAAAGCTCCCCGTCCCGAATTTTTCCGCGGGTGGCATTGCTACGCCGGCGGATGCCTCGTTGATGATGCAGCTTGGTGCCGAGGCAGTGTTTGTGGGCTCTGGCATCTTTATGAAGGAAGGCGCCATCCCGCTCGATGTGGAACTGGACGATAAGGGCAATATGCGCAATCCCAAGGAGCGCGAGGAGGCTGAATCGCGCGCCAAGGCCATCGTCATTGCGACCACGCATTACAACGATCCTAAGGTGCTTGCCGAAGCCTGTGAGCAGGTCACTGGCTCCATGAAGGGCCTGGCCATTGCGGGACTCGATGAATCTCAGCTCTTGCAAACTCGTGGCTGGTAGCCAGGCAGGATCGGGGAAGGCCGACGTTCAGGACAATCCGGCGAGTGGGCTCGTCACTATTGGCGTGCTTGCCATTCAGGGTGACTATGCCGCGCACGCCAGCGCTCTTCGGGAGTCGGGTGCGAATGCAATTCTCGTTCGCAAGCCGGAACAGTTGCGCAGCCTCGACGGTCTCATCATTCCCGGCGGCGAATCCACCACGTTCCTGAAGTTTCTCGAGCGGGGTAGCTTTCTGGCGGACCTCACCGCATTTGTCCATGACAGGCCCACCTTCGGGACCTGCGCTGGCTGCATCCTGCTGGCTGACGAGATCCTTCATCCGCCACAGGATAGCCTTGCAGTCCTTCACGCCACGGTGGAGCGCAATGCCTATGGGCGACAGATCGATAGCTCCATCGAACACGCCGCCTCGACACTGCCGGGCGGTCCACTGGAAATGGTTTATATCCGGGCTCCTCGTATTACCAAGGTCGCTCCTGATGTGCAAATACTCGCTGAGCGCGACGGCTTCCCTGTCCTTGTGCGTCAAGGGAATCTACTCGCATCTACCTTCCACCCGGAGCTCTCGGAGGATCGGCGCATTCACGTCCTCTTCGTAGAAATGGTCAGGCAGGCCAAGGCCGGGAAACTCCGCGCCTGAAGCGAAACTTCTATGCCCCTGACGATTTTCCTTGCGGTCATCGCGCTCTGCCCAGGTTTATCTTCGCTGGTTTCGGGTTCGCAGTTCTGGATGCCTCCCAATGCTGCGCTTCATGGCATCGCCGTCGATCGCCTGATGCGCTTGAACCTGACTGCATTGGGAACTTGCTTTATCATCGCGCACCTGCTGCTGCTGATCTCAATCCTCCGGCGTCCTCGCCCCGGCGCGTCACCCAAAATACTTCCAAGCATGTGGGCGATGGAGGTAATTCCTCTCACCCTGCTCTGCTTGATGTATGTCTGGATGGCGATCACGGCGCAACGCTTGTGGGCCGCAAACCGTTTCGAGGGGCCATCGCCCGCGGCTATGCAGGTCGAGGTGGTAGGCGTCCAATTCCAATGGTATTTTCGCTATCCCGGAGAAGACGCGGCCTTCGGCGGGACGCGGCCCGAGCTGGTAAACGCTGCTGCCGGGAATCCGTTGGGGCTAGATCGGCAGGATCCCCACAGCGCAGACGACATTGTCGCCAGCGAACTGGTGCTGCCCGCAGGCCGCGAGGTGGACGTCACTCTGCGGGCGCATGATGTGATTCACGGATTCTTCGTTCCTGCCATGCGGTTGAAGCAGAATGCCGTGCCCGGCATGGTGCTGCATGTTCATTTCACTCCCGAACTGCCGGGCGAATACCCAATCTTATGCAGTCAGGTGTGCGGTCTCGGACATGCAAGAATGCAGGCAAAGCTGCGCGTTCTGCCCCGCGGCGACTACGCCCTTTGGCTGGCCGCGCGCGAGGCGAAGCTGCACGCCATACAGGCGGCAAGGGTTAAGGCCCAATGACAGACCCCCTCGAATCGGCGCAGGCAATCCAGCACTCAGGCCCCAATGCTGAGCCGCGGCGGCGACGTTCGTGGATTCGGCGATACATCTTCACGACCGATCACCGCACCATCGGTATCCAGTACCTGCTGCTTGCTCTCATCGCCGTTATAATCGGCGCTTCCCTGTCGCTGCTCATGCGTCTTCACCTCGCATGGCCTGACCTGCCCATGCCCTTCTGGGGTGTGATGAAACCGGAAGATTACCTCGCGCTCGTAACCATGCACGGCACTTTAATGGTTTTTTTCGTGCTCACGACTGCGCCCCAGAGTGGCTTTGCCAATCTGGTACTGCCGGAGCAGATCGGCAGCCGCCAGATGGCTCTGCCGCTCTTGAACGCTGCCTCGTTCTGGCTAACCGTGCTGTCTCTCCTTGTACTAGTTTCCGCATTCTTTATGCCTGGGGGGGCTCCCATCTCCGGTTGGACCAGCTACCCGCCCCTTAGTGCCATCGCGGCCTCCGGTCCCGGCCAGGCCCTCGGCATGGACATCTGGCTGGTCAGTATCGGAATCTTCTGCATTGCATCCACGCTGGCATCAGTCAATATGCTCACTACCATAGTCGCGGAGCGGTGCGAGGGCATGACCCTTGACCGGATGCCGCTGACCGTCTGGTCGTGGCTGGTGGCGTCGATGATCACCGTGCTGGTATTCAGCGTGCTCTTTGCCGCCGCGGTGCTGCTACTTTGCGACCGCCATCTGGGCACCGCATTCTTCGTGCCGATGGGAGATCTGGTCAATGGACAAATCGTCGGCCACGGCGACGGCACCCCGCTCCTCTGGCTGCACCTTTTCTGGTTCTTCGGCCATCCCGAGGTCTACATCGCCATCCTGCCGGGCATGGGAATCACATCATCCCTGCTCGCCAACTTCAGCCGCCGGCCCGCCCTCGGCTACCGCCTCATGGCGTTGACGACGGTGCTCATCGGGCTGCTGGGCTTTCTCGTATGGGGCCACCACATGTTTGTCAGTGGCATGAATCCCTATGCCGGCACTGCCTTTGCGCTGACCACGATGGCAATTGCAGTTCCCAGCACAGCAAAGGTTCTCAGCTGGATCGGTACAATCTGGGGCGGGAACCTGCGCCTGACGACGCCCATGCTTTTCTCGTTGGGATTTCTATCCCTCTTCATCGCTGGCGGAGTGACCGGACCCCTGCTGGCGCTCCCGATCCTCGACGCATACTTGCACAACACTTTCTTCGTGGTTGCTCATTTTCATCTCATCATGGCGATGGCTGCAATATTCTCTGTCTTTGCCGGCGTCTACTACTGGTTCCCTCTCATGGCTGGGAGGCAACTGCATGAAGGTTGGGGCAAAGTGCATTTCTGGCTGACATTTATTGCCGCATACTCTACCTTCTTTCCTATGCACTTGGCGGGGCTGGCAGGAGAACCCCGCCACTACTCGCAATTGTCAGGCGGGGCGGCTTCGATGGCCGCACTCATCCCATTGCAGCGCTACATCAGCATCTCGGCAATCGTGCTGGTTGCCGCGCAGCTGATTTTTTTGACAAACTTGATCTGGAGTGTGTGGCATGGAAAACTTTCCCCGGCCAACCCATGGCAGGCTACGACACTCGAATGGTCTACAGCCAGCGACGGTCAACCTATAGTGTTGCGGGGCCCCTACGATTACGGAGTTCATCCCGGTCAATCCGATTTTTTGCCGCAGGATGCCCTCGAACCAAATCCGGAGTAATCTTTTTAATAACGGAGTCGATATGCCAGTCACCTTCACTCGCACCCCGGTCGACACCGAGCGCAAACATACTGGCATCGGAGGGAAACCTCCTGCCTCCCGGCGACCAACCGGTGGCGGAGGCGATGGGGACAATTGGGACGGCCAGCGTGGCAGGAAGGGCCCGCGGCAACTGCTTACGCGCTGGCGGCTAGGCGTCTTCTTCGCGCTTATTGGCGACATGATGTTCTTCGTGGCCATCGTCAGTAGCTTTTTCGTCAGCCAGGCGGGTGGCCATTTTGATCCGCGAACCCACAATTACATCTCTACCTGGCGCCCCGTTTCAGTCCCATCTATTCTGTGGCTCAATACGGCGGTGCTGGTCTTGAGCAGCCTTACCATGGAAATGGCCCGCAGGCAGCTGTTCCGCGAGATCGACGTAATGGAGGAATGGCTGGGAATGGGTCGACCCGCATTGCGCCGCGCCACTCCGTGGTTGATAGCCACTGCTTTGCTAGGCGGCATATTTCTATTCGGCCAGTGGCTGGCCTGGGAGCAGATGTGGACAGACAAAGTGCTTCTCGCCTCTGACCCTGCACGCTACTTCTTTTACCTGATCACGGGCTTCCACGGCGCGCATCTCATCGCCGGAATTATCGCCCTTCTGGGTGCGCTCGCTTCCCTGTCCTTGCTTCGCCGCGTTGAGTACCGGCAGATTGTCGTCGACTGCACAGCATGGTACTGGCACTGCATGGGCGTCTTCTGGCTCTTCCTCTTCGCGCTGCTCGTTTCCGCGCAATGAGCCGGTTCTCGATGAGTCAGTTCTCGATGACCCAGTTCCCCATGATCCAGTTAACGCGTCGCCGGGTACCTCAGGCCGCCCTGCTGCTCTTGCTCGCCGCGATGCTGACTCTCCCCGCCCTAATCCACGCTCAGGGCTGCAGCATGTGCCGCGATACCGCCGCGGGCAGCGCTCCGCTGGTACGCAAAAGCCTGCGCCGCGCGATCCCGGTCCTCGGCATTCCCGCCACCGCGCTTTTTCTCGCCATGCTAGGGGTAGCATTTCGCTTCTTGACGAAGCCTGCGAAAGGCGCTGGAAGGCACTCCAGCGACCGCCTCTGAACCTCATAAGCCAAAGCGCGGATTAGAACGCATTTCAACCCATAAGTATTAAGGCTCGCCAATGAAACCAAATCTAGAAGCGAACCTTAACAGATTTCCAGAGTGAGACGTCATCACTTCTGTACGGGGAGCGTCTTGCTTGTTGACGTATCTACGGTAAAGCCAGCTGGTATTCGGAAAATGGTCGGGTCGTACTCGTAATCCATTGTGATATTCGACAGCTCGGTGACCGTATGAGATCCGGGAAATGTTATGTCGCTCTTGAGTTCGAGAGAATCCTTGTCATCGACCCAAACGGTGCCTATGCGCTTACCCTCCATCATGGCAGGGACGAGGACGCAATCGATGCCCGCATAAGTCCCCTGCTGCAGCCCTGGATACCTCGCGATTCGATTCGTCTCGAAGGGCTTTGGCGCAGGCATGCGTACGATCAGGTAAGCAGTCTTCGCGGCATAGTCGAGGCTGTATTGCGCCGGAGCGTCGGCATCGTACAGCTTGG
>JANXZS010000063.1 GCA_025355385.1 Acidobacteriaceae bacterium | reverse complement strand
GCGCATTGCCGCCTGGGGACGTAACGTCGAAGAACGTGAGCTCCTGATCTGTAGCGGGGATTGCCACCTGTGCGTCGATCCCCGCCTCAGACGGTCTTCCTGCCGGGCCGCGATAGGCGCTGAGATGCAAGAGTCCGATAGTCGCGGGAGTCTAGTTATGCCTATTGGAGGGCAAAAACGGTGGTGACTCCGACCCCTACACTGGCGACTCCGATAGTCCTCCTAGGATGGCCAGTTTCCGGATTGCCGGTTAACCGTCAATTGGCTCTAACCTGCGACGGCTCCTAAGGCTTACCTGCGACCTCGGTCGGCGCGGTGAGGGCGTTGGACGGCTTCTCCTTGCGGACTGGCTGAGCGATCTCTTTCAGCCGCCTTCGGGCGGTATGAGATAGCCCTCCGAACTCCCGCTCCTGCATACGATATGCAAGGGCAGGAACCATGATCTCCTTGCGCAGCTTGGGGGGCGGTCCCTGGGCGAAATTCTCGGCCCAGACTTTGAGTAGTTGGGTCTTATTGAGGTCCGGCAAAGTGGCAATCTTGCGGCTTAAGTCTGCGTTCAACCTGTGCCTCCAGTGGCTCTCTTCCTGGCGGAGAGAAGCCAACACACACAGTGACGCTCTCCTCGGGCAGACAGTCAAGTCAGTTCTGAGCGCGAAAAGCGGCTGGAGAAAAGCACTTTTTCGCCCAAACAGAGCGAGGCTGGTGGCCCGTGTTCAGACTGTGGTATCAGGGTGGAAGGGTGGCCGTGCAGATTCAGTTGGGCCGCAGGACATGCAGGGATGCTGAGGCATCCGGTCCGTTCGAGGCTGAGATTGGAAGGTAAGTTTTGATTTTGATATGAGCCAAACGAGGCAAGAAGGAAAGAAACGCATGTCGTGGGCACAATTTAGGCCCACGGTCTTCGATGATGTAGTCAAGGCCAATCGTCGAGGGGCTTCATACTCGGCAGTCGCACTCGACGTTGGGGCTTCCGCCGCCTTCGTGCGAAACCTGGAGGATCAACTCGCCAGAGTCAACCAAGTGATTGAAAGCGGTGATAGAAAGTGCTCAAGGAAAAGTTCAAAAACAACTGTCGTATACTTCCCTCACTATGCCAGTAACGATGAAGGATATTGCACGAGACCTTGGAATAGGCGTCATCACCGTATCAAAAGTTCTGCGAAATAAGGATGATGTTAGCGAGAAGACTCGTCAGCGGGTTCTCACCCGGGTGAAAGAAGTCAACTACACTCCAAACTTTGCTGCACGCAGCCTCGTGACGGGAAGGACATACCTCGTTGGGCTTGTGGTGCCAGATTTGCTGCACACCTTTTTCGCCCAAATAGCGAATTCGCTTTCTGAGGCTCTTCTGAGGAAGGGCTATGGCCTTGTCATCTCCACCGCGGGCGAAGATCCTGAATTGGAAATGCACACACTAGATCGATTCCTGGCTAGGAGGTTCGATGCCCTTATTATCGCTTCCGGGGCCACGAATTCGACAACGTTCGCGCGCTTGCGGGAAGCCGGTACACCGTTTGTTCTAATCGACCGCCGATTCCCAGATATCGAGGCGAATTACGTCGGCGTTGACGACGAAGTGGTCGGCGCCTTCGCCACGAAACACCTTATTGAAATCGGATGTAGCCGTATTGCACATCTTCGTGGGCCTGAGACTAGTCCTGGGAGGGGACGTCTGAATGGATATCTTAATGCAATGGCCGAACACAAGATGAAGTCTTTTCCTGGCTATGTCTCCGCGCCAAAGATGGCTGACGTTCATAGCAGAGAGAGCGGTGAGGAGCAGATGAAAAAGTTGCTCGACTTAAGGCAACGTCCGAACGGAGTATTCGCTTACAACGATTCGATGGCAATTGGAGCGATCCACGCGATACTCGATGCAGGCCTCCGAGTTCCTGAAGACGTTGCAGTGATTGGCTGCGGAAATTTTCATTATGACAATGAACTCCGAGTTCCTCTTTCAAGCATCGATCAAAACACTGAGCAGATCGGCCAATGCGCTGCGCGGCTTGCGTTATCGCTTCTGGAATCTAAAAGTCGCCCCCGACCTAAGACGGTCATCATTGAAACCCAACTCGTCATTCGGGCATCAACCGATCGGAAACGGCAATGAGGGTTTACGAAGGCTGAGGTCACGAGATTTCACTTTGTGGACGTGAACTTGTAGACCCCGTATGTCCAGTCGGCCCGTCAAGATCCGCGCCACCGGCAATGGGTGCATGCCGTTAGGACTTCAATTCGGCTGACGTCAAGGAAGCTTCTATTTGTCCAGAACCGCTGCCGCAAATGCAGCGCCGAAGGTCATCCTCATTGCTCGCTTTGTTTTATTAGTGGGCAGTAGATATCTCTGTCGGCTACCGAACAACACCACTCCGAAATTGGCAACAGCTTGTCTGATTCGAAAAACCTCTTGACAATCTTGCTTGACCGGGACCAATATCCCTACATGATATCGGAATCGGTAACGTTGCCGGTATCGGTTATCATTTCCGCCCCGGTGCTTCAAACTGCCCTCCCCGATACGATTCGTGGGTTAGCAGGAATCGTAGAGATTCTTCCGAGAGCATGAGATGCTCGCGGCGAAAACTGAAATAGGGATTCTAGTCGCTAACAAAAGTCCCAAAGCCGTGCTAGCTGCACGGCGGGTTTAGACAAACTTTTCTCGGAGAACCAAGATGAAAGACAGAACTTCAACAATCTTGCGAATAGCAAGCCACACACGGCGAATCTTCGCAATGCTCGTGATTCTGGGTTGTGTCATCGATCTGCCTCATCAGCTCATGGGGCAAGCAACAGAGTTTGGCGCATTGAATGGCACGGTGACCGATTCACAAGGACGTGTCGTGACCGGTGCCCAAGTGATTGCCACAGACATTGCAACCAACGTCGCCCAAACCGCGGTAACAAACGGTGAAGGTTTGTACCGCATCTTCAATCTTCTGCCTGCTCAATACAAGTTGACGTTTACTGCGCAAGGTTTTAAGACTACAGCGGTCGCGCCTTTCAAGCTTGACGTCGGGCAAACAATAACGCAGAACGCCATACTGACTGTGGGCACAGTCACCGAACAAGTGCAAGTAAACGCCCAGCAGCAGTTGCTCGAGACTACAACGGTTGGAAACTCAACAACCATCGAGAGCCAGCAAATAAATGACCTGCCGCTTAATGGACGCAACTATACGGGACTGATTGCCCTCACGCCTGGTGCAAATGGCACCCGAATCAACGGCCAATTCGGCGACGGCAACCGCTATGTTCTCGACGGAGCCAATAACACCACGCTGCTTGGTGCATCGAGCGCCTACGTTCCCAACCTTGACATCATTCAGGAATTCTCGATCGATTCGCAGAGTTCGAAGGCCGAAGAGGGTGGTTTTCTGGGAGCTACTGTGAGCGCCGCCACCAAATCAGGAACAAACCAGTTCCATGGAGATGCATGGGAGTTCGGGCGCAACAACAAATTCATAGCCCGGAATCCGCTCAGCAATCTTCCTGGCGTCCCGCTTCCGCGCTATCACCTCAACCAATATGGCGCAACACTTGGCGGCCCGATTCTGGTACCGAAAGTCTATAACGGTCGCAACAAAACCTTCTTCTTCTTCGGTTATCAGCGCTATACGGTTATTCAACAGAGCCAGGCCTATTCGCGCGTTCCAACCTCGGACGAATTGAATGGTATTTTTACCAACTCGCTGTTTTTCGTAGCTTCACCGAATCAGGTGCACCTCTACGATCCGGCAACTACCAGCGGCACAGTCAACCCTACCCGGCAGCCTTTTGCCAACGATGTTATTCCCCCGGGCCGGATCAACACTCTGACTCAGGCTTACCTCAAGCTCATGTTGCCGGCTCCCAACTTCACGCCGAATGCGAGCTTTCCAACTTCCAACCGATATGATCTATTTCCTAGCCCAACCATCATTAATGATTATTCGATCCGACTCGATCATCGCGTAGGCGCCCGCGACAACATCTGGGGCAGGTTCTCGCTTGTGAACAACGCAGCTACAACCTACACCAATCAGAATATAGGCAGGGTGCAAACGTCGAACCGAAAGAACCTCACGGTTGACTGGGTCCATATCTTTTCGCCACGACTGTTTGTGGAATCCAACTACTCCTATCAACTATTCCCGACTGTCATCGATAATACTTTCCGATCAGGAGGAGATCCAACCAATTCGATCGTCGGTCTGGGTTTTAGCGCCGCACAAATCCAGGCATACGGAATTCCGGATCTCTCCGGTACGGGCGCCTCAACGCCAAGCTTAATCGGCCACTACGAGCAGGGACAGCACGTGCCGTTCTCCCTGAATGAATCCTTATCCTTGAGTTTAGGAAAGCACGCTGCCAAATTCGGCGTAAATCTCTCGCACAAGCAGTACGGCAACATAGCGCTCGGACATCACTTTGCCTATAGCTCGATTCAAACAAAGGATCCAAATGCGACCGACCCCGGCGCAGCAAATACGGGTCAGGGCTTGGCATCCGCCCTGCTCGGATTGCCTGCAAGTGTGTCGATCTCCAACGGAGACTATGTAGAGGCTTATTTGAACTGGGCAATATATGCAGAAGATAGCTGGAAGGTTCGCTCCGATTTGACCATTTCCGCCGGCCTTCGGTATGACAACTTCCCAACACCGAACTTCACTCAAGGGATCATCAATGACTGGGATGCAAATACCGGCATCTATTACATAGGAGGCGGAAAGACCCCACCAGCCTGTAGCGCAAGCCCCGTCGCACCCTGCATCCCTGGAACTGGCAATATCGCTGACTTGCCGAACGGAAATATGATCCAGGTGGCTAAAAACGCGGGGATCAGGAATCCCGTCCACGATAACTGGGGACCTAGAATTGGTATCGCCTGGAACGTTATGCACGCAACTGTTCTGCGAGCTGGCTTCGGCATCTACTTCGATCCTGAGTCGAACACGACCCAAGAAGACCAGAACACCTTCGGTAGCTGGCCCTCCAGCACCAATCTGAACGCAAGCTACAATGCCATTGGTTCGCCGGCCACATCCATCAATTCAATCGACGCACTCGCTATCTCCCCTGTGACCACTGGCGTACCTTGGGGCCAGAATTCTTATTTTTGGGATCCTAATAAGAAGGACCCCAAGTCGGAACAGTGGAATGTAGACATCCAGCGGCAATTTGGAAAGAATCTGGCTTCGACTATCTCGTATGTAGGCAACTTGGGGACCCGCATCGACATGACGCTGGACGCCAACGCCTCTCAGACGCCTGGCCCCGGCAACGCCGCGGTCATCAACTCGCTGCGTAAATTTCCCTTCTATGGCGCCGATACTCATTTCGGAACTGACTTGGGCCGCTCGAACTACAACGCTTTGCAGGTGAAAGTGGTAAAAAACTACTCCAATAACATCTCACTTCTTGCCTCTTACACTTGGTCAAAGCTCATGGACAATAACTCGGCTGGCTGGTACTCGGGCGCTCCCCAAAACGCCTACAATGTGAACGCGGATTATGGGCTCTCAAATCAGGACAGAACTCAGATGTTCGCAGCCGCTGCCACATATCAACTACCTTTTGGCAGGGGTCAGATGTGGTTACAAAACGGTGTTGCTGGTGCGGTACTGGGAAACTGGCAGCTAAATGTGATTGGACGAATGCAGTCCGGAGTACCAGTTAGCATTATCGCCACTGGTGACCCAGCCAATATAGGAAACACAGCGTACAACTACGACCGGCCAAATCTGATCGGTAATCCACACGTCTCTAACCCGAGCACTACAGGCTGGCTCAATCCTGCTGCATTCCAGCAACCGGTCTACGCTTTTGGAAATGCAGGCCGTGGGCTCATTCGCAATCCGAACTTCCAGAATGCCGACATGTCAGTCTTCAAGAACATACCAATGTCGAAAATCGAAGAGAAGCTTGCCTTACAGCTTCGGGTTGAAGCATTCAATGCCCTCAATCTAATCACTCGGGGCAATGTGAACGGGACGTTCACGAACAACGCACAATTCGGCAAGATCACTAGCATTGGGAGCTCGCCGCGACAGCTTCAATTTGCAGTGAAGCTTTATTTCTAAACCGACCAACGTGCGGAGAAGCAGTGCATTTCCCAGGACTGCTTCTCCGGTTCTCTTCCCCTTCTTAGTCAACCATCCCCTTATTGGTCTGCGCATTGCATAAGTCTCATTCGTAGGAGGACAACTTGGCTCATCGCCTTATCGTCTCGAGGGTTATTCTCGCTTCGGCTGTCCTGCTCGTCTCCTCTCTTCCTGTTGTGGCGCTGACCAATCCTCCAATCGCCTCTGAGAGCCGCACTGTCTTTATTGGCGCCGAAGGCACACTTGTCGGCAAAATTAGCGTCGTGAATATGGGTCCAGGCAAGATGGGTTGGATTCGCTCCTGGACGAACGGCGACTCCGTTACTTGGAAGACCACCGTTGAGCGGTCCGGTGATTACCAAATAGCTTCAATTATTGAAAGCAGCGGTATCGGCTGCGGTCTCAACCTCGTTCTCGACGAGCGCACGTTCCATGCGGACTGCGGCGACAAGGGATGGAAACGCGTTGAATTCGGCACTCTTCATCTCGCCGCGGGGCAGTATACTTTCACACTTAGCTCGGTCGGAGATACCCCACTTGCCAAGTTCTTCACGCTGGAGTTTGTCCGCCCCAAGGTTGCGCTCCATCTCGCTGACGAGGGGCGCAAGCAGATGGCTGATACAAGCTGGATGGTCGCCGCAGGATACGGTCTCATGTTCCACTGGACCAGTCAGACCGTTCCCCGCGAGGGTCCGCCGCAGAGCTATTGCGACGCGGTGCGTAACTTCGATGTAGTTCGCTTCTCTGACATGGTCGAGAATTCGGGAGCCGGCTTTGTTGTCTTCACAACTTCGCATGCCGGTTTTTACTTCCCAGGACCTAACCCCGTGATCGACAGTATTCTTCCAGGTCGAACCTGCCCACGCGATCTTGTTGGTGACCTCGCGGATGAACTAAACCGTCGCAACATCCGACTAGAACTCTATTTCCATCCGGGTCACGACGACAAACCATGGTGGGAGCGCACTCATTTCGACGATCCAGACAAGACAGCTTATTTCGCACAGTGGCGCCAGATCATTGCTCAGATCGGCAGGCAGTACGGCAAGCGCCTCGCCGGCTTCTGGTTCGATGACGCCGCTTTCACCTACTATCCCTTCAATCCTTCGTGGCAACAAATGACCGCTGCTGCGCGCACAGGTAATCCGAAACGCGTCGTGGTCTACAACAGTTGGATACTACCGAAGCTGAATGATTTCTACGATATCTTCGCGGATGAAAATGCCGGTTGGGAGACGCAATATGAAGAACTTGGATACCTGCCCGTTGGCGGCACAGGGAGATATACTGGCGGATCGCAACAAGGTCTTCAGGCCGAGCTCGCCGCACTCATCGGGCAGGATTGGGGCCACTTCAAGCGCGACACGCCCATCGCCCCGCCCCGTATGACAGTCGAGGCTTTTGTTCCCAAAATCAAGGACGCACTGAGCCGCAAGATGGTCCCTCTGCTCGCTATCGAGGTTTATCAGGACGGTAGTACCTCGCCTGAAACACTGCAGGTGCTCCAAGCAATTCATGCCGCAATCAAACCAGCGAATCCTCCGGCTCGTTAGAGTCGGATACCTTTAGCAAGAGTGGAGCGGGTTCTGAGCAATTATGAGCAATCAAAACACAATTAAGATCAACCGGCGAGCTTTTGTCTACAGCGCGGCGGGCACTGTCGTAGGGCTCCATCCATCGACCGGGTATCTCTGGGACGCTACCGACACTCCCTCGGGGAAAAATTCAGGTAATGCCCTGTTTGTTAGCAACCGGGGCGACGATGTGAATCCCGGCTCCGAGTCGCTTCCTCTCAAAACATTTCACGCCGCGAAGATAGCAGTTGCAGCTCTCAAGAAGTCCACATCCGGACCCATCACAGTCTACTTTCGCAGCGGCACCTACTACCTTCCCCAGCAGATAGTTTTCCGCCCAGAGGATTCAGGCACGTTTGAATCGCCAATTACTTACTCAGCCTATCCGGGGGAGAAGGTGGCGTTGAGCGGTGGTACCCGGCTCGCACCGAAATGGATGCCGTATCGAGACGGAATCATGCAAACTGCCGTGCCACCAGGGACTGAGACCGATCAGCTTTTTGTCAACGGTGAGCGTCAGATTCTTGCACGGTATCCCAACTACGATCGCAATGCTAAGTGCCTCAACGGCTTTTCATCCGAGGCAATCAGCTCAGAGCGCGCCCGACGTTGGGCCGATCCCAAGGGGGGCTACATCCACGCCCTACATAAGTCTCTTTGGGGCAGCCTGCATTTCACCATCACGGGAAAGGATGCAACAGGTAGCCCTACGTACGAAGGTGGATGGCAGAGTAATCGACCTGAACCGATGCATGACCAGTATCGCTACGTCGAAAACGTCTTTGAAGAACTGGACACCCCAGGGGAGTGGTTCCTCGATAAAAAGAAACACATCCTCTACTTTTATCCACCTCCGCAGTTGGATCTCAACAACGCGGTGATCGAGGTTGTTCGCTTGAAGCATTTGGTTGAGATGCAGGGAACAGCGAAAGCTCCCGTGTCTTGGATTGGGCTTAGAAATCTTAGCTTCCGGCACACCGCGCGCACTTTTATGGAAACCCGCGAACCTCTTCTTCGTAGCGACTGGAGAATCTATCGCGGAGGCGCCCTCTATCTCACCGGCACGGAAGACGTCCATGCGGTGAATTGCACATTCGACCAACTTGGTGGCAATTGCATCTTCGTCAGCAACTACAATCGTCGCACTCTCGTGTCAGGATGCCACATAGCCGACGCAGGATCTAACGGAATCGCGTTTGTGGGTGATCCGGCTGCGGTACGGAATCGCTTATTTGCCTACGAAGAGCGCCACTCTATTGAAGAGCTGGACAGGACTCCAGGGCCGCTAACTAACAATTACCCGGAGAACTGTGTGGTCGAGGACTGCCTGATCTATAGGACGGGCCGAGTTGAAAAACAGACCGCACCGATCGAGATCGATATGTCGAAATCTATCACCGTTCGCCATGTCTCTGCTTATGATGTTCCGCGTGCAGGCATCAATATCGGTGATGGCTGCTGGGGTGGGCATCATGTCGACCACTGCGACATATTCGACACCGTAAAAGAGACGGGTGATCACGGATCCTTCAACTCCTGGGGACGAGACCGTTGGTGGGGAGTGAAAGGAACCGATCTCGATACAGTGCTGTCGGGCGAAAACGCGTCTCTCCCGATTCTCGATGCCGCCGAGCCGAACATACTTTCCAATTCGAGATGGCGTTGCGATCACGGTTGGGATATCGACCTGGACGACGGCAGCTCGAACTATCGCATTTATAACAATCTATGTCTGAATGGAGGGTTGAAGCTTCGCGAGGGTTTCTTCCGCACCTGTGAGAACAATGTTCTCGTGAACAATACTTTGCATGCCCATGTTTGGTTCACCGACAGTCACGACATCTTCCGTAGCAACATCGTGTTTGCGCCCTACCGACCGATCAGGATGCGAAAGTGGACGCAGGAGATTGACTTCAACTTGCTGCACGAGCCAGGACGGAGATCGGCCGTTCCGGCCAAATCTCTCCAGGATCTGAGCGCGGAGGATCTGCATTCCCTCGACGCAGAGGCGCAGTTCACCGATGCATCTACCGGCGAGTATCGAGTGAAGTCGACGTCGCCAGCAGTTTCTCTCGGCTTTGTAAACTTTGACATGCAGAGTTTCGGTGTACAGTCGCCGGAACTGAAGGCTATCGCCAGAACACCAGAACTTCCTACCGTCGTTGGGGCAAAACCTGTAACTCTGGACGGGACCCGCAGCAGCGAAGTCGTGCCGTGGGAGGGAGCAAAGGTGCGAAACATCGTTGGGCTCGACGAAGTTTCCGCCGCGGGAACCCCCGGTGAAACCGGAGTGACAGTGTTGGAGGTGCCAGCAGGGAGCGAGGCGGGCAAAGCTGGGCTCATGGATGGCGATGTAATTCTCTCATTCAACAGCAAGGCGGTCAGTGATACGAAGGATCTGATTCAATTTTCGCTGCATGCCGGCAAGGGAACTCCGGTGACCATTACGATTCTTCGCTATCAGCAGGAGTCCACCGTCAAACTCACCCTTAAGTAAAGGAGAACGATTTGTCGCGAAAACTGGTTGCAATCTTATGCACGACCTTGCTTCTCATCGGATCGCATTCACTGAATGCTGCTCCGCCGATTCACGATGAGTCCCAAATTCCTTCGCAGGTCACTGCTCACACGGTCGTGATCAAGGGGAATGCAGTGAATTTGCTGAAGGCCAGTTTGCCGAATAGAAGCACATCGACCACCGAGAGCAAGCCGAGCGGCATGTGGATTCAGGGCTGGAACGACGTGCAGCAGCAGTTCCAATGGAATGTGGAATCGCAACAGGCGGACGAGTACTCGATTGATGTTCTGGTGAGTGGCGCTCCTAGAAGCCGAATTGAGATTGCCGGTCCTTCTAACAAGCTCAGCTTGGAAATTCCGGAAGGAAACGATCACTGGGGCAATAACTGGAATAGATTGCGGTGCCCGGCTGGCTCCCGTTGCCCAAGGTGGAGCTGTGGAATGAAGCTGGCGCTCACATAGCGGAGTTAACAAGGAGAACTAAATGTCAGCGTATTCGATACCCGAGGACCCGGACCTCATGCTGAAACTCAAAGACGCCCTGAGCCGCAAGATGGTTCCGCTGATTGACGTCGAGGTCTATCAAGACGGAACCATTTCACCACAGACGCTGCAACTGTTCCAGGCCACTCGCGCGGAGATCAGACCTGCGAAACCCTCCTCCCAATTAGAAACCGGCGAAGGTCTTGTCTCTTCCTCGAACAGTATCGAGCGGTCAAAAAAATCTGGGAGTTTGTGGATGTCGATCATATGGAGTAGACGGGAGACCATATGACCAAACCGCAAGCTGGAATCCTATTCATCGCAGTGCTTCTCATTGGGGCGCACTTCCCCGCTGCCGCGCAGCAATCCGACGCCGAGCCTCAGACCATTGCGCAGAGCGGCGCAAATCCCCTCCCGCTCAATCCCAACACGGTGAATGCGTTGAAGGCCAATTTGGCCGCACGAAGCGTATCTACGACGGAAAGCGCGGCGAAAGGTATGTGGATTCAGAGCTGGAGCGATCCGCAGCAGACATTCGCGTGGAAGGTTCAAGTCCCGCAGGCCGGCGAGTATTCCGTAGATGTGCTGGTAAGCGGCGCACCAGGCAGC
>JANXZS010000047.1 GCA_025355385.1 Acidobacteriaceae bacterium | reverse complement strand
GGCGCGATCGGCCCATGCTTACGTTCGTGGCAATACGCTGAAGTTCTACGAGTGGTTGGAAACTGCCAGAGGAAAAGTTCCAGATGGTCCACCCGTATGGATTTGCGGCGACTGTCATGTCGGCAATCTTGGTCCCGTTGCAGATACTAAAGGCCAGGTAGAGATTCAAATCCGTGATCTGGATCAGACGGTCGTCGGGAATCCCGCCCATGACCTTATCCGACTCGGCCTCTCCCTGGCCACGGCCGCTCGCGGTTCTGATTTACCCGGCGTTACCACGGCATTGATGCTCGAACAAATGATGCTGGGATACACCGAAGCCCTGCACGATACCCGCAAGACACCACGCTTGAAAGGCAAGTCAGTCAAACCGATTGAACTCGTCCTCAAAGAAGCATTGAGTCGAAAGTGGCGTCACTTTGCCACTGAGAGGATTGAGGATGTGCGCCCCTCCATCCCATTGGGTCGGAAGTTTTGGGCTCTGTCGAAGGAAGAAGAGAAAGAGATAGCACGCCTCTTTCACCAGAAAGAAGTCAAGGAGTTAGTCACTTGTCTGCATGAGCGCGACCCGCAGGACGAAATTGAAGTACTGGATGCAGCCTATTGGATGAAGGGATGCAGTTCGCTTGGGCGGCTGCGCTACGCCGTTCTGCTGGGGGTAGGTAAGAGCTTTTGTCTGATCGATATTAAGGAAGCTGTTCAGGCTGTGGTGCCCGGATATAAGACCTCAGACATTCCGTTAGATCACGCTGAAAGGGTAGTGGAGGGAGCTCGGCAGATCTCTCCGTTTCTAGGAGAACGGATGCTCGCCGCAACGTTTGCCGGCAAATCCGTTGTCGTCCGGGAGCTTCGCCCGCAGGATCTTAAGTTGGAACTCGATCAAATCACTCGGGAAGAAGCTACCGCCGCCGCGAGATTTTTAGCGGGAGTCGTGGGGCAAGCCCACGCACGCCAAATGAACCGCACTACAAAAAATAAATGGAAATCAATGTTGAAGCGGCATCATGCCAAGTCTCTGGATGCGCCGAGCTGGCTATGGACGAATGTTGTGGAGCTTATCGCCAGTCACGAAGTAGCCTACTTAGAGCATTGCCGTCGCCATGCATTGTCGTCCTCGGCGGCGTGAAATGGGCCAATGCTCCGGGCCCTGCGCATACCAGAATCGCATCCTGGCCCGGGAAAACGAAGATAAGGCTGAAAATGACTTTGCAAATTCCACTTCTGTTTGTAGATTTGCAGTGGCTAGTTTTGCGTCCGGCGTTTTGCTGTGGCCAGACGTTATCCTGCTCGATTGATACCCGGGTTTGATTCAAGCCGCCAATAACAACTCAAGCGCGACGAAAGGAATGAAGATGAGCGAGGTACGAGTACTGGTCGGTACACGCAAGGGCGCATTCGTCCTCACATCGGATGCGAAGCGCAAACAGTGGGACGTAAGTGGCCCTCACTTTCCGGGCTGGGAGATATACCACCTTAAGGGTTCGCCGGTTGACCCGGACCGGCTGTATGCCTCCCAGTCCACCGGCTGGTTCGGACAGCTCATGCAGCGCTCCAACGACGGCGGCAAGACGTGGGAGCCGGTGGGTAACAAGTTCGTGTATGACGGCGTACCCGGCACCCACCAGTGGTACGACGGCACACCGCACCCTTGGGAATTCAAACGCGTATGGCATGTCGAACCATCGCTGACCGATCCGGACACGGTCTACGCAGGTGTTGAAGACGCGGCCTTATTCCGCTCCACCGACGCCGGGCAAACGTGGCAGGAACTGCCCGGGCTGCGCAGCCACGGTTCAGGGCCTTGCTGGCAGCCCGGCGCTGGCGGAATGTGCCTGCACACGATCCTACTGGATCAGAATGACCCCCTGCGGATGTTCATCGCAATTTCGGCTGCGGGCGCATTCCGTACCGCCGACGGCGGCGAGACATGGAAACCGATTAATCATGGACTGCATTCCCAATACATCCCGGATCCAAATGCCGAGGTTGGCCACTGCGTTCACCACATCGCAATGCATCGCGCGCGTCCAGACGTGTTGTTCATGCAGAAGCACTGGGACGTCATGCGCAGCGACAATGCTGGCGACTCGTGGCAGGAAGTAAGCGGAAACCTCCCGACTGACTTCGGCTTTGCAATCGACGTTCACTCGCACGAGCCAGAGACCATCTACGTCGTCCCCATCAAGAGCGATTCGGAACACTATCCGCCGGAGGGAAAGCTGCGGGTGTACCGTAGCCGGACCGGGGGAAGCGAATGGGAGGCGCTCACGAAGGGTCTGCCGCAACAGGATTGCTACGTCAACGTATTGCGCGACGCGATGGCCGTCGACTCGGTCGATAGCTGTGGTGTGTATTTCGGCACCACGGGCGGGCAGGTTTACGCATCGGCCGATGCGGGAGACAACTGGGCTCCCATTGTCCGGGATCTCCCGGCAGTGCTTTCTGTCGAGGTCCAGACGCTGCCGTGATCAGAGTCATACTCCCGCCACATTTGCGTACGCTGGCGTGTGTCGGCGGCGAGGTGGAGTTAGATCTGGAGAGTCCGGCCACGCAGCGCTCGGTGCTGGATGGACTCGAGGCCCGATATCCGATGTTGAACGGAACAATACGCGACCACGTGACGCGACAGCGCCGACCGTTCTTGCGGTTTTCGCCTGCGGAGAGGACTTATCCCACGAACTTCCGGACTCCCCACTTCCCGACGCGGTCGCCTCGGGGGCGGAGCCATTTATCGTGCTGGGTGCAATCGCCGGGGGCTGACAGGGCTGCGACTCGCATGCAGTTTTTGTTCATTTGCATTGAGCGAGACGCCCCATCAACGGAGTGCTAGGTGGGTTTACGCCGACTTCCGCGCCAAGGGTGATTTGTACTATGGGTCGTCAGAAATTTTAGTATCTTCATGTATAGTGGTGCGCCCGGAGGGATTCGAACCCCCGGCCTTCTGGTTCGTAGCCAGACGCTCTATCCAACTGAGCTACAGGCGCACATCCAAAGAAACCTGACCAACTCTCTTAAGATAACAACGATTTGCTGGATCCGCAAACCCGTTTGGGGGGTCTTGGCGCTACTTTGCGAGGGCTGCTTCCTTCTTCTCTTCCGTTGCGGGAGGGGGTAGCTGAGGAGGAATCAACGACACCTCTTCGGTCACAAATATTCCTGCCCGGCGCAGCAACTGGGACACAACGGCGGTACTGAGGCGGGTGGCGTCGTACTCCACGCGAATTGTCTTTTGCTGGTGATTCAGAACCAGGCGGCGAATGCCATATACCTCGCGTGCGTTGCCGAGCGCCAGCATCTCCGCTTCAGTAGGGCGCGTGGCGTAGCGGTAAACAACGTCAACCGTAGTCATATCGAAATGATAACAGCCTGCTACCGGGACGAGGACCGCCGCATCCAGCCCGTTGCTTACAGCCCTTTCAGATAGCCAACGATCTCGGGGCTGATCCAGTTCTGCGCTCCCACAAACTTGCGCCGAAGAAATCCACGCTGGTCGATCACATACGTCTCCGGGTAGCGGAATGTGCCGTAGAGTGCGCTACTGTCACGCTTCGCGTCCTGAACTGTGATGAGGTCAAGGCGGTGCTGGGAAAGGAATTGGCGATAGGTAGCCTGATCTTCGTCTGTACTGACCGCGAGGACAACGATATCCGGTAGCTGCTTTTGGAGCGAGATTAGAGTCGGGAGTTCTTCGAGGCACGGGGCGCACCAGGTAGCCCAGAAATTTAGTACGACGACTTTGCCATGGTAAGAGTTCAGTCGAATGGTTGTAGCGGAATCAGAGACAGTGAAATCCGGCGCCTTCTTTCCGATCTGGGACGGATGAGACCCGCGATCGCATCCCACCAGGGGGATTAAGAAGGCCAGTGCGAAAAAGAGCGGAGAGAACTTGCGGCGCATCACATTTTCTATAATACGGATCGAAGTGTCGGTGGGCGAGGACGGGGCTGAGTGACTGCACGTTTGGAAGAAACAGGGTCGGGTTACCCCGAGGGAGCTGGCGAGGAGTATCGCCGGATGTTGTCGGTCATTATCCCTGCGCGAAATGAAGAGGATTGCATCGCCGAGTGCCTGCGTTCGCTAACGAGCCAATCGGAGGAGGGGTTTGAGCTGGGGGATGAATGGGACCTGCTGCTCGCGGACGATGGCTCGACCGACCGCACTCGCAGGATTGTCGAGGGCTTTGCTGGCATCACGCTTATCGATCCGGGAACACCCCCGAAGGGTTGGACAGGCAAAGCGAATGCGGTTTGGAACGCCGCCAAAGTGGCGACCGGCCGTTGGCTGCTCTTTACCGATGCCGATACGGTTCATGAGGCGGGCAATCTGCGTCGCTCGATGCATGAAGCCGAAAAGGCGGGGGTGGCCATGCTCTCGTACTCGCCGAGGCAGATCGTTACGGGATTCTGGCAGAGGGCGCTGATGCCCCTGATCTTCAGTGAATTGGCGCTGGCGTATCCGCCGCTTAAGGTGTCCGATCCAACCTCACGCCTCGCTGCGGCCAATGGACAATTTTTGTTGATCCGACGCGACGCATATGTGAAAATCGGCGGTCACGAGGCCGTCGCAGATAGCATCCTGGAAGATGTGGATCTGGCCAATCTAGTGAAACGCAGCAAGCTCGGACTGCGCTTCCGGTATGCTCCCGATGCGCTTTCGACACATATGTATCGCACCTTCGGACAAATGTTCGAGGGCTGGACAAAGAATCTTGCGCTACTTTTCGGGAATTGTCTGGCGCTGGCGGCCTGGCGCTTGCTGGATATGGTGTTGTTGACAGGACTGCCTCTGCTGGCGGTGATCATGCGCAATCGACCACTGGCCTTATCGGCGCTGCTGCTGCTATGGTTTCGGGCGTTGTGGCGTTTTTTTGCGCGGGTTGCGAAGTCAAATTTTGGGGCAGGGGACTGCGCGCTTTCCGTGTTGGGATTGCCGCTGTTTGCGGTTGTCCTGGTCCGAAGCTGGTTTGATCACACCATACGGAGACGAGTTGCATGGAAGGGTCGCGAGTATCCTGCTTGAACTTCTGAAGCTGTACGGCATCGCGGCACATCCATTACGACATATTTATGATTTTATTAACCCGTAAGGCTGAATTCTCCGCAGCTCATTACTACTGGAACGAAGACTTCTCCGCGGAGGAGAATGTGCGCGTGTTTGGCAAGTGCGCTAACCGAAATGGTCACGGGCATAACTATACCCTCGAGGTGACGGTAGAGGGCATTGTGGACCCGGTTTCGGGCTTCGTTATAGACCTGAAGTGGTTGCGCGACGTCATCGAGAGCGAGGTTATCCGGATTTATGATCACCGTCATCTGAATCTCGAGGTGCCGGAGTTCAAAAAAACTATCCCGACGACCGAAAATATAGCTATCGCGATCTGGAATCGGATGGCGCCCAAACTCGGAGGGGCGAAGCTGCATCGGATCCGTGTGTACGAGATGCCGGATTTGTTCGCTGACTACTAC
>JANXZS010000031.1 GCA_025355385.1 Acidobacteriaceae bacterium | reverse complement strand
TCTGGAGCTGGCGAAGGGACTTGAACCCCCGACCGTCTGATTACAAATCAGATGCTCTACCAGCTGAGCTACGCCAGCCCGAACAGCCATGACCCAGGCGCTGCAGCGACGCACGGGTGCGTCGCCGTAATGTCTGGCATCGATTGAAAGATTAACACAGCGGGGACCGGTCCGCAATTGCGGCAGGACGCAGTTCCCGGCCCGCGTCCGAAGTGGGACGCGCCATTCCCCGTGCGGCTGGAATAGTTTGCGACCCGACGCTCGTTCCCAGCCCTTAAATCGCGCCCGGCGGCCAGCCTTGACTACCACGAGGCTACCCCCGTGGTGAATGATATCCTTGTCAAGCGTCTAGCGCCTGCCGTATTCATGGCCGGGCTGGCCACGACACAACGAATGCACAAGCGGACCAAGACTACCCTCTTCATCGTATTTCTCGTGCTGGCCATCTTGGCGGCGGCCATCTACCTGCGAAAGAAGGCCCCGCCAGAAGCAGCACGTCTTCTGCCGGAGTCCGATGGCATCGTCTACCTCAACCTGCGCCCGCTGCGCTCAGCCACTCACTTTGATCAGCGCCCCATTGCGCGCGACCCTGAATATCAACATTTCATCGATGCCACCGGCTTCGTATTTGAGCGCGACCTCGACGAGGCTGCTTTCGCGCTCCACCAGATGCCCAATACCGCTGGGCCGAACGGTCTCGTAGCGTTCTCCGAAGTCTTTGTCGGACGCTTCGATGGCAAGAAGCTGGCAAGGTACTTCGAGAGCCAGGCCCGGACGCGCGAAACCTACTCCGGCCACGAGGTTTACGAAATCCCCAGTGAGGGTCGCACCGTGCGCGTTACCCAACTCGGCTATGACCTTGTTGCCGTCTCCAATGCTCCAACTGCCGAGCAAATCCACTCCATTTGCGATCGCTACCGAGCCGCCGCGCTCCCCTTCGCCGGGTCCACCCTGCTCTCCCAGCACTACGGCGAAGTGCCTCTCCTGTCGATAGCGTGGGGTATCGGCAAAATCGGCCTTCCCCTCGGCGAAAATGGCAGCTTGAAAATCCTGGGCATGAAGATTCCCCTGCCCGAGGACACGACTTTTATTGCCTCCTTGCGCTGGGCCGGCGCGCTGCGCCTCCGCGTCGAGGAGATTGCCCCCACCGATCTGACGGCCACCACCTCGGCCGAGGGACTAGAGACCATGCTCAGCCTCTTCCGTACCATCGAAAACAATTTGGGCGACAAAGCCGGCAATCCTGAAATTCGCAGTGTGCTGAACTCGATGAAAGTGGATCACCACCGCAACCGAGCCGTGGTTACCGTAACTCTCCCCGATAGCCTGCTGCAGCAGATTATCGCGGCGCCTGAGAACCTTACCCCGGTGCGCGCCCAGCCCGGACAATCGGCTCCCGCCGCGAAGTGAACCCAATTTGAGCTCGAACAGTAATGTGTTTCCTACGTCCCACTTATCAGGCGAGAGCCTCTGGGAACGATAGTGATGGTCAGAATAAAAGTAATTTGGCAGCCTGGGACGCTTTTACCCATCCAAACCATTACGGTCCGGTATGAGTTCCCCCCGCCGAGCCCAACCTGTACGGAGGATTGAATGCAAATAAGATTGAGCCTGGCAGTGGCTACCGTGGTACTTCTCGGCTGTGCCATTCCTGCTGGCTGGGCCCGCCCCCTTCCCCCAGCCGACGATAGCGCTGCCATCACAAGCAAGTCCCCATTCGCTGACTACACCCAGCAAGTTCCCGGAGTGCGGCGCAAGATAACCCTCGCCGATCTTCCCGAGCCGTATGCGTCCGAGTCCATCGACAACGGCCCTAAAATGGTTCCTCGCCCCGCCGACGCCTGGCCCAAGGCTCCCGCAGGCTTCAAAGTGGATCAGTATGCCACCGGCCTTGACCGCCCGCGCCTCATCCGCACCGCTCCCAATGGCGATCTCTTCGTGGCCGAGAGCGAGGGCGGCAAGATCAAGGTCCTTCGCGGCATGACGGTCGACGGCAAGCCCTCCGAGACCGAGGTCTTTGCTGCCGGTTTGAGTCAGCCCTTCGGCATCGCGTTCTATCCCGCGGGACCGAATCCACAATGGGTCTACATCGGCAACACCGACGCTGTAGTGCGCTTCCCTTACGGCAATGGAGACCTGAAGGCTCGCGGACCGGTCGAGAAGCTGGCCGACCTGCCCGGCGGAGGCCGGCTGCGCGGGGGCGGCCACTGGACGCGCGACATCGCTTTCTCCCGCGATGGAAAGCGCATGTTCGTCTCTGTTGGCTCCCACTCCAACGTGGATGATACCGACACCCACGAGGCAGAGTTCCACCGCGCCGATGTGTTGGAGTTCACCCCCGAAGGCAAGTTCGTCAAGGTCTTCGCCTACGGCATCCGCAACTGCGTCGGCGAGACCATCCATCCCACCACCGGAGAGCTGTGGTGCTCCACCAACGAACGCGATGCGCTGGGCGATAACCTCGTGCCGGACTACATCACGCATGTTCAGGAAGGCGGATTTTACGGATGGCCCTGGTACTACATGGGTGGTCACCAGGACCCGCGCCATGCCGGCAAACATCCGGAGCTGAAGTCAAAGGTAATAACTCCGGATGTGCTCCTGCAGCCGCACTTTGCCTCACTACAGATGACTTTCTACGAAGCTTCGCAGTTCCCCGCCGGGTACAAAGGTGACGCCTTCGCCGCCGAACACGGCTCCTGGAACCGCCATCAGCGCACCGGATACGAGGTGATCCGCGTACCCATGAAAGGCAGTCGCGCAACTGGGGAGTACGAAGACTTCCTCACCGGGTTCACCACCGCGGATGGAGATGTGTGGGGCAGACCGGTAGGCGTCACCGTGGCCAGCGATGGCTCCCTCTTTGTCTCCGACGACGGCTCCAACTCCATCTGGCATATCAGCTATAAAGGCGAGTAGCTACCGAGTGGCTGGGTGGCTGTACTTCATTTGACCCTAACTAATCGGGTCCCACGTCTCGCTTCTGGGATGTGGGACCTGACAGGGAATTCCTGCCCGCGAAGGGCAAAACATAAGCTCCACATCTGGATCCGTTTCTTCTGGCTGCGCTAACTAGCGTCGCCCGAGCGAGCCTCTGCCTGAGGAAACCCGCGTAGACAGCGAAACGAATCGAAGCCCCGCTACACAATCTCCGCAGAAATAGACCCGCTGGTAGAATCGCCGCACTTAATCGTGCCGGCGGATCGGCGCATTGACTTGGCTCGTGCCATTCCCAACGCATCGGTTCAGCAGCTTCAACCGCAACCATTCACTCGCAGTGAAGGAGTTGTCCTATGAACGATAAAGACAAGTTTAGATTAGAGGCTCCGCTCGGTGCACCTGCGACGGACGAGTTGAAACGCGAATGGCCGGTGAAGTTGGTGTCGTGCGACCAGCGCAGCGAACCCATCAGCTCGACCTCTAACGAAATTTTGGCCAAAGCACGAAGCCGCGCAACGCTTACCCGAGGCGTTGGAATCCTCTTTGCCGTGGTGTCCATTTCCGCGGCTGCCGCGGTTGCTGGCTATATCCCAAATCTGAAACACTTTTTTGATCCTACTGGAGCGGTTGCGACTTTCAACACCGCAGGAGACATCGACCGGAAAACCGCCTTCTTCCAAAGCCTGGGTACCAATGGACGCAGCTGTGAAAGCTGCCACCAGGCAGACCAGGCATTCAGCCTAAGTGCTAGCCATGTTAGGGAGCTGTATGAACGTACTCGCGGGGCTGACCCACTATTTGCGGCGGTCGACGGAGCCAATTGTCCAGACGCGGAGCCGGGTGATCGTGACGCGCATAGCCTACTGCTCAGCCGGGGCTTGATCCGTGTCGCGATTACGCTGCCATCAAATCCTCAGTTCACCATTGCAGTGGCTCATGACCCGTATGGCTGTGCCATCACCTACGATAGCGCTTCGGGGCGACAGATCATTTCTGTGTACCGCCGCCCGTTGCCGACTACAAATCTCCGCTATCTCAGCACCCTAATGTTCGACGGCCGCGAAACCATATCGCCGCTCACCAACGCTCAGACCTTCCCGGCAAATTTGACGGCGGACCTGACTCATCAGGCATTGTCAGCCATCCAGACACATGCTCAGGCCTCAACCGAGCCCACGGCCGCTCAACTGGCGGAGATTGTAAACTTCGAGCTCGGACTGAGCACTGCGCAGATTCGCAGTCATCGCGTGGGACAACTTGACCGAGATGAAGCGACTGGTGGACCGTTAGTTCTTTCAGCGCAACCCTATTACCCCGGCGCAAATGACTCCCTGGGTCATGATCCTTCTGGCGCTCCGTTTAACGCTTCAGCTTTCACTCTGTATAAGCCGTGGGAAGACTCGCGGAATGAAGAGAGGGCAGACATCGCGGCGGGAGAAGTTATCTTCAATTCGGCGGTTGCGATTATCACGGATGTCAGGGGCTTGAATGACAATCCCGCTCTCAACAGCCCTGCCTCGATCACAGGCACGTGCACGACATGCCATGACTCTCCTAATGTGGGGAATCACAGCCTGCCACTGCCCCTCGATATCGCTACGAGCCGACAGGCCGCAATGGAGACAAATCCGAACATCGTAGCCGGCTTGCAGCAACTGAGTCCGCCGGATTTGCCGGTCTACGAGATTCGGGGTTGTCCTGATCCGCAAAATCCTCAACACACACTGGTGTTCTACACCTCTGATCCCGGAAAAGGATTAGTGACGGGACAATGCACGGATGTGGGTCGAGGCAAGGGACTCATTCTTCGTGGCCTCGCAGCGCGTGCACCTTATTTCCATAATGGGGCCGCAGCAAATCTCAAGGAGTTGGTCGAGTTCTATAACCTGCGCTTTGACATGAACCTTAGTAATCGGCAGAAGCATGACCTGATAGCCTTTTTGAACTCGTTGTGAGAATGCCAAGTAGAGCAGTTTGGAGTGCAGAGCACTGAGGAACCACCATATCCCGCGAATCGCGGTCATTCGCTGCGCAGGGCACGGACTGGGTCGATGGAAGCGGCGCGGTGCGCAGGGATCCACGTGCCGGCGATCGCAAGCAGCGGCAATATGCAGACAGCAATAATCATGGCTAGCGGGTCGTGCTGGGATGTTTTCACTCGCTCATCTTTAGCGAAGCGACCGGCAAACCAGGCGAGCGGCAGGTCGACGAACACCCCACAGAGTGCAGCAGACCAGCCTGTCGCGAGGTGTAGGCGGGATGCACCAATTGCGGCACGGACTACGAACTCGTGTTGATGGCTAACCGCGCGCGCGAGCAACCAGCTGGACACATTTACGCACGCGATCAGTAACAGCACGAAGACCGCGCCGAGGATCAGGTAAAGGGTAGTGGCTAGTCCGGACTGGTACATGACGTCGAAGGTCATGATGCCGAGACGCAAGTCTTCAGGATAGTCGCGGGAAGCCTTGCGCTTGAAGTCGTCGAAGATGGGTTTGAGTTCGGCTGCCGCCTGCGCGTCGGTGACGCCGGGCTTGAGGCGTCCCACCAGCGCAAAGTATCTCTGGCCCTTAACCTCATGGTCATTGGTCATGTTGATGGGCAAATACACATCTCCGCCCCGCCACAGGAATCGCGGAGGCATGACTCCGGTTATGGTGTGGGGATGACCGTTGAATGTGAGGACGCGTCCGAGAACGCTGGGATCGCCGCTGAAGTGCGCTTTCCAATAGCGATAACTGAGGAGCGCCACTTCCCCCATTCCGGGACGCACGTCGCTCTCAGTCGAAGCGCGGCCCAGCAGAGGAAGGACCCCCAGCACAGTAAAGGTGTTGCTTGTAATGTAGTTGCCACGCGGACTTTGCGGTTGGAACGCTCCCGTCAGCGCAACATCACTGATAGTGGAAGCGATGACGCCATCGAAGATGTCCGTCTTGTCGGCGATCTCTTTGAATCCCGCCGGATCGTACAGCGTCCACTGGCACCGGGACCACCCCGGGGCACAGAGTTTCGGCGTGGCCAGGGTGTGAACATTCTTATAGGGAAACGGATCGACGAGTACGCCATAGGCGACACTGAAGACGGCCGTTGTAGCGCCGATGCCAAGAGCCAACGTCAGGACGGCGGTGATAGCGAAGCCGGGGTTCCTGAGCAACTGACGCAGAGCGTAACGTAGACCCTGGCGTAGAAGCTGCACTGGTACTCCCCTCACGCAACACTGAGATGAGCGGTTCTACCCCTCGCGACCTTCGCAGGGGCCACCGGATTTACAGGGCGGACCAACTAGCCCATACGATTATCATTAGTGTGAAACGGGAGAAACACTATGTCGACGAACGACACCACAGCACCCCGCCAGCACGCATCCACCGGGCCAGCTCTGCCGCAACTGCCCGAGCCAAGCCATGCCGAGCGTATCCGCACCCTCATATCGCTGGCCTCGGTTGCCACACTGTCGACGCTCTCCCGTAAACATTCGGGATTCCCCTTCGGCTCTCTGATGCCATTCGCGCTCGATCCTGCCGGTCGGCCCATCTTCCTCATCAGCAACATGGCCATGCATACCCAGAATCTGAATACCGACCCGCGATGCAGTCTCTTTATCGGGCAAGCGGGCGCCGATGGCGATCCGCTTGGGGCTGCCCGGGCTACCCTGGTCGGCCATGCCGAACCAGTGCAGGAGCACGATCTAAGTTCCGTTCGAGAGACCTACCTTGCTCGCCACGAGAATAGCCGCTACTGGGTCAACTTCTCCGACTTCAGCTTCTTCCGCCTCCAGCCAATAGACCTTTACTATGTCGGTGGCTTTGGCGTCATGGGATGGGTGCAGGCAAGAGAGTACGAAGATGCTGTCCCTGACCCGCTGGCTGCAGTGGCGCCCGACATCCTCGCTCACATGAACGCTGACCACGTCGATTCGATGATCCTGCTGGCTCGCTCGCATGCGCGGCTCGAAGCGACCGAAGCAACCATGACATCAGTCGACCGTATGGGCTTCTATCTTCGATTGAAGACGAATGAGGGAATCAAGGGTGCTCGCATCAACTTCCTCCATACGGTAGCCACCTCCAAGGAGACAAGAGAGGTGCTCGTCGAGATGGTCCGGCGGGCTACATAGCAGGCCACCTCAAGGCGCGAGGGGTTTACGTACGAATAGGGGATGCAGCAGGACCGCGTTCAATATGGCTTGGATCAAGAATGGTGCGCCCGGCAAGATTCGAACTTGCGACCTAACGCTTCGGAGGCGTTCGCTCTATCCATCTGAGCTACGGGCGCGCACACACAAGGATACTATGTCGCATACCCTGGCGCGGGCCCCCCATGCCATTTTTCCTTGCCGCTGCGAACGCCTTTGACAAACCGCTGCTCCGGGTTTTTGATGGAGGCGGCTTCATTCAAATCGCAGCACAGCAGTCTCAAGGAGTAACCCCACATGATCGAACTGACACGACGCAATTGTATGGCGACGCTGGGTGCGTTCTGCCTTGCCCTGGCAACCACAAACGTTTACTCGCAGATGGATGCGCCCGCCGCGGGCGAGAAGCCGCTCAGTCCTCCCGCCCAGGCCGCGGTCATGCTCAAAGGCAAGACCATCACCATCGACTATAGTGCACCCTCTATGCGCGGCAGGCCGATCGCTGGGGCCTTGGTCCCCTACAACAAGGTCTGGCGCACTGGTGCAAATGCCGCCACCACGCTCAAAACTCCCATCGCCCTCAAAATTGGAACCCTTGCCGTTCCAGCCGGCACCTACACCATCTACACCCTTCCCTCCGAGAACGGCGCCAAGCTCATCATCAACAAGCAGACTGGCCAGTGGGGCACCGAGTATGACGAGACCAAAGACCTGGGCCGCGTCGATATGACGCCTATAACCCTGCCCGATCCGGTGGAAACATTCGTCATCAAATTCGACAACGTCGAAAAGGATGCGACAGAACTGCACCTCATCTGGGAGAAAACTGACCTCTCCATCCCCGTCACAGCCGAGTAGCCTTCGCCAAACAGCTAGGGCATCCCAGAGCCGAGGTAAGGGTGCCCTAACCTGTCGAGGCAAGCGTGGATGACAGTTGGTGCGCTCCTTGAAGAATTACTCAGGGCGGATCGGCTTTTTGCTGTCAACAATAGGAGGCCCCCGGTTTGCACGGGCGGCCTCCTCGTTCGTTTGTTTACTGCACCATTTCTATTAGCCCCGTAGATAGATGAGGGTTGAAGCTGGCGCTCCCGTAGTAGGACGCCGTGATGGTGTGCGTACGCCGGCTGAGGGCAGCAGTGCTAAAGGTAGCCTTGCCGCCGCTAAGCGTCACCGTTCCGAGCGTAGTAGAGCCGTCTTTAACGGCCACCGTACCACTCGGTGTTCCGGTACCCGCAATGCCCGCCGTGACGTTTACGGTAATGGTCACCGTCTGCCCCGCTTCGGGCTTGGCGTTGCTGGTGGTCAGCTGGATGTATGTGCCTCCCGTGTTGTACAGGACCATGTAACTACTGGTGGCCGCATCCGCAACGGCGACGTCGGGCGCGCCATCGTTGTTGTAATCGGCGACCGTCAGGCCCTGGGGATTTCCGCCGCCGGGGTAGTAATTGACCGGAGCGGCAAAGGCGCCTTTTCCATCACCCGTCAGCAGAAACAGCTTGTTGTCTTTGGCGTCGGCGACCAGCACACTTTGGTTGCCGTTGCCGGTTACGCCGATGGCAGCAATCGCGCTCATCAGTCCTCCGGCCGGGTACTTCACCGCCGTCTTGAATGTGCCATTCCCGTTATTCAGAAGGAGCGCGACTTCGCTGCCGCCGCCTATAACCAGATCGAGCTTGCCGTCGCGATTGAAGTCCCCGATGGTCAACCTGCTCGCTTGCATCGTCGGGTATTTTTTCGCGGTTTGGAAGGTGCCATCGCCATTCCCCAGCAGGACATCGACGGCATCTCCGTTCAAACCAATCAGATCCACCTTGCCGTCGCCGCTAATGTCTCGTGCCACAAGAAGGACGTAACCAGCAGAGTAGAACTTGCCGAAACTGAAGCTCCCCTTTCCATCCCCTAGTAGTACCTGTGTGCCACCACTACCCGTCAAAGCCACGTCGGCATAGCCATCGCGATTAAAGTCGCCCACTACCTCGTTGCTGAAGCCCCCGTCAACCACGAAGGTAGGGAGGTCACCCAAGCCGGCCAGCCGTTGAACAGTCAGATACAGCTCTGGATCGTCATTATTTCCCAGCACCAGAATGTTCGTGTTGCCATCGTGGTCAAAGTCGCCAAGACCTAGATCCCAGATTCGCCTGGAGGGAAGCCGGAGATCTGAGACATAGGACAACGGCTGGCCTTTCTGGCTTGCCACTATCAACTCCCGCTCAGTGGGCTCACTGGTATGACACGGCCCGAAATCCCCGCCGGCCACCGTCACCAGGTCCGCTATTCCGTCGTGGTTCAGGTCGGCTGCATAGGTATGGACTGGCGTGGCCCCCTCCACCAGATCAACCGATATCGGCGCCAGCAGTCGGCCCCCTCCCGTGTTACGTAAAACCTCGACACCGGCTTGCGAGGAGATGGTAAGGTCGGGCAGCCCATCGCCATTCAGATCGCCAACCAAGAAGTTGCCGCTGAGCGGCTCGGGGCTTCGGTAGTTCACGCTGTTCGAAAACTTTCCTGCGCCTGCATTCAACAGGACGCCGTACGAGCCGCCCGATTGGTTCGTTACGATGAGATCCGGCCGGTGATCCCCGTTCATATCGGCGACAACGGCGCCATAGGTCCGGGATCCCGTGGGGTAATAGGCCGGGGTAGGTCCAACGGTTCCATCTCCATTTCCGAGAAGAACAGCGACGCCACCTCCGCGGCACTCTCCGCCAGCCTGAGCAGCGGTTACTGAGGTGATCAGGATGAGGTCCATCTTGCCATTGCCACGCAGATCAGCGGCAAGAAGTTGCCCGACGGGACCATTGAAATTTTGAGAGGGGCCGTCTCTAAAAGTTCCATTCCCATTCCCAGGCAGAATCTTTAGGCCGCCACCTGACGCAACCACAAGGTCGGGCAAGCCATCGTTGTTGAAATCGCCTGTGGTGAATGAGAGCGACGAACTTGGGGGAACGATGACGGGGGCACGGAAGCTGCCGTTTCCATTACCCAGGGCGACATACACGAAACCGCCGGTAGGGTGCACAAGTAGATCCGGATTGCCATCCTTGTTGAGATCAGCCACTTGCATATCCGGAGATTTGCAGGTGTATGGGTAGCCACACGGCCAACCCATGGAGACAACTGCTGTCGTCTGAAAGGCTTCGCCCTGACCGAGATAGACGCGCGTCTGCTGTGGGTTCGTTGAAGAGAAGATCAGGTCCAATCGCCCATCCCGGTTCACATCCGCCAGTAACGGCTTTCCATAAGAAGCGGGCACATATGCCATAACCTTGGGAGCCTGATATCCTCCCGTTCCCGTGCCCCGCAGCAGGCTGAAAGTCTCGCGCTGGGTAGTCGAATTGATATTCATCACGATGAGATCGAGCTTGCCGTCTCCGTTCACGTCGTGTTGTGCGAGAAGGGTTGGAAACGATCCTCCAGCCGGATAGCTGGGTACATGCACAAAGCGGTTTTGCGCAGACGCTACAGAGAGTAAACCGCAAAGAATGAACGCGATTACGAGCAGCAGCTTGCAAGCGCCCTTGATGAAAAATTGTGAGAACTGGGAAAAATTGCATGCAGACATGATTGACTCCTCCCGCTCCAGAAGCCAGGATCGCCAACCGAAGCGTGGCGGGCTCACATACTGGATCGTTGGCGGAGACAATGGATGTGACAGCGGGTACACAGCTTTTTAATCGCATCGGGTTGTAACTATGAGTGCCTTTATGCTTCGCCACTTTCCGGCAAACATCCGACCAGGTCGGCAGGCTTACTGGTTAGGCATGAAGATTATGGCTGAGGATTCAGCGCTTGCGCCGTCCCGCGACGTAGACGGCCACGCCCGCCCCGATGAGCACGGCAGTGGAGACTAATACCTTGGCGACTGCCACTAGTTTGTGCGGCTCGTCTGCAGGCGGAATGACGGACAGAATAATCGTGAGCGCGGTGCTGGCAGAGCCTGTTATGGCTAACGCGACGGCTACGCGAGGGCCACCCGGCACGCGAATCACATCCGGACCCGCGGGTCGATCCTGCAGCCGTATCATGGCGGCAAAGAGAAAAAGATAGGGCAGGAAATACGCAATAATCGACATGCTGACCAGCACGGTGTACGCGCCTCTGACGGTAGTCCCGGCCTGGCTGAGGGCCGCCACCAGCATGCCTGCGAATCCGTAAGCTGAAATGGCAACCCACGGTGTCCTGAAGCGGGGATGAATAGTTCCGAACACTGGCGGAAGGTAGCGATCGATCCCCGCGACGAAGGGCAGGCGCGAAGTGGAAGAGAGGAAGGCCGACGCTCCGCCCACCGCATTGAGAGCCACCAGCAGAGCGATTACGATAACCAGCCAACTTAGACCCAGTGGCGCACACAACTTTTGTATGCCTTGGAGGAAGCCATCCACACCGCTGACTGAACTACTGGGCAACGCGACAAGCAGCGCAACCGTTCCCGCAATGTAGCCAACGGCAAGCACTGCCCCACCAGCGACTAAAGCGCGCGGGATCACACGGCGTGGGTTCTCAATCTCTTCTCCCATGAACGAGCCGGCTTCGCAGCCTCCAAATGCAAAGAAGATGGTTGACCAGAAGACTGCGTTGTTAAGCGTCAAGTGTGGAGCTAAATTGGCGGCAGTGAAATGCGTCGCCGACCCGGAGTGCGACGCCGAAAGCGCTGCGAGCACAATCAGAGCGGACAGCGGAATGATGCTTCCCAGCGAGGTGATGTTGTTGAGCCACTTGCCGACGTTGAGGCCCGCAATATTCAGCGCGGTTATGATGGCGAGCCACACGATGGAGAATGTCAGGTAGTAGCCCGCGCTTAAGGAGAGACTCTGACCACGCGAGCCGAAGGCGAACAACGCCGAACCCGCTCCAAAATAAAGTACAGCGGGAAAGTATGGCAGGTTGCTCATCCAGTAGGTCCACGCTGCCATGAACCCGGAGAAACCGCCGAAGGCCTCTCGCGTCCAGACATAAAGGCCCCCCTCATCCGGATAGCGAGAGGAAAGCTCCAAAACGCACGCCGCTAAAGGTAGAAAGAAACACACCAGGGCAACGATCCAGACCACCAGCGTGCTAGGCCCCGCCGCTGCAGCGGTCGCGACCCAACGCACGCTCAGACCGCTGACGATGTAGAAGAGCGTGAGGTCGCGGAAACGAAGAACTCGCTTGAGCGCGGGAGTCCTGGCCATGTTCGCGCAGCATAACCCGAGACGATCCCCGTCGCGAAGCTAATTCTCTCCAAGGTCCTTGAGGACGGCCATGGCGGCATTGCGCCCATTGATGCCGATCACACTGCCGCCGGGATGTGTGCAGGCCCCGCAGAGATACACACCCGGCATGGGCGTGCGCGAAGATAAACGGTTCGACCACATGTAAGCCGGCAGGCACTCCCCTTGGAAAATATGTCCGCCAGTCAACCCAACCTTTTGTTCGATGTCCGGAGGGCCGAGCACCTGCACATCCATGACCGCGCTTTCGATGTTGGAACAAAATCGTCCCAGAGACTTGAGCGCAAGATTCCGGACTTCCTCCCGCCGTTGATCCCAGTTCCCTTGTGCGAACGTATACGGAACGTACTGCGCAAATACGCTCATTGTGTGCTGGCCTGGAGGAGCCACCGTCGTATCATGGACGCTCTGAAAGTAGAGTTCACACCAGAGGTATTCAGGCAATTCGCCACGACGTGCAGCGGCAAATCCCGCTTGCCACTCGGGCCCGGTGAGAGGAGCGTTGATCTGGCCGTAATGATGCGGCTGGTTGACTCCGGGGCGCGCGGTGAAATTGGGCAACTCGCTCATCAGCACGTTGAGCTTCACGGTGCAACCTTCCATCGGTATCTGCTCAACGCGCTTTCGCCACGCCGCATCAGCATCCGATCCGAGCAGCCGCAGCGTCTGCCGGGGATCGGCATTCGAGATTACGATGGACGCCGAGATGCGCTCCCCGCTCTCCAGAAGGATGCCTTCGCCGGGGATGATCCTGGCGATCGGAACTTCAGTCGCCACAACCGCTCCAGCCTCGCGTGCAGCGTCGCAGAAGTAGAACGAAACCATGCCCATACCGCCTTGCACATAGCCCCACATTCCAGGCATCCCGCCAAGGCGCCCCGACGCATGGTGAAAGCGAATCGACGCCGTGCCAGCATCGAAAGGGCTGGCATTGGTTCCGATCACACCCTGCCCCAGATATGCGCTTTGCAGGCGTTCATCCGTTAGGTAGTGCTCGACAAACTGCGCCATCGACCAGTCGAAGAGGACATTCTTGGCGTCTTCATCCGAACCCAGGCGCTCCTCGATTTGCTCGCGGGTGGGGGCCTCGCCAATCCAAAGATCGCCGCCGCCATCGGGTCGTAACGAATTCCGCAAGCGCCGGATCACATCACTCATGGCGCGCCAGCCCTCTACATCGCGACGGGCATGGCGCTGAATCTCGGCCTCACAAGCATCGTCGTCGTCCCACAGCTGAACGCTGGATCCGTCGAGGAATGGCACGAACAGGCCATTCGTCGCGGGCGTCCAGTGAAATCCTCGCTCCGGCAAATTCAGTTCTGAAACCACCAATGGATGCAGCAGACCAGCGAGGTAAGCGCAGGGAGACATGCGCACACCGGGGAATGGCGCTTCGATTGTGCATGCTCCACCTACGCGCGCCCGGCTCTCAAGCACCAGCACGCGCTTCCCTGCGCGTGCCAGGTATGCGGCGCATGCCAGACCGTTGTGCCCCGCGCCGACGATGATGACATCCCATTTCCGCGCCGCGAGTTCACGGACCGGTGCAGGCAAGCCCAGTTTGCCGAGGACCACTGCAGTGGGTGAGGTCACGCTGCTCCCTCCGGACCGTTAGTATACGTCGGGACGAATAGCAGAAGCATGCCGGGAACAGGGGATCTGCTCCGTGAAATCTGCGTGGGGTACACTCTCGTAAGAGTTGGCGTCGAGCGGGATAGAGATCTGTACTGCCACGGCACTTCAAGAACACGTTGAGGAGACAGCATGAGCGCATCGATCTATAACATTCCCGTACGCGGCATCAGGGGCACAGACGAGTCACTGGGGAAGTACAAGGGAAACGTTGCATTGATTGTGAACGTGGCATCGAAGTGCGGGCTTACACCGCAGTATGAGGGACTGCAAAAGCTTTATCGGGACTACCGCGATCGTGGCCTGGTGGTGTTAGGATTTCCCGCCAATGACTTCGCTGAACAGGAGCCCGGTACGAATGACGAAGTCCAGACTTTTTGCCGCTCGACCTATGGTATCGATTTCCCCATGTTCGAGAAACTTTGTGTGACCGGTGAAACTACTCACCCGCTGTACAAAGCGCTCATTGAGGCCCAGCCGAAAGCGGCAAGTAATTCAGACGTACCCTTCCGCGAGCAGCTGAAGGGCTACGGTATGACGCCGAATCCCGAACCAGGTGTGCTTTGGAACTTTGAGAAGTTTCTGGTGAGCCGCTCGGGAGAGGTGGTTGGACGCTTCTCGCCCGAGATGACTCCAAATGACCCCCTGATTGTGAATGCAGTGGAAGCCGAGCTCGGGAAAGGCTAACTATCAGCGATTTTTGGCGCAGCAGGATTAGTCAGTGATCGAGTGCGCCAAGCCAGGCAAAGAACTCTTTCATCTCTAGCGCATTGAATAGATTGCGCAAAGCGTAATCCGCGTCCTCACCCTTGAATTTCGCAGCCTAAATCGGCCATTAGATTTTTAATGACCTGCTTGGTCTTAATGTGCCACTTCACAAAGTACAATTCCCCCTGCGCATGGATCAGAGAAAATGTGTGGCTGCTGAAGCCGTGCATGTGCCGGGATCCTTCGAGGATGCGTCGAGAAGTGATCGCAGGCCTTTGATATCTTTCACCACGATTTGCTTCGCATCCACCTCCAGCAGCCTTTCCGCCTGCAGCCGGGTGAGATTGCGCGAAACCAGTTCCCGCACGGTTCCAAGTTGATTGGCCAATTCCTGATGGCTGGCGGGTAAAAGAAATCGCCTTCGGAAAATATAAGTTTGCCTGCGCTCAGCCACTTCGTCACTGTCCGCGCTGCCAGCAACTCCAGTTCCGCCGGAGAAAGACACGACAATAAGGCTGTCCGTTGCAGCACCCTCGCCAGATCAAGGCGTTCGGCTTTCACTCGCAAATGCTCTCAGTGTGCGACATTGGTCACGGCGCGGGTAAACAACTCCAGGCTTGTGGTGGATCGTAATCACTGCGACATACCATTGTTTCGATGAGAGCCCATTGAGCGCAGCTACTCCGACCTGGGTGCTCGGATGACCAGCACGGGACAGTGCGCCAGCTTTGTGATCTTCTCCGCAATTGAGCCAAAAATCATCGGACGCCATCCCGTCATGCCATGCGTTGCAATGACGATCATGTCCGCATGCTGTTGTTCCGCAACCCGCAGGATCTCGCCGGCGGTGTCGTTGCTGACGGCGACCACCGAATCCGCCGTCACCCCGTCCGCCAGAATCGGTGCGAGAATTGCGCGCAGCTTCGCTTCCGCATCCCGTTGCAGTTCGCGCACGTATTCAGTTTCTCTAAAAAAGTCTGCTCCGCTCACTGGCGGCAGTTTAGGCACAATGTGAACCAGGAAGAGTGCTGCGTGAAAATGCTTTGCAAGATCTGTTGCGGTTGCGAGAGCACTCTTTGAAGGATTGCTGAAATCGATGGGGGATAAAATTCTCCGCGGAATCGCTGGCGCTGAACTCGACATATACAGCCTCCACTTGCTGGTTAACCTTGAGTCTAGATTATTCTAGGCCTCCTGTTGCCGGTGCCGGGCTTCTCGAAATCTCTTAGCACTTGCCGGTCAACTCGGAGGGGCCTGCTCTTGATCAGGCCGGAGGCTTCTCCATCCCCGCCTTCCGCAGGACCGGGGAAGCGCTCAACTCGACTGCCTGACAGGCAAACCTGAGCTAGGGCGCGACCTTCCTGAACCTGAGTACTCCAATGGTGTGCTATTGAGGGGGCTCTGAACTTCGAGAGAGAGGATTATGTTGGCACTTCGGGCCACGGCACAATGACGGACGTGATCCCTTTCTATAAAGTCAACGATGAGCGATATGCTATCTACAATCAGTTAGAAACTTAAAAAGTCAAAACAGAAACAGAAGGCCCTTTATGAATAGCTTTTCGATTGGGGTAGATCTTGGCGGCACAAATCTGCGGATTGCGGCATTTACCCGGGCCCAGGAGAGGCTGGAAAGCATCGCCATCCCTACCAGGCTTGAGGCGGGAAAGTATGCTGTCGTGCAAGACATGTGCGACGCAATTCACGAAATCGCAAAGAAATTGCGGGGGAGCCTAGAACTAGTAGGCGTCGGTGTCGGCAGCCCCGGTCCGTTACAGTTACCTTCCGGCAAGCTTTATCATCTGCCGAATTTTCCCGGTTGGGACGGTTTTGAACTCAAGGTCGAAATCGAAAAAGTTCTGGGGATGCCGGTCATCATTGAGAATGACGCCAATGCCGCGGCGCTTGCCGAGTTTCTGCACGGGTCGGGCAAGCAGCGCGGTGTGGACTCTCTGTGCATGCTGACGCTGGGTACGGGCGTCGGCAATGGAATAATTCTCAACCGGCGCGTGTGGCATGGGATGTTGGGGATGGCCGGGGAAGCGGGTCATGGTCCGCTTGAATACGACGGAGCGCCTTGTGGTTGCGGAGGACGGGGCTGTCTGGAGCAATATGCCTCCGCAACCGCCGTCAGCCGTATGGCGAAAGAGACCGCCGAGGCAGGCCAGTCGGAAGCGATTGCGCACATTCTGGCAACGCGTGGCACTGTCTCTGCACGCAGGGTGGCGCAACTGGCGGATGCAGGCGATGAAGGCGCTCGCCAGGTGTACCGCACGGTCGGCAAATTCCTTGGGCTGAGCCTCTCTCAACTGGTGAATACGTTGAATCTTCCCCTCTACGTCGTCGGCGGCGGACTGGCCAGTTCCTGGCATCTGTTTGCGCCAACCATGTTTGCCGTTCTTCTGCGAGACAGCTATGTCTACAGGCTGACGGCACCCCGTGATGAACTCGACATAAATCCGCTTTGCACCCACATTGTCCCCGCACTGCTGGGGTCTGAATCTGGGCTGCTGGGCGCTGCCATGCTTCCCTTTGCGGAGCGGGAAATGGCCGTCGCTCTGCCATCCTGAATCCCCACGGACAGAGCAAAAGCCCTACGTGATGATCCCGTAGGGCTTTCCAAATGCAATTCTGCTTCAAGTGTCCGGGTACAAGTGGGGGCCCGCAGCCTTTTTGCTCAGCGTATGCGTGTGAGTTTAAACGATGCTGCCTGGTAGTCCCCGCGAAGGGCAAGGTCTGTTCCATGCGACATCCAGTAGGCACCCGTCGCGGTTGCAGGCCCTGGGGTGAACTGCTTTCCATACAGCAGGTCGATGCGATAATTCGCCTGCGGATCAAGACCCTGCAGATAGAGCGTGGGGAAGGGATTGGCGAACTCGCTGGAGTGGAGAAAAGCGAAGACCACTGCCTGATTCCCATCTTGTGACACGGACTCCGTCGCAGACGCCTCGCTGCCATTGAGAGGCGAGATTAAGCGATACAACAAGCCATGTTGCACCGTCTCGCGGACATCCTTGTATGCCGTGATCATCGACTTTGCCGCTGCGAAATCGGCTGGCTGCCAGCGATTGAGATTCGCACCAACCCCAAGCGATCCCTGCATTGAAGACAGGAAGCGATACTCGATGGAAGTCGCCCGGCCGTTCAGCCAGTGGGGCGAGTCCGTTACCCAGGCCATCATGAATTCCGGCGCATACGCTTGCGTGAATCCATGTTGAATCGACAGACGGTCGAATGGATCGGTGTTATCGGAGGTCCAGACTTCGTCGGTATGCGAGAGAATGCCGAGATCCACGCGCCCGCCTCCACCGGAGCAGGATTCAATTTCCACCCCGGGATGCTTCGCCCGCAGTTCATCCAGAATGGAATACAGGTTTTGCACGTACTTCACGTAGATCTTCCGCTGCTCTTCCGGCGCGACCGCTGGCCAGCCAGGCTCCGACCAGTTGCGGTTGTAGTCCCACTTGAGGAAAGCGATCTGATTGTCGGTCAAGATTTTGTCGAGAAAAGTGTAGACGTACTCTCGGACGTCCGGGCGGGCAAGGTTCAACACTAGTTGATTCCGCCCCAGGGTACGCGGACGGCCGGTAAAGTTGATTGCCCAGTCGGGATGTTTGCGATAGAGGTCGCTGTCAGGATTCACCATCTCTGGTTCCACCCATAGTCCAAAATCCATGCCGAAGCCGTGCACGCGATCAATCAGTTGCTTGAGCCCATGCGGAAACTTTTGCGGATTGACGTACCAGTCACCCAGCCCGGCGTGGTCGTCCTTGCGCTGCCCAAACCAGCCGTCATCCATTACGAAGCGCTCTACGCCGATGGAGGCCGCCTTCTCGGCAAGTGCGACCTGGCCCGGTTCGTCGACATTCATCTCCGTCGCTTCCCACGAGTTGTAAATAATGGGGCGAACCTTGGGACGCGGAGCCTGCGGAGCAATCTGCGCCAGCTCGAAACGATGCATCAGTCGGGATGCTTCGCCCATACCCGAGTGCGTGTAGCCCGCATAAAAGACCGGGGTGCCGAGCTTCTCACCGGGAGCGAGGTGATAGCCAAAATCGAAAGGATTGTAACCGCCGGTGATGCGAACGTCCTGAACCTGGGTCTGTTCAACCGTGATTCGCCAGGAGCCGCTCCATGCCAAGGCTCCGAACCAGACATCGCCCGTCTCCTCTTGTGTTGCCCCACGGCTGACGGCGAACCATGGATTATTCTGATGGCCGCTGGACCCGCGACGACTCTCGAGCACGCGTTGTCCCGGACCGATCTTTTCTCTCTGCAGCGAAAACTCCGCTCCCCAGCGGCCGGTCAGATAGCTGAGCATATAATCTGGGGCGCGCGGAAGGGTCCACGCAGCGGCCGCTGCCTGCTCCACCACCAGCGGATCTTTCGTCCGATTCTCAATCGTGGCCGAGCGACCCAGCACACCCGTCGCGGTGTCTACCTCGTACCGCAGGTTCACAAATACCTCGCGCGAGATGTCTTTCAGCGTTACTTCCAAGACATTGCCGTGGATGGCATGGCTCACATAGTGGAGGACCAGGTCGCGGTTGCCGTCAGGGAAAGTGATTTTAAGGGAGGGCTCGACGAAGAGTCCGGCTCCCCATCCCGAGAATTCCTGGGGCGTGGTGGTTGTAGAAAGATCAAAAGATGCGACCTCCATCATGGAGTGCGCAGCCGGAAGCGCATCTTTCTCCCCCAGCCGCTGACCCCAGTACACGGGTTGCAACTCACCCCGCTCATTGACGCCAAATACGTAGGAAACGCCCGCCCCGTCGAGGCGGAACAGCTTGTCCTGGCTGTTGTAATGCACCGCTTCACCCGTAGCCTGGGCGACCGACGGGAGCGACAGTGCAGTGAGGGTGGTGACAAGAACAAAAATGTTCAGAATCGCAATGCGAGAGTTTTTATGTGACATGTGAAGGCTTTCACCTATTAGGAGGGACCTCCCATTAAAGCGCAAAACTCGTCAGCGCGTAAGCGGAAACGACTATGAGAGGAACGGAATATCCCAGAGTCTGCGTCACGCGGCCGAAGTCAATTTGAAGCGGGACGAAATGTTGATGAAGATTAGACAGCGGACGCTGCACGCGAAAATGCTAATCTCAAGTTGCAAATATGTCACACCAACCCATTTCGCTCTCTCATCAACCAGCCCTCGCGGCTGATTCTGAGGCACTGCCAAAGGGAGCCCGATTTCTGCGCGCCTGTTTGCGAAAACCAGTGGATCGCACGCCAGTCTGGTTTCTGCGTCAAGCCGGACGCTATATGGCCGAATATCAGGCCATCCGAAAACACCACACCCTGCTCGAAATTTGCAAACGCCCCGAGCTCGCCGCGGAAGTAACGATTACCGCCGCCGAAAAGCTGGATGTGGATGCCGCCATCATCTTCGCCGATCTACTATTGCCGTTAGAGTGCATGGGACTGGATTTTGAATTCAAGGCCGGGGAAGGCCCCGTCATTCATCGCCCGGTTCGTATCGAGGAGGACGTGGTTCGACTGCGCACGGATCGGGCCTCGGAACTCGGTTACGTAGCAGAGGCGATCAGTAAGGTTGTGACCCACTTCAACGACACCATCGGCATTGTTGGCTTTATCGGAGCGCCCTTCACCTTAGCCAGCTACATGATCGAAGGTGGCGGTTCGCGCAACTACATCCACACCAAGACGATGATGTATCGCCACCCCGCCACCTGGCAGCGGCTCCTCGAAAAGCTCGTGCTGGTATTGCGCGACTACGCTGCGCAACAGGTAGCGGCGGGCGCGGATGTAATACAAATCTTCGATAGCTGGGTGGGTGCGCTTTCAGTCCCGGACTATAGGGAATTCTTGCTGCCCGTTACCAAGCGGCTGGTGCGCGAGGTGCAGTCCTTGGGAGTTCCGGTCATCTACTTTGGGGTGGACACCGCCAGCCTGCTGCCCGCCATGCGCGAGACCGGCGCGGACGTGCTCGGCCTGGACTGGCGAATTCCGCTCGATGAAGGCTGGAGAGCCTTGAATTACAGCTGTGCCGTGCAGGGCAATCTCGACCCCATCATGCTCTTCGCCGATCCCGAGTTGCTGCGCAAGCGCGTTTATGAAGTAATGCAGCAGGCAGCGGGGCGCCCCGGCCACATCTTTAACCTTGGCCACGGTATAGTGCCGGAAACACCCGTGGAAAACGTGCAACGAGTGGTGCAGTATGTGCGCGAGTTTTCAAAGGGCGGTGGCCATGTCTGATACTGCCATCCTGCTGCTTGCCCACGGAACTCCGGCCACGCTGGACGACATCCCCGACTACCTGCGCAACGTAACCAGCGGGCGACTCATACCTGCCGAAGGGGTGGAGGAAATCCGCCATCGATACGGCCTCATTGGTCGCAGCCCTCTGACAGACCTCACGCTGGAGCAGGGTCGCTTACTGAGCGAGAGTCTGGGCATGCCTACCTATGTGGGCATGCGCAACTGGAAGCCATACATCGCCGACGTGGTTAAGCAGATGCGCGCGGATGGCATTCGCGCCGCTGTAGCGATATGTCTGGCGCCGCAGAATTCCCGAACCAGCGTAGGGCTGTATCGCCGCGCCGTACAGGCGGAGGCAGGCGACCTCGTGATCGACTTTGTCGAGGGCTGGGCCGATCATCCGCTGCTTGCCGACGCCTTCGCGGATCGTCTGCGGCCAGTGCTGCACCAGCTAACAGAGGAAACAGGTTCGGCGGTACCCGTTCTCTTCACCGCCCACAGCGTCCCATGCAGAACAGTTCAGACGCAGGACAAATCCGGCCCAGACCCTTACTCGGTGGAAGCCAAGCGCACCGCGGCGCTGGTAGCCGCTCGTATCGAAGGCCTCGGGCCTGAAAATTGGTTCTTTGCCTTTCAAAGCCAAGGCATGTCCGGAGGCCCCTGGATCGGCCCGACAGTGGAGGAGACGCTCACCGCAATCTATGCGTCCGGACACAAGTCCGTGGTGCTGCAGCCCATTGGCTTTCTCTGCGATCACGTCGAGATTCTCTACGATGTCGACATAGCCTTCCGCGACTTTGCCGCCAAGTTGGGGCTGCGTCTGGAACGGCCACAGTCCCTGAACGATTCCCCCCTATTGACCGATGCGCTCGCCGATCTGGCACGCCAGGGTCTCAAACGGCTCGAATCGCTTCAAGCATTGCAGGACTGATTGGCAGCGAGGTCAGGTTGCCCTCATCGCCGCGACGTTGTCGCTATTCCTTGCTGTTAAGAGGCTTACGCGCAAAGTAGTAGAGTGAAAAAGCGAGCAGTGCGAACATCACTACCGACACCCAATCGTGAAAAAGGAAAGTTCGGGGAAAACGCAGGATGTCATGCCGGTTCGTCGCCGCCTCATACAGCTTGAGCGCGACCCCCAGCAATCCCACGATCCCTCCAGCTGCAATCAAGCCGCTGGCGTAGAGCGAGCCGGGGCTGATCTCGGTCTCCGAATCCACTTCCCCCCCGTTCGCCTTCTCCACCGCACGATCCACCATCCAGCGCATCACGCCGCCGCAAAAGATTGCCAGCGTAGTAGCGATTGATAGATATGCTCCGACGGCAAATGATAGCGAGCGGATTCCTAACAGTTCCACCGCAATCACGACAAATACGCCTAGCAGTACCAAGCCCCACGGCAATTTCCTCGTCAGGATGCCGTTAATCACCGTAGCCATCAGCCGGGCCTGTGGAGCCGCGGCTTTCTCGCTCCCGATACCCTGGATCCATTGCACTTCAATCGCACGGGTTGCGGGATTGTAGAGGTATTTGCCATCGGCCAGTTCAGCCGAACCCAGCGCGTTCAATAGCATGTAGTTGCTGCCTGACCGGGTGTCTTCGGTCTTGTCCGTATGCATGACGCGGAAGGTGTCGCGCGGGAACGTCCCCTGCATCTGCACTCCGTCATGAACGGTGCTAATGTCCCACGGCTGCGCGGTATCTTTGAATTCCTCAAGCCCCTTATTCATCAGGTTGAGCGTGATGCCGATCGCCACCGTGGAAACGCATACGCCGATCATCAGCGCAACCTGCTGCTTCCATGGCGTTGCACCGATCAGGAAGCCAGTCTTCAAATCCTGCGAAGTGTCGCCCGCGTTCGCGGCGGCAATGCAGACCACTCCGCCAATGGTAATGGCCAGTGCGCCAAAGGCAGGAGTCGTCCAGCCCTTTACCAGGAAGATGGCGGAGGTGGCCATCAACGTGGCAATCGTCATGCCGGAGATGGGGTTTGCGGAGCTACCGATCAATCCAACGATGCGCGACGATACCGTTACGAAGAGGAATCCGAAGACCACCACCAGCAACGATGCGGCCAGGTTTGCCAGCACGCCAACCTGGGCTCCTGGCACGGGTTTGAAAGTCAGGAAGAAGAACATCAAGAGCACCAGCGTGGCCGAGCCGCCAACCACAATCCCCATGGAGAGGTCGTCATCTGTCCGGCGCGTGACGGGCTTGACTCCAGTGCTCTTCCTCAAATTCTTCAAGCCAGAGCGCAGCGCGCCCGCGATTGTCGGCAGTGTCTTGAGCAGGGTAATCAGCCCGGCCGCAGCTACGGCACCCGCACCCATTGGCCTGATGTAAGTCGCCCATAGCTCGCTGGGAGACATCTGCGCCACTGGCTTTGTTGCTGGGTAGAGTGCCTGGGGAAAGTGCGAGCCAAAGAAGTAAATGAGCGGCATCAGCACCAGCCAGGAAAACACGCCGCCCGCGAATATAACGCCCGCTACTCGCGGCCCGATGATGTAGCCGACTCCGAGATACTCCGGTGTCGCATCGGCCCGTATAGCGGAGCCTTTCATCACATGCTGCTTGCCAAAATCCGGCTGGTAATCAGGCGTACCGGGCCAGGCCGAAAAGAGGTTTTCATTTTGAAAGAGCGTGTACAGGCCACCCAGTCCGAGGCCAAGAAACACACGGCTGGCAAATGAGCCGCCGCGCTCGCCCGCGAGCAGCACATCGGCACAGGCTGTTCCTTCGGGATAAGTGAGAGTTCCATGCTCCTCAACAATCAACTGGCGGCGCAGGGGAATCATGAAGAGCACACCCAGCCAGCCGCCAATCAGCGCCAACATAAAGATGCGCGAGTACTCCAGATCAAACCCCAGGAAGATGAGCGCTGGAAGTGTGAAAATAACGCCTGCGGCAATCGACTGCCCTGCGTTGCCCGTAGTCTGGACGATATTGTTTTCCAGGATGGAGGCGCGCCCCAGCACCCGGAGGATGCTGATGGACAGCACCGAGATCGGGATGGAGGCGGCGACCGTAAGCCCCGCCCGTAGACCGACATAAACCGTGACCGCGCCGAAGAGCACACCAAAGAATGATCCCAGCAGGATAGCGCGCCACGTGAACTCCGGCCGCGTCTCAGTATGAGGAATATAAGGCTGAACACTTTGAGGGACTTCCAACACTCGAATGCCTCCACTCGAAAAAAAGTAGCTCGTTTCCTGCTGTATCTTCCGCCGGGTATCCGCGGCATCTCGCGCCAACTCCACTTCTACTGCGCTTTGTTGAGAGGATCCAAAGTGCGGTTTTCTAACAACGTATCTACGCCGGGCTCACTACTTCGGATACGCCTGATGTGGAATTACTCAATCCCTTGCAGTTTTTCTCTCGAACGGACGAGTTTAACAGTGCCGCCCCTTTGAAGACAGGGCGAATCGTGTAGTTCCCGGAACAACTACACAATTTGCCTCTGGATTGCGACGCAGCTTTCACCGTATACTTTGGATTGATGGCGGCGAAGGCTTTGAAAGCCTGGCTTCCAGTGCGAGGTGCGTCTTCGGTAGTCAGAGCGAAACTTTGACGCTCGACGTTCCAACATCCGACACTTCCCGGTGGCGCGCTGTGGTCCGCGTACTCCAAAGTCCAATGGATGCACTATGCTGCGCACTTTTCCCTGCTTCCTGCTGTGCCTGCGGTAACCCTCTTCTGCGCTTGACTCTCTCCCCTGTATGCGATTTTTGCTGGAACAAGCTGCCCGCCCAAAGGGGAACCTTCTGCCGCGTGTGCGGAGAAGATCTCGGCATTGCAACCTTCAGCACGGGCAACCCGCGGCAGGCCGAGGACTGCGTTTGTCAGGTCTGCCGGCTCGCGCCTCCGCCTTTCCGCAGGGCGGTTGCCCACGGCATTTACCAGGGCACTCTTCGCGACCTCATTCACTCCCTCAAGTACGAGCGCGTTACCCCCATTGCTAACGGATTAGGTTATCGCCTGGCCAGCGCGATTGCGCGCCTCGCCGGCGAGGCGCCCTCTGAGATGCTGGTGGTTCCAGTCCCGCAGCATCACTCTAAGCAGCGCAGCCGCGGCTATAACCAGGCTGAGTTGCTGGCCCGGGCGGCCTTGAAGATCCTGCGCCACACACACCCCGAATGGAAACTTCAGCTCTCCAGCGAAACGCTGGTAAGGAGCCGCGAAACGGCGAGCCAGTTCGGCCTCACGATTCGGCAACGCCGCGACAACTTGCGTGGAGTCTTTTCTGTGCCTGATGGCGAAAGCGTGGCAGGGCTCGACATCCTGCTCATCGACGACATTTACACCAGTGGAGCCACCGCTCGTGCCTGCAGCAAAGCGCTGATCAAGGCGGGCGCAGCCTCCGTGTGGGTGGCAACTCTCGCACGGGCACAACGCGAGGGTGTCGCTTTCTGGGATCCGAATTTTGGGAAGACTGCTGGAGCGTTCAACAGGGTCGGGAACCAGTCAAGTTCGCCGGGTAGCTGAGTCGATTCTTTCGGGGGAGAGATGTCTCTGGGAAAAACCATGGTCCACGCTCGTAAACAGAAATCACTCGCTAAGTGCCACGTCGTCGTTCAGGAAGAGTACCGCGCGCCATCCACCATGCAGACGCCGGTGCTGGTTCTGAACGCCTCGTACGAGCCGATCAACATCTGCGGCGCGCGCCGAGCCCTGGTCCTGGTGCTTAAAGGTGTGGCCAAGACCGAGGAGGAACAGGGAGCGTTCCTGCACGCCGCTCGCATCCACATAGCTATGCCATCGGTCATTCGACTACTTGAGTATCGCCGCATCCCCCATCAAACGCGCGCCCTCTCCCGAAAAAATATCCTGCTGCGTGACCGGAATACCTGCCAATATTGCTGCGCCGTCCTGCCTGCGGGAGAGCTGACGCTCGATCATGTGCAGCCGCGTTCTCGCGGAGGGCTCTCCACATGGGAGAATCTGGTCGCCTGCTGCCACGCCTGCAATCGTAGCAAGGGCAACCGCCTGTTGCATGAGATGACCGACATGCAACTGCTGCGCGAGCCGCGACCCTTCTCCCTGCATACCAGCCGCCACATCATGCGGATGATCGGCCACTCTGACCCCAAGTGGCGCAGGTATCTGTACTACTAAAGCAGAAGCAGGGATAGCGTGATGTATCCAGCGTCAGCGATGTAGGCATTTTCTTCATGAGAATGCTTGCAGAGGTGTGTGGATCACCTTACAGGAACCCTGCTTCTGCTATAGCCACTAGCAGAACCGCAACAGGGCGAATGAAACCATGTTCTGTAAGGTGAGCAGTTTTCGTGCGCGCTCAACAGACTTGTCTCTAGGCAACCCCGCTGTCGAATCATGTAAACGCCAGACCTGCGCTACTTTGGTGGAGTTGGTGCTGCTCCCGCGGCAGGTGCCGGCTTTCCCTCCTGGGATTTTCCGTCCTGAGGCTGTCCATTGTTGGTAATGTCCGCGCCGTTGTAGATGATCTTCACGGTGGACTTGAATTGCTTGTAATCGGTGTATTTCACCACCTGGCGAATGTGGACATCGTTCGACAGGCACCCCTTGCAACCCTGAAAGTGCAGGACACCTTCGGCCTTGGTGTAGGTAGGAAACCAGTACTTGCCATCTATCTGTTCGCGGTAAGTAGTGAAAGGCGGGGATAGATCCTCGTGTCCCTTCCGCGTGTCATCGGGCACATTCTTGCCACTGGTGACCACGATCTGCAGATCCGTCTGGTCGACCCAGATGCGGCCTTTGAAGTAGCGCTTGTTCTTTTCCATCACCTTAGGTTCAACATCGAAGACATACGTCTGCAACTCATCCACTTTCTGCTTGCCCAGGTAGGTGACGTTGTACTGTGCGATGTCCTGCGAAGTGAGGACAAAGGGCAGCCTCTGCTGGATATCAGCGAAGTCTGCCGGGCTCATCTGCACTCGTTCCAGCGAATTCTGCGGCGCGAAGAGCACATGCTCCATCCGCCTGCCACTTGAGTCGAAGGAGACGTCGTCCAGTTCTTGATACTCCCCATCGACCTTGCCATCGTCCATCGTTTGCACCTTTACCGAACGCCGATAGACGTAGTTGTCCAGGGCATGGCGAAATTCGCTCTCTTTCGCAGCGAAGTGCTGGATAATCTCCTCCGGCGGCCCAGATGGCGCACTCGTATCCATGGCTCCGAATCCGGACTCGACCGGCATGGGCGTGTAGCTATCCTTCTGCGCCCGGGCCCCGATTGAGCCAAGAAAACCAAGCATGAATGCGACCGCGAGGATCTTTCGCTTTAATCTCAAAGTATCTCCAGCCTTGTATTTCTTCCTACCAAGTTCGAAGAGCAGTTACCCACGCCCTTTCTAATAGACGCAGCAATGGGCAGGAACGTCAATCGTGGCGGCGAGAATTCATCCAAAGCCTTGGCAAACAGATGGAACGAAACGCGCAGTCTCGCATCCAGCACACAATTCGCCACGACACCATTTACACTGACAGTTTCCTAGCATTGGCTCCCCTACCAGTGCGCCCGAGTCCAGAAGAAGTCGAGAAGAAGACCAGAGGAATCATGCCCGCACGTCGCTCCGCTTTATCGCTGCTGCTCTTTGCTGCCCTTTTGACGCCGGCCTACGCCCAAGCCAAGCGTCCCATGCAATTTGAAGACCTGATGAAGATGCACCGGCTGGGAGGTTTTACCGTATCGCCCGATGGCAGTTGGGTGGTCTATGCGGTTACAGACGCCGATCTGGACAAGAACACCAAGACAACTCGGCTCTGGGTGATTCCTGCAAAGGGAGGCGAGGCGCGCCCCCTGACAGCCGCCCTCGACGGCGAAAACGGCGGCCGATTTTCACCAGATGGTAAGCAGATTCTCTTTACCAGCGCACGCGAAGGCAGCCAGCAGATCTACATCGCCATCTTTAATCCCGCGACAGGAACCATAGCCGAACAGCGAAAACTCACTTCCATGAGCACCGAGGCGGATGGGGCCATGTGGTCACCAGACGGGAAGCAGATTCTATTCACGTCCGCCGTTTACCCCGAATGCAAGGACGATGCCTGCAACAAGACGCGCGACGAAGAGAAAACTGCCTCGAAGGTCAAGGCGCGGATATTTACCGAACTGCTGTATCGCCACTGGAACGCCTACGGGAGCGAAAAGCGCAGCCACCTTTTTCTGGTCTCCGCCGATGGTGGCACGCCGCGCGACCTGAACGCAGGAGACACACACGACGTTCCTCCGTTCTCGCTAGGGGGTCCGGATGCCTACGGATTCTCGCCGGACGGGAAGGAGATTGCATTCACTGAGAATCTAGACCCCATCCCCGCAATCAGCACCAACGCGGACATCTTTACGCTGCGGTTGGATGACGCAAATGCCAAGCCTGTGAAGATCAGCACCAGCCCCGGCGGCGACTTCAGCCCGGCCTACTCACCGGACGGCAAGTACATCGCATTCCGTTCCCAGGCGCGCGCGGGATACGAGAGCGACCGCTTCCGGTTGATGCTCTATGACCGGGCAGCGAAGACCTTGAAAGAAGTGCTGCCGAGATTCGATCGCTGGGTGGACGAGTTCGCTTGGGCATGGGACTCGAAGGGGATCTACTTCGTCGCGGGCGATGTTGGCGAATCGCCAGTTTTTTGGATTCCGGCAGAACATGGCAATCTCATCAAGCTAACCGAAAAAGGGGAATACGGATCCCTCTTCACGACACGGGACGCAAGGTTGTTCGCATCAAAAATGATGGTCAACGCACCCGCCGAAATCGTTTCTCTCGGGGTATCCCCAATCGGGAACACAGCCAACTCTGAAGGTTTGGGCAAGTTGCCGCCCGGGCGCAACAACCTGCAGACTCGAGTGGAGGAACTACAAGAGTTCCCCATTACCCACCTGAACGACGCCCTCCTCTCGCAACTCGATCTGCCTGCGATGGAGCCGTTCTACTTCCCTTCCGTCGGCAAGGTCCAGGTGGAAGGCTTTCTTATCAGGCCGCCCGCCTTCGAATCGACGAAAAAGTATCCCGTTAAATTCCTCATTCACGGCGGGCCGCAAGGTGCTTGGGGCGATGCCTGGAGCTATCGCTGGAATGCGGAATACTTCGCCGCCGATGGTTATGTCGTCGTGATGATCAACCCGCGCGGCTCGACCGGCTACGGGCAGGCCTTTACCGATGGCGTCAACGGCGACTGGGGCGGCAGGCCCTACATCGACTTGATGCGCGGCCTCGACTATGCTGAGCAGCACTACAGTTTCATCGACAAGAGCCGCGAGTGCGCGCTGGGCGCCAGCTATGGCGGATACATGGCCAACTGGGTGCTCGGCCACACCGCCCGATTCCAATGCATCGTCTCGCACGACGGCATGTTCAATCCTGAGTCGGCTTACGGAAGCACCGAGGAGCTATGGTTCAACGACTGGGAGTTTAAGGGCAAGCCGTGGGACTACTACGGCAAGTCGACAGCCGCCAATCCCTTCCGCAAATGGTCCCCGGCGCTCCACGCGAAGAATTTCAAAACGCCGACACTCGTCATTCACAGCCAGCTCGACTACCGGCTGGATGTGTCGGAGGGCTTTCAACTCTTCACTACGCTACAGCGCATGAATGTGCCCTCAAAGATGCTCTACTTCCCGGACGAAGGGCACTGGATTCTCAAGCCGCAAAATTCAAGACTGTGGAATCAGGTTGTCAGCGACTGGGTAGATCAGTGGATCGGTACAAAACGGGGAATAGAGAAGCAGGCACCAGCAACCAGCGCGGCATCGAGGTAGGTATGTCTTTTGGCCGCAGTCCGCGTAAGAAGGCCGATCCGCTCGACGCAGCGGCGCTCTACGAATACGCCTTGGGCGCGCTCAGCCGCCACATGCGCACCGTTCAGCAGTTGAAGCGGCTGCTGGGCGTGAAGGTAGAAGAGGGCGAGACCGGCGCAGTGAAGATCGATGCTGTCATCAGTAAACTTGAAGCCATGCATTACCTCAACGACACTGCTTTTGCCGCCGAGTACACGCGCCTGCGCCAGGAGAACGAAAAGTTCGGCAAACGCCGGGTGCAACAGGAGTTGATGCTGAGGGGCATCCATACCGAGATTGTGACCACGACGCTCGACACCGCTTACGAGAATGTGAATGAAGAAGATCTGGCCCGCCGCCACCTGGAGCGCAAAGGCATCCACAAGCCGAAGGACGAGAAGGAAACCACGCGGGTCATGCGGCGACTGGTGCGCGCGGGTTTTTCGCTAGGCGTGATCTTCAAGGTGCTCCGCAACTGGCGGGTGGAAGTGGACGCCATAGCGCCCATCGAGGCGCTGGGCCTGGACGACGACTCCAGTCAAGAGTAGTCCAGCGAAGCCAGTCGACAATTCCGGGCCCCGAGGAGAAGGGGAGCATCCGTAAACTGAAGTCTCCAGTAGACTGAAAGTCGCTATGCAATCTATGACCGGGTCCGCAATTCGCGAAACTTTCCTTCGCTTTTTTGAGTCGAAGGGCCACCGCTGTGTGCACTCCTCTTCGCTGGTTCCAGCGAACGATCCCACATTGTTGTTTACCAACGCCGGGATGAACCAGTTCAAGGACGTCTTTCTCGGGGCGGAACATCGCAACTACTCAACCGCGACCAGCTCACAGAAGTGCGTGCGTGCAGGCGGCAAGCACAACGATCTGGAAAACGTGGGCTTCACGCGTCGGCACCACACCTTCTTTGAGATGCTGGGAAACTTCAGCTTTGGCGACTACTTCAAGCGGGAGGCAATCGAGTTTGCGTGGGAGTTGATTACCTCGCCCGATTGGCTTGCGATCTCAAAGGACAAGCTCTACGTCACCATCTTTGAAGGCGATGCCTCAGTGCCACGCGACGAAGAGGCGGAGCAGCTCTGGATCAACGTCGGCGTGCCCAAGGATCGCATTCGCGCTTATGGTGCGAAGGACAACTTTTGGCAGATGGGTGAGACCGGACCCTGCGGCCCTTGTTCCGAGATCTTCTATGACATGGGGCTTGAGGCTGCAGAGACTCCGGGCGAAGACAAGCCCTTCGGCGAAGACGATGCGCGCTACGTGGAAATCTGGAACCTGGTCTTCATGCAGTTCGACCGCAGCCTCTCGGCGACCGGCGAGGCGACGTTGACGCCGCTGCCTAAGCCTTCCATCGATACAGGAGCCGGGCTCGAACGGCTCGCCGCCGTGCTGCAAGGAAAGATATCGAACTTTGAAACGGATCTGTTTACGCCACTCACGCTGCGGGCAGGAGAGTTGACGAACACGAAGTATCAGGACGGCAATGCTCCGACCGACGCCTCCCTGCGCATCATCGCCGACCACGCCCGCGCCGCAACCTTCCTCATCTCCGACGGCGTGCTGCCCGCCAATGAAGGCCGTGGCTACGTCCTGCGCAAGATTCTTCGCCGAGGCATTTATCACGGGCGTCTACTCGGACAAGAAATGCCCTTCATGTTTGAGATGGTCTTCGCCGTGCGCGACGAGATGCAGGTTGCGTACCCAGAGCTGAAAGACTCCGCCGACCGCTCCGCCAAAGTTATCGAAGCTGAAGAGAAGCAATTTGCCCGCGTGCTCAGTCCCGCCCTTTCCGTCCTAGAAAAGGAAATTGATGAGGCTGCACATGCCTCAATTTCAGAGAGCGGACCGAGCGATGCTGCCAAGGCAATCCTCAAGCGCGAAGTAAAGAGCACACAGAAGGAGTTTGAGGACGCACTTGTAGATGGGACCGGCGGTGAGGGTGACGCCGACGAGCCGGATTTTCACCTGATGTCCGCTGAAGAAAAGACACTGCTAATAAATGCAAAGAAGCTGCGCAGGTACGACGGACGGCGAGCATACCACCTGTATGAAACTTACGGCTTACCCGAAGGCTTTATCCGCGATGCTTGCCGGGACGCAGGAATTGATTTCGACGAAGAAGGATTCTATAAGGCCAAGGCACAGGAGCAGGCCCGCGCCCGCGCTTCATGGAAAGGTTGCACGCAGAAATCCGCCAGCCCGGCATTCCGCGAACTTCCCAAGACCGACTTTGAAGGCTACCGACAGCTCACCGTGCAAGGCGCTGAGATCCTGGCCATCGTCAAAGATGGTGTTGGCGTACAGCAAGCAGCGCCCGGCGAACAGGTAGACATTGTGCTCGACCACACCTCCTTCTATGCAGATTCCGGCGGTCAGGTGGGCGACACGGGATGGCTCTACTCCGACGATCACAACACCGTCGTTGCCGCGGTGCTCGGCTGCTTTGCCCCGGTGCAGGGCGTGCGCGCACACAAGGCAATCGTCCGTCAGGCGCTCCAGATCGGCGCCAGGGTGGACACAGTCGTTGACGGCGACCGCCGCTGGGCCATCCGGCGTAACCACACCGGTACGCATCTTCTGCACGCCGCCTTGCGCGAGGTGCTGGGAACGCACGTGAAGCAGGCAGGTTCGCTGGTGGACAACACACGGCTGCGCTTTGACTTCTCGCACTTCACCGCAATTGCGGATGAGGAGTTGCAGGACATTGAGAACCTTATCAACCAGGAAGTGCTGGCGAACGCGCGCGTCGAGACCCTTGAAGACGTCCCCATCGACACGGCGGTGAACCAGTATCACGCCATGGCTCTCTTCGGTGAGAAGTATGGGGAAAAGGTTCGAGTGGTAAGGATCGGCGACTTTTCGACCGAGCTTTGCGGTGGAACGCACACGGCGGCCACGGGCGAGATCGGCCTGATCAAAATATTAGGCGAGGGCAGCGTGTCTTCGGGAGTGCGGCGCATTGAAGCCGTTTCCGGAATGGGCGCTCTCGGAGAGTTTCGCCGCGACTACCAGTTGGCACAGCTCACCTCTCAGCTTGCTCCCAGTGCCGAATTGTCACCCGCCGATGCGCTGCGCCAGAAGCTTGCCACCACGGATGAAGAGTTGAAGAAGTTGCGCCGCGAACTGGATGAGGTGCGCATGAAGTCCGCCGGGGCCGCACTCTCGTCAGCGAAAGAACATGCCGTGGAAGTCAAGGGTGTGAAAGTGCTGACGCATCGCTCCGATGCACTTGACCGCGGCCAGTTGCGCACCCTTGTGGACAATCTGCGCAACCAGCTTGGCTCGGGCGTAGTGGTGCTGGGCTCCGCGCAGGAGGAGGGCAAGGTAGCGCTGATCGTTGGCGTGACCAAGGACCTGACCGGCAGGGTGCAGGCCGGCAAGATTGTGGGAGAACTTGCCAGGAAAGTCGGCGGATCAGGCGGTGGCCGGCCTGATATGGCTGAGGCGGGCGGCAAAGACGCCAGCCAATTGGACTCCGCCATGGCCAGCGCCGCGGACGTGGTATCCGCGCTGTTGGGGTAGTTGCTGGCAGGGTTCCGATTCGTGTTTTGTAGGTAAATTCGCGGTTTTCATCGGCTCTCTTCGTTGCTGCTCCTGTATACGCAACTTATAATCGAAGTGTCTCTGGCGTGCAGCCTCTCGCTCGTTTATGCCACTTGCCATTCGCTTCGGAGGGTGCGTGTACCTGCTTGCACTAGCGCGCCCTGCTCGGGCCCTGCTTCTCGGTGCCGCACTCAGCATGCTCACGCCGCTGCTCCCCGCAGGTTCCACGAGGCACGTTTCTGCCCGCGCAATGCCGCCTCTCTCCCCTTACGACAAAGCCCAACGCATGCGCGAGGCGCTGAGCGGCCGCGACCGACAGCAGCGCACACGACGGGATTACGAACGTGTACTCGAGGCCTACCGCGCCGTTTATCATGGCAATCCCGCATCTTTGAAGGCCGATGCCAGCGTGGCTGCTGTTGCTGACCTGTTAGCGGATGAGGGTCGCGTCTTTGACAATGACAAGGCACTGCACGATGCCATCGGCCAATACGAGTTCCTGCGTCACCAATACCCTGCGAGCCGCCTGGCTGCGAATGCGTTGCTAACAGAGGCTGCCATCTACCACCGGGATATCGGCGACAGGTCTGAGGCGAAGAAAAAGTATCAACAGTTTTTGCAGGCCTATCCGCACAGTCCGCTCGCCGACCAGGCTCGCGAGGGATTGAAGGAGATGCGCGGCCAGGAAGTTGCCGCGAAGCATTTGTCGCGCTCCAAAAAGAGCACTTCAGTAGTAGTCGACGATGGTCCAGCGGCGACTACAAGTGGCATTGGCGCTATGAATACGGAGCACATCGGGAAGGCCGACCAGTCTGCGAATGAGACCTCGCCTTCGTCTCCCCCCAGCGCGCAAATACCGCTGACGAAAGCGAAGCCGGCACCGGCCCCCGCGATTATTCTGCCGCGACCAATTCGGCCCGAGGCCAGCGCAATCAGCAGCGAGACATCGATTGCGACCCCGGCACGCCCTCGGCATGGCAAGCCTCCGCTCGTCACCAGCATTCGCCATTGGTCTACCAACGTCTATACGCGGGTCGCCATCGACCTGGATGAAGAGGTTCAGTATGAGGCGGCACGGGTTCCTAACCCCGACCGCATTTTCTTCGACCTGCACGGAGTCAAGCTTTCGCCGGAGTTAATCGGCCGCTCGGTAGAAGTAACCGATGACGGCTATCTGAAAAAGATTCGCGCGGCACAATTCTCCAGCGACGTCACCCGCATCGTCCTCGACGTCAGCGACGTTAGTGATTACTCCGCTTTCCTGTTGCCCAATCCCTATCGCCTGATCATTGATATTCACGGACGCAAGTTTGGCTCTCCGTCGCCGGTCGAGATCGCCGCAGTGCCCCATCCGACTCCCCCCGCAGGCAGAACGACTGCCCGGGGAACCGCGCCATCGAGTGCGCCGCAACCTTTGAGCAGTGGTCCAATGGGGTCGTCTAACAACTCGGCTTCCAGGCGGCAGACGACTTCTTCCGACCCACAACCATCGACTACCAGGGTTCTATCCTCTGCGCGTGGAACACCGGCCGAAACCGATTCGTCCCCAACATCGACCACGCGACCAACGTCCTTTCCAACGCAGGCCGCGCCTGAAACTCTACCTAAAAAAATTGCGGGCCAGACAAAGTCATCTTCCCTGGACGAAGTAGCCGCGCTCAGCCAGCAGGAGGATCGCGTAAAAGCGACGACGCACCCAACCACGGCACCCATCTCAGCATCGGTGGCAGGCACCACCCCCGCGCCGCAACAAGTTGCTACTAACCCGGCAGAGGTCCTGTCTGGAGGCAAGTCGCGCACGCGGAAGCGCTCCTCGACAGGCCGCGCTGAAGAGCCGTTGAGTAGTGCATCCGATTTGGATACGTTGGCCAGCAGCACCCATGAGGCCACGCCAGCTTCGAATGGGCAGCGGTCCCTCGTCCGCGCGCTGGGGCTGAAGATTGGCCGCATCGTGGTCGATGCAGGACATGGAGGCCACGACTCTGGCACCCTGGGCCCTGAGGGGATTGAAGAAAAAGAAGTTGTCCTCGATGTAGCACTGCGATTGGGAAAGCTGTTGAAGCAACGCCTCGGCGCGGACGTTATCTACACCCGCGATGACGATACTTTCATCCCACTCGAAACACGGACAGCAATTGCCAACAAGGCCCAGGCGGACTTGTTCATCTCCGTCCACGCAAATTCCAGCCACGACTCTACCGCACGGGGTGTGGAAACGTATTATCTCAATTTCACCGCGTCGCCGGATGCGCTCGAAGTGGCCGCGAGAGAGAACTCTGTCTCGAACCAGTCCATTCACCAACTCTCTGACCTGGTGAAGAAGATTACGTTGAAGGACAAAATCGACGAGTCGCGGGAGTTTGCGGGCGATGTGCAGCAAAGCCTGTACAGCGGCCTCGAGGACGGCAACCGCGGGTTGAAAGATCGGGGAGTGAAGAAGGCTCCCTTTGTGGTGCTGATCGGCGCGAACATGCCATCGATCCTCGCCGAGATCTCCTTCCTCACCAACCCTGACGACGCCCGCGAACTGCGGGATCCGAATTACCGGCAGCGCATTGCCGAATCACTGTATCGCGGTGTGTCCAAATATATTGGCGGGCTCTCTGGAGTCCGTCTGCCCATCGGGAACCCGCGCGCTTCCGGCAACTAGAGCAGAAGCGGGAATAGCGTGATGTATCCAGCGTCAGCGATGTAGGCATTTCCTTGATGAAAATGCCTGCAGCGATCTGTAGCTCACTTTACAGTAACCCTGCTTCTGCTCTAGCCCACGATCGCAACGTCCCGGCCCACCCGGCCGCAGGTTGCTAATCCTCGTTTTTCACGGTCAAGCAATTCCGCTTCGGCGGATCGAGCGTAGCCAGAGCGGGGCGGCTCCTCTGTCAAGAGAGACCGCACTTCGCTATCATTATTGAGCATAATATCGATGGAATTGCTCTCTGAGGAAGCTCGCGTGCGCGCAGAAACATTGAAAGATTCGGTGTTCGCATGCTGCCCTCTTCGCAGCGTATTTCTGGGCGTTTGTCTCCTCTCCCTGTCGGTGCCCGGGCACGCTGGCAACAAGGCCAGCAAAGCTGATGCAGTGAAGGCTGGCGACGCTCCCTCGGGCATCTGGGCGGAACTGCAGCAAACTCTCAACGCGAGCCACGTTAAGCCTGGCGATACTCTACTTGCAAAAATGGTATACGACTGGCAGACCAAAGACTGCCACGTGCCCAAGGGCGCGATCCTCAAGGGTCATGTGGAAGAATCTGTGCTGCGCTCAGCGACGTCAAAGGTGAGCCAGGTGGCTGTGAACTTCGAAGGCGAATGCGACGGGGGGAAGACGCTTCCGCTGACGCTGATAGCCGTGCTACGACCGGGAAACGGTCATGAGGCACGTAACTCCGCGGTGGAGGCGGTCCCCATGCTCCTTTCCGGAGGCCGACGAAGCATCAGCGAACGCGCGGCCATGGCATCCACCGTGTCCACAGAAGGCCATGACCCCATGCCCACGAGCGTGAAGATAGGCGACGTGTGGGGCATCCCTCTGCTCAAACTGAGCGTGGCCAGTGGGCTGCATCAGAGTTCGGTTCTCTCAATCTCTACGCGCAGTCTGCACCTCGACTTTGCTACAAATTTTGTGTTCTAGCCGCAACCGGTGGGCATCGTCGCTGCTAGTTCGGGGCACGGCCAGCCGCCTGCAGGGACCACTCCCGGAATAGAGGGGGTGATCCCCCCTCCTCCGTTCATCGATGAGACTGAGGTTTGTGCTCCCCCCGCCTGCAGCATCGCGCTCGCGGAGAGCCCCTCGTCGGGATCAGCAAACCGTGCGGCTACAAGCTTCTCTATCGCCGCACTGGGATACGCTCCGAGGGTTACCCGTGAACTGGGCGCACTCGACCATGATGCGGCCATCGCGTATCTGGGCAGTAACGAGCTTCTGATTACCTTGAATCCGCATCGTCTCATTCAAAGATCAAAAGATGACCGCGATAACGTGGCGCGTATTATTCGCGCAGTGGTAGTTGACCTGACGACGAAGAAGGTCAAGCACACAGTGGACTGGCGCGTGCCAGATGCCGGGCAATATCTATGGCCGCTCAACAGAAATCGCGTCATCGTGCACATCGGTCTGGAATTGCGCGTTTACGGCCCGGGGCTGAAGTTGGAACAGAAGATGCCGTTGGAGGGGCCTTTGAGCTTCCTGGCGCCTTCTCCTTCCGGAAGGATTCTGGCTGTAGGGATCGTACGAGAGCGCCATACGTGGCAGATTCACCGCCAGCTTCAGGAGGATACGAGTAAGGAGCCGGAAGAAGACGTTGCGGTCCATTTGGTAGACGATTCCTTCAAGTCCATCGCAACGATCATGGAACTTTCAACCTCCCCAACGCCGGTCTTGACAGAGGCGGGCGAGGCGCGAGCGGTGCCTAAGGGCATGAACGTCTATCACATCGAAGAAAGTTCCTGGGACCAGCGCACGCGGAAGATCGCCGAGTTGGGCTCCTCCTGCGGACTGAGGGCGAGTGCATTGCGATCAAACCTCCTGTATCTGCAGGGCTGTGACCGAAACACCGGACATAGGTGGTTTCGCGTGGCACGCACGGATGGACATGCCGTGTTAAAGGGATCTTCGCTCAGCAGCGATCTGGACGATGTGGCCCTGCCAAACGAAGCTGGGAACGCATTCGCGGTGGGCGTACTTAACTTCAGCAATAACTTCCGCAGCGGACAACCGTTCCATGGCAGCGACCTGGTGAGCGAATCGATCACCGTGTACGGTTCAGCCGATGCAAAGCGCATCTTCAACGTCAGCTTCTCTTCCCCGGCACCAACGCGGCAAACCTTCGCGTTCTCCCCGGATGGAGATCAGTTGGCAGTGTTGCAAGGGAATGAGATTGCGCTTTATGCAATCCCGCAGACAAAACAAGTGGCCGGGAACGAGACAAATTCCAATCCAGAGTAAGCTTGAGTCAAACGCATCCTTGAAAAGTGCGTGCGCCGTCGGGGCCGGGAAGGATCAACGTATGTCGATCAAAATTCTTGCAATCGTGGGTAGCTACCGCAAGGGTGGCACGGTGGATTCCGCGGTTGATGCGATCCTGGAGGGGGCCCGTGACAAGGGTGCGGAAACTCACAAGATCTATCTTCTGGACAAGCACATTGAGTTTTGCACAAACTGTCGATCCTGCACCCAGACACCTGGCCCGCGGCGGGGGAAATGCGTCCACAATGACGATGTTGAATCCATTCTGTCGGAGATCGAATCGGCAGACGCCATCGTGTTGGGCGCGCCAGTTAACTTCGGCAATGTGACCGCCCTATTTCGCCGATTTATGGAGCGCCTCGCAGTCTATGCCTATTGGCCTTGGGGGCAGATGGCGCCCGCCTCACGCAATAAGATAAGAACAAAAAGGGCGGCACTGGTCACATCCTCGGCCATCCCGGGCTTCCTGATTCCGTTCAGTACGGGCGCTCTAAGTGCGCTGAAGATGGCTGCGAAAGCGATTGGTCTTCGCCCTGTTGCCACGCTTGGTATTGGCCTGTCGAGTCGTCAGCGGGATCAGATCCTGGCGGCTCGAACCCTCAGCCGAGCTAAAAAGATTGGCGCTAGTCTCGCCTTAACTTCCCATGGGCTCAATCGGATGCTGTAGCAGCAAAAGTCATCGTGGCCAGCAAGCCCGCCGGGCGCGCCAAACCTTTGCTCGGAATGGTAATCTCAGAGTGGGAATTGTATGCCCTTCTCAACGCGTCTCCGCGGTCTTATCCTTACGGCCCTTCTCTTTACACCGGTGTGCCTCTTCGCCAAGCCCAGCGAGCCCCCTGCGCCGCTGCGGTCTATGCTGCCCGCCGACTTTGCAGGGTGGCACCTCACCGATCCTGCCAAGGCCGCCGCGCAGCCCCAAGTAGCGGACGCAGCCAATGTGGACGCGCTCAAGGAATACGGATTTGCCCTATTTGAGCAGGGTGAGTACACGCGGGATACCAGCAAGCTGCGAATTCGCGTGATTCGTTTTGAAGATGCGACCGGCGCTTACGGAGCCTACACCTTCTACCGGCGGTCTGGGTTGCCCAAGGAAGACATAGGCCAGGGGGCCGCCTCCGACAACAACCGCGTTCTTTTCTGGATCGGCAACACGGTGGTAGATGCGGCCTTTGATCGTGTCACCGGCATGTCGGCCGCGGAGTTGCGTGAGCTTGCGAAGGACCTGCCGGCTCCGGCTGGCACCGCGAATGTACCGCCTCCCCTTCCGCGATACCTCCCTGGCGAAGCTCTTGAAACCCAAACCACACACTATGCGCTCGGCGATGCCGGCTATACGCGCAGCGGCGGCGTCTTGCCTGCCGGGCTGGTCGACTTCAACCGTGGAGCGGAAGCACTCACTGCCACATACCACACCAGGAGCGGAGACGGGATGCTCACACTCCTGAACTATCCGACCCCACAACTTGCTGCCGGTCAGGAGCGGGCTATCCAGGCTTTCCTCGCTGCGGGCAACACTCCCCAGGCCGCTTGGCCACAAGCACTGGCAGAGAGCAAGGCTTCTGCCCTGTCCGTCCGCCGCAGCGGACCCATCGTTGCCGTTACCAGTGGGTCTTTCTCCGTTGAAGATGCACACAAGCTCGCTTCGCAGGTTAACTACACGGCCGAGGTCACCTGGGACCGTCCCCAGGGATATATCAGCGAAGCGGCGAAGGCTGGTCGCATGCTGATGGGCATCGCAACCCTGAGCGCCGTTCTTTGTGGGGGCACTCTTCTTCTGGGGATATTTCTAGGCGGCGCAAGAGCTCTCTACCGTCGCATGAGAGGGAGGCCGATGTCCTCGATGGAAGACATGGAGTTCATCAGCCTAAATCTGCGGAATTAGCTCAAACTCCGAATGTGCACATGAAGTGAGGCATATAGAAGCATAACTTCCTCTCCTTGCAAGGCTTATGGTCTTCATATGGCGAATGGAAGGCGAACAACGCGCGATAGCTAGACATTTCCATAGCCTTTTAAGTGTCCGACAACGCGCCACTTATGCCTTGCTGGATTTTGCCTTGACACCCTCCGGAGGCGACCATAGTATTTCGCCAGAAAGTTCCGATGGCCTTGCCTCCGTTGGAACTATTCTCCCTAGGAGAAAAAGCCGCCCTGTTGCCGGGCGGCTTTTTCGTTGTTTTCTGCAGATTTGGCTGATCGGCTGAGGGCTTTTTTCGCATCACGTCGTGCATCCGCCGGCGGGTCCGGATCCTGCTCCGCAGAAGGCTTCACTTTGCCCCCGCGCCCTTTACGATCCCCCGCCGCAACGATACAATCGACTTCGTAAGGCCGACGTAGCTCAGTTGGTAGAGCAGCCGATTCGTAATCGGCAGGTCAGCGGTTCAACTCCGCTCGTCGGCTCCAGTCTCCCGCTCTGACCCATACGACCAAGTTTCTTCGCAAATTATGACGCGTACCACATCCGGTACCGTGTTATCCACTGTTTTTTATGGTGAGCCTATTGCTACTGAGAGGGGACCTGCGCATAATCGCCTCAGAAGCGCAGGAGCGACCGGCTTTTTACGAGCACACAATTGTGACCCCATACTGCCGCCAGGATGTACTTCGAATACTTCGCATTCACGCCAAGCAGCTTCGCGCGTGGGAGAGGGCAGGATTACTTGCCTCGAGCGAGTTCTATACTTTCCAGGATCTGGTGCAGCTAAGAAAGCTGCGCGATCTCAGAGCTACCCGTCTTTCCGCCGCCAGCATCCGCGCCTCCATCTCGGCGATGCGTAATGTGTCGGGCATGGCCAATCCGCTGCTTGAGGCGGGAGCCGTGCGCACGGGATCCCATGTGGCCTTCCGCTACAGCGGGGCGATGATGGATCCGATTGCGCGCCAATTCGTCTTCGATTTTGAATTCGCCAGCGACGACCGCCTCGCGAAGGTTGGCGACTCGCCCACTAGCCTGGCCGCCCGCGAGGGTCGACTGCAGGCACTGTTCTTCGAAGCCATCCGCAATGAAGAGACTTCGCGAGTCAACGAGGCTTCCGCACTTTACGACCAGATTCTGGAGATCGATCCGCTACATGCGCCGGCGTGCATCAATCTCGGTACGATCCTCTACAATCAGCGTCAATTCAGCCGGGCCGAGGAACTGTACCGCCGAGCGACAGAAGCAGATCCAGGATACGCGCTCGCGTTCTTCGACCTGGGGAACGTGCTGGACGAAGTACATCGTCTCCCAGATGCCATCGAGGCCTACCGCACGGCGGTTCGAGTCGCGCCGAACTACGCGGACGCCCACTACAATCTCGCGCTTGCCTATGAACGTACCGGAGAGCGTCGTAAGGCGCTGCGCCATTGGACGACCTACATCAAGCTGGATCCGATCGGCCCGTGGGCCAATCACGCCCGTTGCCAGGCGCGCAAGATTCTGGAACGGGACAGCTTGGCGATCGTGCATCGCAGTGGGCGGATGACCCCCCAGTACAGCAGTCTTGCGCGTCAGCACTCGGCTCAGCGCATAGGCCTCGTCACCCCTCAACTCCAATAGCTGCGATCGAGAGTACGGTACTGGATGGCCTCGGCAATGTGTCCGACGTTCAGTGCAGACTCGCCCTCGAGATCGGCAATGGTTCGCGCCACTTTCAGAATGCGATCATGGGCTCGCGCGCTGAGCCCTTGCTGCTGCATGGCGCGCTCCAGCAGACGCTCTGCATCGGGCGCCAGTTCGCAGAAAATGCGGATCTGGCGTGTTCCCATCTGGGCGTTGGAATAGATCTTTTCTTTGGCGCTTCGAAAACGTTGCTGCTGCCTGTCCCGCGCCGCGAGCACGCGATCTCGAATTTCCTTTGACCCCTCGCTGGCCGCACCGGATCGCAGCTCTTTGTATTGCACCGCGGGAACCTCAATGTGAATATCAATGCGGTCCAGGAGCGGTCCGGATACCTTGGAGATGTAGCGCTGGATCATTGGCGGTGTGCACCGGCACTCGCGCGATTTGTCGTTGAAGTAGCCGCAGGGACAGGGATTCATCGCCGCTGCGAGCATGAATCGCGCCGGAAAACTCAACGACATTGCGGCGCGCGCGATGGTGACAGTCCCGTCTTCGAGCGGCTGGCGCATGACCTCAAGCACGCTGCGCGGAAACTCCGGCAGCTCGTCGAGAAAAAGTACTCCATTGTGCGCGAGGGATACCTCGCCGGGACGGGGAATAGACCCTCCGCCGATCAGACCCGCGTCGGAGATGGTGTGGTGTGGAGAACGAAACGGACGCTGCGTGACCAGCCCGGCTTCAGCGTCCAGTACTCCCGCGACGGAGTGAATCTTGGTCGTCTCCAGAGCTTCCTCAAGACTGAGCGCCGCGAGTATGGATGGCAGCCGTTTGGCCAGCATTGTCTTGCCTGACCCCGGTGGGCCGATCATCAGAATATTGTGGCTGCCAGCGGCTGCGATCTCGAGCGCACGCTTGGCGGTCTGTTGCCCACGCACATCTTTGAAGTCGAGCGAAAAGTGCTGTAACTCGCCCAGCAGGTCCTCGGTGGCAATGCGAAAGGGGGGAGTAGTGATGCCGCCATTGGCTGCTGCGTTCAGCAACTCCCGGACCTCCAGCAGCGATGTCACAGGAAACACATCCACGCCCTCGACCACTGCGGCCTCGGCGGCGTTGGCCGCCGGCAGAATCAGATTTTTGATTCCTCGCTCTCGCGCCGCGATGGCAATTGGCAGCATCCCCGGTACGGAACGCACGCCACCATCCAGCCCAAGTTCCCCCACCAGCAGGAACTGACTCATGTCCCGCAACTGCAGAGCGCCATAGGCACCCAGTATGCCGATGGCCATAGGCAAATCGAAGCCTGCACCCTCTTTTTTGAGATCGGCGGGGGCAAGGTTGATGGTGATGTGCGTCGGCGGGATGTCGAAGCCGGAATTCTTTATAGCGGCGCGCACACGATCGCGGCTCTCGCGCACCGCGGCGTCGGGAAGGCCCACGGTGTGGAAGCGATCTTCGGTCGTTTTAATACCGGAAAAATCTACCTCGACATCGATGATGCTCGCGTCGATGCCGTAGACAGCAGCACTGAGAGACTTGAAGAGCATACTTTTCTGTATTGATTAGTGCGCCGAGTATAGCACCGGCGCGCCGTAAACCCCGGTGAGTCAACCCCCAGCGCTGGGCTACACACGGAGCGGGCAGTGCCAAAGCAAGGCACTGTGCGGGATTTGTGGAGTGAGATCATCCAGAATGCCTTCATAAAGTTTGGCGCAGGGCTAAAATAAAAAGCCGTGAAGACAAGTCTCTTTGAGCTGTATAAGGTAGGCATCGGCCCCTCTAGTTCCCATACGATGGGGCCGATGCGCGCAGCGCGGCGCTTTGCTTCTGAACTGGCTCAGACCGCCGATCTGCCCCAAACCCGCCGCGTATTGGTGGAACTGTACGGCTCTCTTGCACTCACCGGACACGGCCACGGTACCGACCGCGCCGTTTTGCTGGGGCTTGCAGGCGAAGAGCCCAGCACCATTGATCCCGCAACTATCGACAGCAAGCTCCTGCAGATTCGCTGCACACAAATGCTTCCTCTGATGGGCAAGACTTCAATTCGATTCCATGAGCCGGAAGATTTATTGTTCCACCGCGACCAGATGTTTCCCCCGGGCGCGCTTACGCGTCACCCCAACGGGGTGCGACTTACAGCGTTTGACGCGGCGGGAGTTCCCCGCGCACAGCGAGTTTATTTCTCTGTCGGCGGTGGCTTCATCGTAGCGGATGGAGAAGGCCCTGCCGCAAGCGCTGCTATTGAACTGCCCTACTCTTTTTCAAGTGCTGCTGAATTGTTGGAGATGGCGAAGGATCATCAACTGACGATATGGGATCTCATGCTGGCGAATGAGTGCGCGTTGAAGCCGGGCCCTGATTCCGCGACCCAGGTACGCGAAGGCATTTTCCATCTATGGCAGGTAATGCAGGCGTGCGTTGAGCGCGGCATGGCGGCCGAGGGCATCTTGCCTGGTGGATTGAATGTGCATCGCCGCGCTCATCGTCTGGGAGAGCGCCTGATCGCGAAAGAGGCAGAAGGTCAGACCTCCGATCCGCTCGCACCTCTTGACTGGGTGACGGTCTATGCGATGGCGGTGAACGAAGAGAATGCAGCGGGAGGCCGCGTGGTCACCGCGCCTACCAATGGCGCGGCAGGAGTAATTCCAGCCGTGGCGCATTACTACCGCAACTTCATCGGCGGCGCGGACGACGAAGGCATCCTGCGCTACTTCCTCACCTCTGCCGCCATCGGCATCCTCTATAAAGAGAATGCGTCCATCAGCGGTGCCGAAGTAGGGTGTCAGGGGGAGGTGGGGGTCGCCTGTTCGATGGCCGCAGGTGGGTTGGCTGCGGCACTGGGCGGCTCAAATGCGGAGGTGGAACACGCCGCCGAAATCGGCATGGAGCATAACCTCGGCATGACCTGCGATCCCATCGGCGGGCTGGTGCAAATTCCCTGCATCGAGCGCAACGCCATGGGCGCGGTGAAGGCCGTGCACGCATGCAGGCTCGCACTGAATGAGACCGAAGGGCACAAGGTATCGCTCGATCAGGTGATCCGCACCATGTACCTGACGGGCCTCGACATGCAATCGCGTTACAAGGAAACTTCGCTGGCGGGCCTCGCGCTCAACGTGATTGAGTGCTGAGGATGCTCCGCGCAATTAGCCCCACTCTCCACCCGGCGGGACCTTGCGCTTCTACGGAATCGTCACACTGACGCGGTCGCCCGTATAGCGCACTTCCTTCTCCGCGGAGTCTGCGATTCCCCGCCCGATTCCATGATGCGGACCGACCATTACGACACGGAAGACCAGTTCCTTCTCCATAGCGGGATAGCTACCCGCGCGCTGCTCCAGGGTGAGTGTGCGCGTGGCTTCGCTCCAGCGGATCGGAATCGTGGCGTGCGCTCCTTTTTCGTATGCATAGCTGTCGCCCTCGTCGGAGTAAAGGTCGAAGCTGCCGTCGGCGCCTCGGTAAACTCTCAACTCAATGGGAGAGGCGGGCTTCTCTGTCGCGTACTCAATCTCTGGCCCCATGGGCAGGATCGATCCGGCCCTCACGTAGAGGGGGATGCGTTCGAGAGGAGCCTGCGCCACGATGCGCTGATCGCCGCTGAGTTCTTCGCCGGTCCAAAAGTCATACCAGGCGGCCGAAGGTGGAAGGTACACCTCGCGGCTCTTCGCTCCTTCGAGGCTTACCGGGTTGACCAGCAACGCCGGGCCGAACATGTATTCGTCTCCGATGTTGCGCACCTTCTCATTTGTGCGCCAGTCCATCAGCAGGGCCCTCTGCATGGTGTAGTCGTCGTTTGTCACTCGCCAGGCAAGCGAATAAATATAGGGCATCAACCGGTAACGAAGCTTGTCGTACTCAATAACGATTGGAGCCACCGGCCCGTATGAGAACACTTCATTGGTATCGTTCGCGCGATGACCGTGGGTGCGGAAGACTGGGCAGAACGTGCCGAACTGATACCACCGCGCATACAGTTCCTGGTAGCGCGGGTCGCGGGTGTCGCGCTCCCAGGGCCAGCCGTAGCCAGCAATGTCGGTTGTCCAGTACGGCATGCCGGATAGAGAAAAGTTCAACCCGGCTGGAATCTGCCGCGTAAAGCTGAGGAAGCTTCCGATCACATCGCCCGACCACACCGTCGTACCGTAGCGCTGCTGGCCCAGAAATGCCGAACGTGTCAGCAGAAAAACCCGCTTCTGTTCGGTGGTCTGCCGCCAGTGCTGGTAGATGTTGCCGGTGTGCATGAGCGCATAAAGGTTCGTGTAGCGCGCCCCACTGCCAATCGCAAGCTGCTTGTCAAACAGAGACGCATCACCATCCCCGTTGAAGGTCTCCGGTTCAGAACTGTCCAGCCAGAAGGCATCCCATCCCTGTGCGAATACCTTGCCCGCAAGAAGCTTCCAGTACGCGTCGCGGGCAGCAGGGTTGGTGGGATCGTAGAGCGGCGTATCGGGGATGATCTCGTTCTTCGCCTCCATCTGCTGGTAGGTGTTCGATTTGACGTCAAGCACTGCCCAAATCGAAATCATGCCGTGGATGTTCTGCTCATGAAGCTTCTGGATGGCGCCAGGCACATCCGGATGTGGCTTCAGATAGCTGGCAGTGTATTCGGGGTCACCTCGCTTCTCCCACCAGAACCAATCCTGCACGATGGCATCCAGTGGAACGTGTTGCGAACGGTACTTATCCGCGACGTCCAACAATTCCTGCGCGGATTTGTAACGATCCTTCGATTGAAAGAAGCCGTAGGCCCATTTAGGAAAGAGCGGTGCGTGCCCCGTCAGTTCGCGATACTGATGGACGACCTGGTCCATCTCCGGACCATAAACAAAGTAGTAGTCCACAGCATCGCCTGCTTCCGCCGTCATCTTCAAGAGCGTCGGAAAGCGATTGTCCATCCATGATTTCGAAGCCGTATTCCAAAGGATCCCGTATCCATTGCTGGAGACGAGAAACGGCAGCGCTACGTCCGTGTTCTGTTGCGCGAGCTCAACGACGGCCCCACGATAGTTGAATGTGCCGGCTTGATGCTGTCCCAGACCGTAAATGCCTTCTTCCGGAGCCAGCGAAAAACGTTCGCTGACCTGATGAACATTCTCCCCATTCAAAACGGTGGGCACATAACGACGCGGATGATCGGAATTCTCCTGCAGGAGCGTCTCGCCGCTTGGCAGCTTGAATGCAATCGCTCCACTCGCATGATTGAGAACTACCCGCAGGCTCGCGGTCGCCAACGTATCCTCTTTTTCGCCGGGGGTGAATTCGAACGGCGTGGACGGGCAGGCGGCAACAATCCAGGGTGTCTGGGGAGAAGAGGACTTAGGATTTCCCGGCCCGGCAACAATGTGCAGCAGCGTCGGTCCGCAAACGATCACACGCAGCGTCTCATCACCAGTGCGCATTACCACGCCGGTAGAGTCCGTCTCGACTGTAATCTTTGGAGTTGTAGCGGCGAACGACGAAATACAAACGGGCGCAACCATCGAGCACCCCAGCAAGACGAACGAGGGCACACACGCAGAGACTGCAATTTTCATTTTAAAACTCCGTGGTAACGGGGGTCGCCAATATCCTACACCCGAGCGGCCTCAAAGGCCCGGGAGTTCTGGATATCTCCCACGAGGCACACCCTCAGCGCTCGATTGCCATCGCAACCGAGTTCCCGCCTCCGAGACACAGCGCCACGACGCCGCGATGGACGTCGCGCCGGATCATTTCATAAAGGAGCGTAACCAGACAGCGCGCGCCACTGGCGCCGATGGGATGACCGAGCGCCACGGCTCCTCCGTTTACATTCAGCCGCTCAGGGTGGATACCAAGTTCGCGGGTAAGCGCCACCGCCTGCACGGCGAATGCCTCGTTGAGCTCGAAGAGATCCACGCTCTCGATGGGCCACGCCGCCCGCGCCAAAAGCTTTTGGATACCGGTGATAGGAGCCAGCATTACCCACCTCGGATCCACGCCGCTGGACGCCTGCGCGCGAATGCAAGCCAGCGGCGTCAGCCCAAGCTCCTTCGCCTTGCGCGCCGACGTGACGATACAAGCGGCAGCACCGTCACTGACGCCCGGGGCATTGCCAGCAGTCACGGTGCCATCTTTTTTGAACGCCGGCTTCAGGGCACGCAGCGCCTCGATGCTCGCGTTCTCGCGAATCGATTCGTCATGTTCGAAGACAGTGGAAACGCCTCCCTTCTTTTTGGCCGGCAACTCAACGGGTAGAATTTCGCCAGCGAAGCGGCCTTCGCGGGTAGCGGCAGCGGCCTTGCGATGTGAATTCAGCGAGTACTCATCCTGCTCCTCGCGGCTGATGCCATACTTCTCCGCCACGTTCTCGCCCGTCATCCCCATGTGATAGTCGTAGAACGCCTCCCACAATCCATCCTGGATCATCGAGTCCACCACGATTGCGTTTCCCATCCGAAAACCGCTGCGGCCTTGCGGCAAGAGATACGGCGCGTTCGTCATCGACTCTATTCCCCCCGCCACAACCATCTCAGCATTGCCGGTCTGGATGGATTGCGCGGCGAGGGCGACTGCTTTCAGTCCTGAACCGCAGACTTTGTTGATCGTCATCGCACTCACCTCCGGCGGCAGGCCTCCCTTCAGAGCCGCTTGGCGCGCGGGGTTCTGACCCAGCCCGGCGGAGACGACGTTACCGAGGATGCACTCATCTATCAGTGCAACATCTACAGCGGCACGCCTGGCCGCTTCACGGACCACCAGCGCTCCCAGTTGTACTGCGGAGAAGTCAGAGAGCGAGCCCAGAAATTTACCTACCGGCGTTCGAACAGCGGAGACAATCACAATTTCTTGCATATCGCGAGACCCCTCTCAGACCCTTACATAGCGCATGCTGGCGATAGTTCTGTGGAAAAGCGGTGCCGAATCTTTGAGCGCAAGAAGCAAAACATCACAGCAGCGGACTGAAGATAGCAAGTGCTGCATGCACACGCAACGAATGTTGAAGTTCTTTTCGTGCACGATGTGCGAGCCGATCCTTTCCGGAAAAGCAGAGCAAATAATCCAGTCGGGAAAAATTGCCCGACGATCCTCATTGCTTTTTTCGATTCTCTGACTAGGAAGTGTTATGCGAATTGCATTTTTTGCTTGACACCTTTTTTCAAGAACCATATACCTTCCCTAACTGCAACACTCGTGTTGCAGATTCGATGCACATCGAAAAAGGGAGAATAGACCATGGCAACAGCAAAGAAGGCAGCCAAGAAAGCACCCGCCAAGAAGGCAGCAAAGAAGACGGCGAAGAAGAAGTAATCCTTAGGCAAGAGGATTCAGGTAACACACCGGGGGACGCCACAAGCGTCCCCCAAACTGTTTCTGCGACAGAGAGCACCTCCTTTTTTTGCAGATGAATGCATGGGTCGATAGGCGCGGAGCCGCTATCAGAGGCCGCCCCCGCTGAGCGATCTGCATCTCGAAACAAAAAGCGAGAACTGCTCTAAGCTTTAACCTGAAGGTATTGCCGCAAGAGAAAACATGACACGACGCCGATGGATTGCCGACCACTGGGACGAAGCCACCGCAACGTTGATTGGTGAACAGGCCGGGCATTTGGTCCGGGTGCTGCGCGCTCAAACCGGAATGGAATACGACATCGTTGCCGGAGGACGGGTGTGGCACGGAGTGATAGCCCGCATTTCGCCGGAAGAAGTTCGCTTCAATCTAGTCGCCGAGGTAGCGGCGGATCCCGCTTTGCCCGTCACGCTGCTGATCTCCATCTTCAAGTTCGATCGCATGGAGTGGGCGATCGAGAAGGCGACGGAACTAGGCGTCCAGGCCATCGTTCCAGTGGTCGCGAGGCGCAGCGAAAAACATCTTGCGCTGGCCGCGGAGAAGCGCGTGGAACGCTGGCGCCGGATTGCGCACGAAGCAGCACAGCAATCGCGTCGCGCTGATGTTCCCCTCATTGAGGAGCCGGCTTCACTGAAACTGGCTGCGCGAAATGCACCGGATTCCGTGAGACTTGTGTTGGCTGAGCAGGAACGGGGCACTACGCTCCGGCAAATGGTGAGCGAGTTGCTGATCGCGGCTGGGGATGAGGTGCCGTCGATTCGCGTCGCGATCGGCCCGGAAGGGGGATGGGCTCCTGACGAAGCCGCCCTCCTCGATGCCGAAGGATGGCGACCCGTTAGCCTGGGTCCGCGAATCCTTCGCGCGGAGACGGCGGCGATCGCCGCCATGTCCGTAATCGCGGCTATGTTGGAGTGAGGATAGTTCTCAGCTAAACAGGCCCTTCATCTTCTCGAACAATCCGCGAGAGGTGGGCGTGTTTTCCACCGTCAGTGTATCGGCGAGTTGCCGCACCAGTTCCCTTTGCACTTTATTCAGCTTCTTCGGCGTCTGCACCATCACCTGTACGATGAGGTCGCCGCGTCCATGCTCATTCAAGTATGGAATCCCCTTGGAACGAATCCGGAACTCTCTCGCGCTCTGGGTACCCTCGGGAATTATCAGCTTTGTTTCACCCTCGAGGGTAGGGATGTCGAGCTCTGCGCCAAGCGCTGCCTGCGGAAACGAAATTGGCATGATGCAATGCAGATCGTTACCATCCCGCTCAAAGAATGGGTGGGCCTTAACAGCGAGAAAGATGTAGAGGTCGCCCTTCGGTCCGCCAAAGCGCCCCGCGTCTCCCTCCCCTTGGTAACGAATACGTGTTCCATCTTCGACGCCGGGTGGAATTTTGACATGAATCGTGTGCTCACGCTGCACGCGCGTGTCGCCCTTGCAGGTGGAGCAGGGATCAGAAATTATCGTACCAACACCGGCGCAAGCAGGGCAGGTACGAGCAATCGAGAAAAATCCCTGCTGATAGCGCACCTGACCGCGGCCCTGGCATTTCTGGCAATTCACAGGGCCGCGACCGCTCGCTGTACCAGTGCCGTGACAGTCTCCGCAGTTTTCCAACCGCCGAATCTGGATGTCAACATCCTTGCCAAAGGCTGCGTCCACAAACTCGCCCGTCAGGTCGAAGCGAAGATCCTGACCACGCTGGACGCGCGACGCCCTGCGCCCCCCGCCTCCGCCGCCATTGAACATCTCGCCGAAGAAGTCTCCAAATATATCTCCAATATCCTGCGCGCCGGCAAAGGGACTGCCGCCCCCACCACCGCCATTGAATGCAGCGTGCCCATAGCGATCGTAGGCCGCGCGCTTCTCCGCATCGGAGAGAACCTGGTAGGCCTCACTGGCCGCCTTGAATTTGTCTTCTGAATCCGGGTTATCCGGATTGCGGTCAGGGTGATGCTGCATGGCGAGCTTGCGATAGGCCGTCTTGATCTCCTGATCAGAGGCATCGCGGGACACGCCAAGAAGTTCGTAGAAGTCGGATTTGGCCACGTTATCTGTTCTGCTCATGCTTCTTTCTGCTTCGGATTGTGGGCTACGCGAACCAGCGCCGGACGCAACAGGCGCTCACGAATGCGGTAGCCACGGCGAATTTCATCGACGATGTACTGATCTGGAACCTCGTCGGTCTCCACGGAGCCCAGGGCCTCATGCACGCGCGGATCAAACTCCTGGCCTACGGCTTCCACGGGTACCACGTTCAGGGATCTCAGGCCTTCTTCCATTTGCTTCACGATCAGTTCAACCCCGTTGCGCAGTTGTTCCGCCGACCCGTTGGCGTTGAGCGCGAGCTGAAAATTATCGAGGACCGGAAGGAATTGCTCAACCGCGTTCCCGGTGGCATAGTCGCGAAACTCGGCCCGCTCCCGCGTCTCCCGCTTGCGGGCGTTCTCAAACTCGGCCTGCAACCGGGCCAGGCGATCAAAAAGCTGATCCCGTTCAGTCTTGATCCGCTCATATTCTTCCTGAGGAACGGCCCCTACCGAAAGCGGCATCTCCGTCGCGTTTGCCAGATCTTCGCCGTTTTCGTCTATTCCGCTAACCAGATCATCCGCCGGGTCTGAGACAGGATCCGTGTTCTGCAGCACTTCGATTTTTCGGTCAGACATTTTTTGCATGGTGGACATACGTACCTTGGAAAACATCCCTTTCATAGATTCGTAGGGCTGGCGCAGCCATGGCAGCGCCTCTTTGTCGGGGCGCTCCGGCTGCACTACTGTGGAGCCTGTAGGATGCGGTCAGAAAGCTGAACGATAAACGAGACTGCATTAATGGTCTCTTGATACTGGATGCGGGTCGAGCCGATAACGGCGACTGTGCCCAGACTTTCCGCGCCCAGCCGCACCGGGGCTCCGAAAAGCACAATATTGCTCATCTCGGGAATGGAATCCTCCAGTCCCACTACAACTCGCACCACTTGCTGCCGTGAATCCACGTAGGCGTTCAGCAGCTCGATCAGCCTCTGTTTAGCCTCAAGTGCCCCCAGCAACTGGCGTAGTCGCTCACGATCCATCTCGCTCGCCACCAGGTTGCCAACACCCTCAACAAAAATTGTCTGATCCGCAACCTCCGGCGCGAAGGCTCCCTTGCGGCATAATTCTTCGAGCGACGACAGTAGTCGGTCATACTCGTTGCGCTCCGCCTCGACGCGATGTACCAGCTCCAGGCGGATCCGTTCAATCGACCAGCCGTGAAAATTCTCATTCAGGAAGCGCGCCGCAACTCCCAGCTCGGTATGCGTCAAATCCCGATCCAACACGAGGACACGGTCCAGCACGGCGCCCGCCATCGTCACTACGACCGCAAGCACCCGTCCGGCGGTAAGACGGGTGAAATGGATGTGCTCCAGTGAATGAGACTCAGTTCCGCAAGCGAATGCCACTCCTACGCTACTCGACAGCATCGCCAGAACATGCGACGTACGCTCGAGAAATTGCTGGCTGCTGTGCACGCCCACGAAGTTGTCTTCAATCTGGTCGCGCCGTTCCTGCGTCAAGGTGCCGGGTGCAAGCCGCGAGAATCCGCTGAGTTGCTCCACATAAAAACGAAATGCCTGTGCCGTGGGAATGCGCCCTGCGGAAGTATGGCGTTGCTCCAGCAAGCCTGCTTCTCCCAAACTCGCCATTACGTTACGAATCGTCGCCGAACTCATTCCATCCTTGCTTCCGAAGTGGTGCGCCACTGCCTGCGAGGCCACGGGCTCCCCGGTCGCGATGTACGCCTCCACGATGGCTGTGAGAACTAGCCGCTCACGAGGACTGATTCGAAGGTCAGCAGACATATCCCACCGCCCTGAACCCAACAATCGCAGTCGTTTAAGGCGCGATGGGGCAGGAGCTCCCTGTCTAATTCTAGGAAGCGCCGGGGGGGGTGTCAACTCGGAAGCAACCGTTGGCTTTAGCGACTGATTCCAATTGCTTGGAGATGAAGGACAGTGTCCCCGGTCTTGGCGCAGCGATTCTCGTGTCAGCCGTCCGCAACTCCCCCGACCAACTGGAGGGTCAAGCGGACAACTGGCGAGAGCGCTGACCGATTGCCTCTTGGACTGCAGACAACTATCGCTCTAGCCGCTCTAGCTGATCTCAAAAATATTCTCAGCCTTGGCGGACTGAGCTTTCGCGCTCTCGGCAATCTTTTCCGCTACAGCGAAAAATGGCTTACCCTGCGCGGATTCCGGACCGCCGAGCGCCACCGGCATTCCCGTATCGCCGCCTTCGCGAATCTCCGGTACCAGTTCGATCGATCCCAGAAAAGGAACCTTGAATTGCTGGGACATTCGATCCGCTCCACCGCGGGCGAAAATATTAATCACTTCGTGGCAGTGCGGGCAGGTGAAGTGGCTCATATTTTCCACCACCCCCAGTACCTCGACATTGACCTGGTGGAACATTTCCAGTGCCTTGCGCGCGTCCTGCAGGGCCACGTCAGACGGTGTCGACACAACCACGGCACCCGTCAACGGAACCGTCTGCACCAGCGAAATGACGACATCTCCGGTTCCGGGCGGCAGGTCTACCAGTAGGAAGTCCAGCTCGCCCCAATCCACCTGCTGCAGGAACTGGCGGATGATCTGGTGGAGCATCGGTCCACGCATCACCAGCGGTTTGTCTCCCGGCGAGATGAAGCCAATTGAGATAACCTTCACGCCATGAGCCGTATTGGGCTCGATCTGATTGTTCTCTTTCACCTTGGGCTGTGCGCTTGTACCCATCATTAGCGGAACGTTGGGCCCATAGACGTCGGCGTCAATCAGACCTACGCGGAAGCCCAGCTTCTGGAGTGCCACGGCAATGTTGACCGAGAGCGTGGTCTTTCCCACTCCGCCCTTGCCGGATCCGATTGCTATTATGTGGGCCACTCCCGGGAGCGGCTGTGGTGCTGGAGCAGTAGGCATGTGTCCCATTGAGATTCCTGTTTCCCTTCGCGAATGCATTGCACCCGTTAATCCGGGCGGATATGAAACTGTGATTGTTACGATTTTCCTGGACGCACCAGCCCCGGAAGTTCCTTCTCTGGAGGATGGCTTGCACGCTTGCGCTCCAGCTCTGCTTGACGATGCTCTCTGCGCCGGCCGGCATCTTCGTAGTGCCGGATCTCCTCTGACGTCTCTGCCTGAAGGCGCGGGATTGAAATGCGACGGCCCGAAGGTTCGATGGCGACGAAGGTCAGGTAAGCGCTCGCCACATGGCGGTGCGTGCCCGCGATAGTATTTTCTACCCACGCCTTTACGCCAACCTCCATCGATGTCGTAAAAGCACGGTTCATGGAGGACTTCAAAATGACCAGATCTCCCACATGCACCGGAGCAATAAAGTCTATGTGATCCATGGATGCGGTCACAACGTGGGTGCGCGAATGCCGGTACGCCGCCATCGCTCCCACCAGGTCGATGAAATGCATCAATCTTCCGCCCAGCAGGTTGCCGAGGGTATTGGCATCGTTCGGCAATATCAATTCGGTCATCTCAGACTGCGAATCCGCGACACTGCGGGTCGGGACGGAGTGGTCGGCAAAATCCATGAACTACTCTCTTTCCTCAAAGCGACAATGGTGCACCCTGAAGCAGGCATGGGATCAGACAGCAGTTAGAATCGGCTCTGGCCTATTCTGCTCTCTCGGGGCTGTTTCCAGTTTCGGCAATTGTTGGGAATTACGCAAATCCCAAGTCCGCCGGAGAGCACGCGACCAGGCCTGAAGAGGAGCGCATGAATAAAATAGAGATGCTGCAGGAAATTCTCACCAAGAACCCGATGGACAGCTTCGCTCGCTATGGCCTTGCGATGGAGTATGCAAATGCCGGCAACGTGGCCGAGGCAATGGCTGAATTTGACCGCCTGGCAGCCGACCATCCCGACTACACCCCGGGTTACTTCATGGGAGCCCAGACGCTGGCCAAAGCCGGTCGCATCGACGAAGCAAAGGGACACCTGAAGAGCGGTATCGCTAGCGCTCTGCGCACCGGTAACTCGCACGCCCTCGGCGAAATGCAGGAGATGCTGAATGATCTGGAGAACTGAGCCGACGCCGGGCATCGGTAGTGCCCCGGCATCGACGCTGCTAAATCCCACGATGGCGTCCATAGATCGCAGGGTGCCACATGAATGACTTCACGGGTGGAATCTCAGGCGATCAAAAGAGATAAGACGGTGCATGTTTCGCCCGCCCTTGGTACGTGCATAATTACGAAAGTCATGAGAATTTCGCTGTTTCCTCTCGATGCAGTGCTCTTTCCTGGAGCCCTCCTTACGCTTCATATCTTCGAGGATCGATACCGGGAGATGATCGCAGAATGTATTGACCGCGAGAGCGTGTTTGGCGTAGTGCGTGCACAGCGGGAGGGCCTCGCGGTGGTCGGATGTATGGCACACATTGTTCGCATACTGGAGCGTTACCCTGACGGCCGTTTGGATATCCTCTGCGAAGGAGTCGAGCGGTTTGAAATAGAAACGCTAGATAACTCCCGGGCCTTTCTGCAGGCCGAAGTAGATCTTTTGCCGGACCTGGGAGAGACCGCCACCAAGCAAGAAGGGGCAGAGTGCGTCAGTCTCCATTACGAGGCAATGGAATTGGCTGGCGGGGAATCCATGCACTCGAATTTCAATCTTGAGCGCCCCATCTCGTTTCAACTGGCATGGCAGCTTCCTGCGGACCTTGATTTCAAGCAGGAACTTTTATGTTTACGCTCGGACGCGGGTCGCACTCTGCGATTGCTTGAGTTCTACAAAGCGATTCTTCCCAAGCTGCGCCGCGGGGCGCAGGCGTCCCTCGCGTCCAGCCAGAATGGCCATGTCATGTAGCGCCGCAGCACTCGTTGATTACACAGGACAAATCAAAAACAGGTTCGCTATTCTGCAAAGTATCTAATTGATGTGTATGCTTTTGGGCTCAAGCAGTTGATCCTTGGTTTTAGAGAGGGCGGAACGGAAGAGTAGCAACGAACCGTTTACGCTTTTCCGAGTCAAACATGCAAACCCAACTATGTGCAAAGTAATTAGTACTGGATGCACGACGAGACGGGCCCACACAAGCAAACAGAGGGAGCAAAGTATATGCCTTCACCGAGCCACCTTCCCCTGACTCTGGGTGAACTTCGCAATAGCACTCTGTTTTCTGAAGCGCGACTGAAAAGCCGGAGTGTAAAAGAAGAAATGCGCGAGAACCTGATCGCGCGCCTCAGGACCAAGGGAAATTTGTTTCCCGGTATTGTCGGATATCAAGATACGGTGGTTCCACAGATCGTCAACGCCGTGCTGTCGCGGCAGAATTTCATCCTGCTGGGGCTCCGCGGACAGGCCAAGAGTCGTATTCTTCGCGCGCTGACTGCAATCCTCGACGATAAGCTGCCCTATATAGCCGGTTGTGAAATTCGCGACAATCCCTATCGTCCCTTGTGCCGTCGCTGCCGCGATTTGCTCGATGATCGAGGTGACGACGTTTCCATCGCGTACCTCTCACGGGAAGATCGCTACATTGAAAAATTAGCGACGCCTGATGTCACGGTTGCAGACCTTGTGGGCGACCTGGATCCCATCAAAGCCGCGCGCGGCGGCCAGGACTTGTCGAATGAACTCACCATGCACTACGGCCTTTTGCCGCGTGCCAATCGCGGCATCTTCGCCATCAACGAACTCCCCGACCTCGCCGGAAAGATACAAGTTGCCCTCTTCAATATCATGCAGGAGGGTGACGTGCAGATCAAAGGCTACCCTGTACGGCTGGAACTGGATCTCGCTCTCGTTTTCAGCGCCAACCCTGAAGACTACACGGCACGCGGCAAAATTGTCACCCCCCTCAAAGACCGCATCGGCTCGGAGATTCGCACGCATTATCCAGAGACGATTGACGAGGGTATCGCGATTACCACCCAGGAGGCATGGACCGATCGAGGGGCTGGCCGCGTCGAAATACCAGTGTATGTTCGCGAGATCGTGGAGCAGATCGCCTTCAGCGCGCGCCAGGACAAGAAGGTGGACAAGCGTAGCGGCGTCAGTCAGCGGCTGCCCATTTCCACCATGGAGCTCGTCGTTTCGAACGCCGAGCGGCGCGCTATTTTGCATGGTGAAACTCTCGTCGTTCCGCGCGTCAGCGATCTGTACGCAGCACTGCCCGGAATCACGGGCAAGATCGAACTAGAGTATGAGGGAGAGTTGCTAGGTGCGGATACCCTTGTCCGCGAACTTATCCGCATCGCTGTATCGACGTTTTACGACAAGTATTTCTCCACCATAAACACGCAGCAGATCGAACAGTGGTTCAACCTCGGTGGCACTGTCAAAATCGACGACGAACAGTCCTCTGCCGACACGTTAATCGAGCTCGCGCAGATTCAAGGCCTCTTCGAGAAGCTCTCTGCTGTGTCCGTTAAACTTTCCGACACACCAGCGCGCGTCGTTTCCGCCGCAGAGTTTTTGCTGGAAGGCATGTACGCCCGCAAGAAGTTGAGCCGCAGCGAAGAACGTGGCTTCTCCGCACAGGAGAAGACACCGCGAAGAGCGGAGCGAACGGACATGGAACCAACCACTGAGGAAGGACAACAAAAGCGGTTTCGTCGAGGGGGACTGAACTAGCGCCTGTTCAAACTCAATGTGCAGCAGCGACGGGACATAGTCTTCCCGCAGTCAGAAAGCCGAAAGACTCTTGGTCGGATACTGATTACGGACACTCCGCTCGATAACCGTACGCTTGAGGAGTCGAGCTATGAAACGGATTCGTTACACCAAATACCACGGCAGCCCGGCATCCGAAATGAGCATGGAAGACCTGCTGCAGGCGCTCTCGAACTACCTGCTTGATTCCGGCTTTCGCGATCCTTTCTCCCCCTTTGCCGAGTTGGACGGCGACCACACTCTCGAGAATCTCCGTGACGCGCTCCGCCAAGCGCTTGAAGCCGGAGACCTGCTGGATGAAGCCATGCAGCAAAAGATTGACGAGATGGCGGAGAGTGGTGAACTCGACCAGCTCATAGAGGAGCTGATTGATCGAATGGAGCAGGAGAATTACATCACGACGCAGGATCGCTCTGATCCGGCTCAGCCGACAGCAGGACCGGGCCAGATAGGAAATGCAGAAGGACAGGTTCGCTTTGAAGTCACGGATAAGAGTCTCGATTTTCTCGGGTTCAAGACATTGCGCGACTTGCTAGGTTCACTGGGCAAATCCAGCTACGGCCGGCACGATACCCAGCACTGGGCTACCGGCATTGAAACCAGTGGAGCTTCTTCCCATTATCAATTTGGCGACACGCTGAATCTGGACACAACTGCCACACTCAGTTCGGCGATCGCACGCGAAGGCATTCAGATGCCGCTGAACCTCGAATACAAGGATTTATACGTGCACCAATCGGAGTATCAAAGTTCCTGCGCCACGGTGGTCATGCTGGATTGCTCCCATTCCATGATTCTCTACGGCGAAGACCGCTTCACTCCCGCGAAGAAGGTCGCCATGGCACTCTCGCATCTCATTCGCACGCAGTATCCCGGCGACTCTCTTTCCCTTGTGCTCTTTCATGACTCAGCGGAAGAGATGCCGATGTCACAAATCGCACGGGTCAAGGTCGGCCCCTACTACACCAACACGCGCGAGGGCCTGCGCGTGGCGCAGCGCGTGCTCAATCGACAGCGCAAGGATATGAAGCAAATCGTGATGATCACCGATGGCAAACCCTCCGCTTTGACGTTGCCGGACGGGCGCATTTACAAGAACGCCTTTGGACTGGATCCACTCGTGGTCAGCGAGACACTCGAAGAGGTGGCCCGCTGCAAGCGCTCCAGCATCATGATCAATACCTTCATGCTGGCATCCGAGCCTGGTTTGGTGCAATTTGTGCAGAGGGTGACCTCGATGTGCCGCGGCAAAGCCTACTTCACCACCCCGGATACCCTGGGCGAGTACCTGTTGATGGACTACATGCAGAGGAAGATGCGAACGGTGCACTAGAACGTATTGCACTTCTGCGGTAAGCGAACGAGGAGAGCCAGGGGTAATACCGCAAACAAGATCGCGGCAGTCCCGAACTAAACTGCTTCTTATCGGACAGCTAGCCCTTCTCTGCTGACCCTACTTTGTCGCTCTGGCTATCCGCCTTACGCCTGGGGTCGGGCTAGTTGTTGGCGCAGGTTACCGGCCAATTCCACCATCAGCTTCAATTTCTCCATTAGTATCGGGGATGCCGACGGCTCTGCCAGCGCAAGCTGAGATTGCAGCAGCAGGCCGGTGACCGTGGACTTCAATTTGTTTTCAAGAGTCGAGGCCGCGGCGCGCATGGCCAGGGACTGCTCCTGCTCGCGGCGGTTCAGGGCGGACCGCACTTCCCGAACGACCCGGGAAGCACCCGAGATCGCAAAGTTGACCTGCAGTGGCACGGCGAGGCCCGCATGTTTCCAGATCAGCTCCGTGCCCGCAGGATCGGACTCGGCCAATGCGTCGTCCACCACGACCACGGAATATTCGCAGCGGCGAAGCGCGCTCAGTGCCGCCTTGCGAGTATCCGCGATCTCAACGACGGAACCAATCTGGCGGGCCATAGCCGAGGCACAATTCTCTGCTCCTGAAATTGAGGTGATCATTAGAATGGACTGATTCACGAAGTACTCCTGTCTGTACTCTCAAGCTGCTATCGATCCTGCTGTGAAAAATTGCCGCTTCTGCCCGCACCCGCGAACCTGCACCAGCGCAAGCGATTGCAACCTTTGATTCAATCGGCGGAGTCTGTTGCAATCACCTCGGTGATGCCGTAATCCTTCAGCTTGCGATAAAGCGTTGTCTTGCCGATGCCAAGGAGTCGCGCTGCCATGAGTTTGTCGCCGTGTAGTTGCCGGATCGTCGAAAGGATCGCTTGCTTTTCCAACTCTGCGAGGGATGTAACCTCGGGTTCCGCTCCGAACGTCTCTTCGATCGCTCCGATGACCGTTACCTTGGCACGATGAATCTGCAGACGAAAGTCCTGCAACTGAGTGGGAAGATCTCCCATGTGCAAGGTTGGGCCTGAGGAAAGCGCGCATGCGCGCTCGATGGAGTTCTCCAGCTCTCGAACATTGCCCGGCCATTCGTAATCGATCATGGTGCGCAAGGCATCATCGCTCAGCGTGTAGGTAGTCAAATTTTCCCGCGACATGCGGTCGAGAAAGTGGGCCGCAAGCATGGGAATGTCCTGCTTGCGATCCCGCAGAGGCGGAATCCGTAAATTCACCACGTTAAGCCGGTAGTACAGATCTTTGCGGAAGCGCCCCTGTTCCACCATCCCTGCCAGATCGCGGTTGGTAGCCGCCAGCACGCGCACATTAATGGGAATACGGTGCGTTGAACCGACCGGCCGAATCTCCTTTTCTTGGAGGGCGCGAAGTAGCTTGGCCTGCAGATCGAGAGGCAACTCGCCGATCTCGTCGAGGAATAAGGTGCCACCTTCGGCCGAAGCGAGTAGACCATCCTTCGAACGGTTCGCCCCCGTGAAGGCTCCCTTTACATAACCGAAGAGCTCGCTCTCTATCAGGGTCGGCACCAGCGATCCGCAGTCAACCGGGATAAATGGCTTTCTGGCGTGCGTGCCATTGGCGTGTATGGCCCTTGCGACCAGCTCTTTCCCGGTTCCGCTCTCGCCCAGAATCAAAACCGGATGCGTACTCTGCGCGACCTTCGAGAGGATGCGATAGAGCTTGTCCATCTCGGGACTGCGCCCGATGATGTTGCCCAGGCCTTGCTGGTTACGCAGCCGTTCCCTCAGCTGGCGGGTCGAGACGTCGAGCTTTCTCCGTTCCGACGCCCGTTCCAGCACCCCCGTGATCTCATCCATCGCGAAGGGCTTGGTCAGGTAGTCTGCCGCCCCGGTTCGCATCGCCTCCACTGCGGAGTTGACCGAGGCGAAGGCGGTCATCACGATGATGGCGGTCTGCGGGTGCAGCGTCTTCACTTCTTCCAGCAGCTCGAGACCGGCCGTGACCGGCGCTTTCAAGTCGAGCAGGAGAATGTCGATGGCATTTCCGCGGAGCAGTTCGCGGGCTGCACCGAGGCTGGCAACACCCGTCGCTACGTAACCCAGGCCCGACGCAATTTCGCAACAGGCATAACGCACCGCAGTGTCCTCGTCTACTACGAGAAGGTGCATCCTACTCGCAGCCCCCACCAATTCAGGAAAAGTCTGCATGAAATAACTAGTTGGAACATTTGCTAGCATTCTACTCGGTTCCCTTCCTGGAAGTACCCCTCAAGACTGCATCTTTAGTGCTACTGACCTTCATCGCGGCCAATGGGAGCTTGATTTCAAAGCGCGTTCCCGTCCCCGCGGCGCTCGAAGCCCGCACCGTACCGCCCGCCGATTCGACCAAGCCACGCACGTTTGCCAAACCCAAACCGTGAAGCTCATTGGTTATCCACGAGGATTTTCTTCCCGGGCACTTGGTGGTGTAGCCGCTCTGAAAAAGATGTTGCAGGTCGGAAGGGGCAATCCCGCGTCCATCGTCTTCGACGGATAAAACAATGCTCTCCGCCGTCGATTCCCCGGCTCGAGCATTCGCCTGGACCGCTATCCGGATCTCGCCACCCTTCGGCATGGCTTCCGATGCGTTTCTAACCAGATTGATGAGGATACGATTCAGATCCTCGCTGTTGAGGGGTAGCGGACCGGCATACGATCCGCATTGCAGCATGACGCGAATCGAAGGACCGGCGAGGGCGGCCAGCAGCTCGCGGCAGCCTTCGAGTTCGGTGGTCAGATTTGCAATCGTAGTCTCCCCATGGCGATGCCTTGCCTGCACCAGGGGGGCCGGCACTTGGCGGGTCATCAGAAACGGCCCGTCCTGGGGCGTCGGCGTGGTGATTAGCATCAACGACGGTGGCGTTGCCAGGCGCGCCAGACGTTCGAGTAGACTGCCGCCTGCCCGGGCCACAAGGCGCAATTCCTCAGCATAATGCCGGTAAGAAGGGGTAAGCACGGCAGGCTC
>JANXZS010000293.1 GCA_025355385.1 Acidobacteriaceae bacterium | reverse complement strand
TCCGAGAGAGAGGCCGTCGCGCCCCAGCAACCCCTTTCTGCGCTTTGCGCCCCGGTCGGCCACTTCCACGCAGCAGGCTAATTCAGTTTGACGGGTGATATTGAAGACTGTCAGGCGGACACCGGGCTTCGCTCGGTGGAGTCGAGTGAGATACTGCGAGATTTCTCTGTGTATTCGTCGAGTTAAACCCATCAAGTTTTGTTCAACCTCGTTTGCATGGGTGGCGCTTAATCTGTCGCTGGTAGCAGATCCGATCACAGCTACTTGCGTCTGTGCTGTGCTGAATTCGGCGAACGCTCCGCGCCGATCACGAACGCAGCCATCGGGCGCGAATGACTGGCCGGCGAAGCTCCCAACATCTTAGCTCTGGGCGTCCCATCGATTGTCGGCGAGAGTGGTGGTAGATAGCCTTCGCGACCGCAATCGAGAGGCAGGCTATAGCGATGCCGGCCAGCACGTCGCTGAAGTAATGCCAACCTGTTGTCATCGTGGACAAAATGATCATCCCTGAAAGCACTGCCACCGGGATCCGTAAAGGCCGGAAAGCCCAGAGCGCACGCGCGCAAAGGATAGCCCAAACCACGTGGAACGACGGGAAACAGACGATGCCCGCTGGCTGAAAAGCATAAGCACCTGGCAGTCGCAGAGCCAGAAGTTGAGACTGGCAAAGTAGTTGGTCGGGACGAGCCGCAAAATGATAGCCGTACCAGGGACCCACTGCGGGGAAAAAAGCGAAAGCTGGAACGCCGACGGCAAAGGCAGTCAGATTGGATATAAGAAATCCCTGGGCATGTTCAACCTTGCCGGTGAGCGCCGGGCCAAAGAATGCTATGGGCAGCAAGGGAATTAGCAGCGGATAGCTTCTGTTTGCCAGATGTCCTAGCCAATTGTGAGAGGCCCATATCGTGATGCTAGGCACGCTTATGCCCAGTACTTGATCCAGCCGAGCAAAGCGCTCATCCCATAGGGGCAGATTCAGTCTTGCCGCAACGTCGACAGAGAAGGGCAGAACAACGGCGAGGAGCAACGCCCATGGTATCGTCATTGCCGCATCGCGAAGGTCTGTGCGCCCTTTCTCCTGCCAATATAGAGGCAATGGGACGACTGCAGCTAGCGCTACGAGCAGAGCAATCGCAAGTTCGCTCGGGTTGGATATCTGGACTGATTTTAGTTTGCAGCCCACGAAGGTTACGATCAAAAGTAGCGCACTGGCTTCCGCCATTTGCAGATGGAAGCCGGATTTATCGCCAAATTGAATTTGCGATTGGGGCGATTTCTTGGCTATTGTGCTCGTCGGACTAGTCTTTTGTTTTGGCACGCATCCTTTTCGATCCAGCCGTCAGATTCTGGAACAGTAATATACTAACGCCCGAGCCTTACCGAAACGGAGCCGGGATGTGCTGACCACTCAGGCAGCCACCGGTGTCTTCATCGTGGCGCCGGGGGTGCGGGGGTGGAGCTTGTGCCCGCTCCGGATAGTCCGTAAGCTGATCCCGAAGAGGTGCTATCCATCACCAGCGGCTGCTCGGTTTGCTGCATGCTTTGAATCAACTGCTCGACAGGGATGGATAGTGGCGCAGCCGCGGACGGCTTGGCGCCAGTAGCGCTTGCTCCCGGGGTCGTCATGGGTATCCCGGAATTCGATGGCAGGAATGCTATGGGATACTTCAATTCAGGCAGAGGCGTGTTAACCGGGATGGGAGCTACGATTTCAGGCGTCACAATCACGATAAGCTCAGTGTTTTTCCTGACCTTCGATATCGACTGGAAGAATTTGCCGAGCACGGGAACATCTCCGATAAACGGGATCTTCTCCAAGTTTTGGGTTACGCGATTGTCAAGCAATCCGCCGATGGCAAAGCTCTGCCCCTCACTTAGTTCAACGTCAGTTTTCACTTTGCGAGTTTCAAGGGCCGGAACAGCGAATCCAGAAATCTTCAAGCCGTTGGCGAAGTCCAGAGAGCTTACTTCGGGGGCGACCTGGAGCCGTATCGTACCGCGGGAGGTAATCGTAGGAATGAAATTCAGGCGGACGCCAAACTCCTTGAACTGGATGGTTACAGCTCCGTTGGCCCCTCCCGCACTTCCCTGAATCACGGGGTAGGGATACTCTCCACCGGCCAGAAAGCTTCCCTGTTTGCCATTTGTAGTCAAAACATTCGGTTCGGCTAGAATCTCCAGCACTCCCCGGTCTTCCAAGGCTCTGATCGTGGCGCCCAGGTTGAGATCCGGACGAAAGATGAACATGTTTAGCAGATCCGAGAAGGTTGCCGTCGGACCTGCCGGACCATTCGTAACTGTTGGCGGAGAAAACTGTTGCGTGGTGACCGAGCCGATGGAGTTTGCGGCGCCCAAGCTGAACAGAT
>JANXZS010000247.1 GCA_025355385.1 Acidobacteriaceae bacterium | reverse complement strand
GAACGCAAAGCCATCCTCGTGGTCAGCGATGGGGGAGATAATCGCAGCCGCTACACCGAGGGCGAGGTTCGCTCGCAGGTGCGCGAGGGCGATGTGCAGATGTACTCCATCGGCATCTTCGACCCCTACGCCGCCACCACGAGGATGGCTTTGCGTTCGTACTTGGCCTGCTTCATCTTGCTCATCCCGAAATAGATGGCGTCGAGCAAGGCCGTGCGGTGTCCGGGCCGAATGGTCATCAGCCGGGCTTGAATGTCTTCGACGGACGAGGTGAAGTCCTCGATCAACTCGGGGCGGTCGTTGAAGCCGATAACAAAGAATTCGTCCTGCGGATTTGCCGTTTTGAGGAATTCAATAATGGCGTCTTTGGCCCGCACCACTTTGTTGGCCATGCTTCCGCTCAAATCAAAAACAATTCCAATGGAAACCGGGGCATCGTCGCAGGAAAAGGTCTTGATCTTCTGCAAACCGTTGTTGTCGTAAATAAAGAAGTCTTCTTTATCGAGACCGGTGACCAGCCGGTTGAGCGGGTCAGTAACGGTCACCGGAACGAGAACAAGGTTGACATCCACGCGGATGCGCTCGCCTGGCCTGGCCTTCAGGGCGGATGTTCCTTCTACCGGGGCCGGCGGAACTGTCGTTGTGCCGGCAGGCGCGGCAGGAGGAGCGGGGGGTGGCGGATTAATATGGACCTTGTTGAGGTTGTCATCCTGTGCGCGCAGTAGCGGGGTCCCTGCCAGCGCCAGGGCGATCCCCAGAGACACAACGCGGATGCCGAGAATACCGTGGCCGACGCCAACCTGTGCGACGATGCGGAAGAAATAACCTAGTCGGCACGCGTTTGCATACCTGCCGATCACTCCTTTTTTAAGGGTAAATCTTCTGACCCGTGCGCCTGTGGAACCCGTGATAAGCGCCATTCAACTGAGCCCTCTTTGGCGAATAGTAGCACGCCATTCCTACCACTCGTGTCACCGCTTTGTAACTGTTCCCTGCCTCTTTGGATGCGCAGAAACGACTTGTGAAATAGACATGCCATCAGGGTAAGGTTAACCGTCAAGCCGTGCAGTGTGCGAAGCTTCGGCGGCGCCGTCGGGGCAGGGAGACCCGGCCTCGGCATGCCCAATGGCTGCTGCGTTACAATCGAGTGAGCGGCTTAGCCTGTTGCAGCCTAGAACTATTCCCAATCTCGCACCAACTTTGGAGTTCGATCCCTCGCATGGCCCGTATCTATCCTTTTCGCGCGCTTCGCTACAATTCTGCACTGGTACGGCTGGAAGATGTAGTCACCCAGCCTTACGACAAGATCACTCCGTCGATGCAGCAGTCCTATTACCACCGCAGTCCCTATAATCTGGTTCGCATCATCCTCGGGCTGCCGGAGTTGTTTGACACGGCTGAGGGGGAAAACGTTTATACGCGCGCGGCGCGGGATTTTTCCGAGTGGCGTCGCTCGGGCATCCTTACCCATGACCAGACCCCCTCAATATTCGCCTATTCGCAGCGTTTTACGGTGCCCGGCAGCGATGGAACGGTCTGCGAGCGCAAGGGCTTTATAGCGCTAGGCGAGTTGTATGACTACAGCCAGCAGGTGGTTTTTCGCCATGAGCAGACGCTCTCCAAGCCGAAGGCGGACCGCCTGAATCTGCTGAACGCTACGCATGCCCATTTTGGTCAAATTTTCATGTTGTACTCCGATCCGGCACAAATGGCAGAGAAAATTCTCTTTCCGGCGGATGCGAGCGCCGAGTCAGAAGTGACGGATGAGTACGGCGTTTCGCACCGCATCTCGCGGGTAAGCAATCCCAACACGATCAACATTCTGCTGAGCGCCATGGCTGACAAGAAGCTGATCATTGCTGACGGCCACCACCGCTACGAGACGGCACTGGCTTACTCCAAGACGCACGCCCCCGCGATGGCGGCTGCGGGCACGGAACGCAACTCCTACTCCCTGCCGCTGGCACCGTATCCGGAGGCGGCGGTGATGATGACCTTCGTCAACATGGATTCGGACGGGCTATTGATACTGCCGACGCACCGCGTGGTCTTCGGGCTTGAAAGGTTCTCCGCAGCGGAGTTCGTGGACAAGGCAAAGCCCTACTTTGATGTCGAACCGCTGAGCGAGGGCGAGTACGCCGACCTGCAGACGCGGCTCTCTGCTGCGGGAAAGACGGGCACCGCGTTTATCGCCGCAACCGCAGCCGGAACTTTTCTATTGAAGGCGCGGCCCGACGCAGTTGCGGCTGCCCTGCCCGGTATCTCGGAACGCCAGCGGCAACTGGACGTGGTGCAGCTCCACTCACTGGTGCTGGAGAAACTGTTGGGGATCACTCCCGAGGCGATCCTCGGACAGCGTAACCTGCGCTACATCCGTGAGGGTGCGGAGGCCATTGAGCAAGTGGGTCGGGGCGAGGCGAGTGTGGCCTTCCTGATGAATCCAGTGACTATGAACCAGCTCCGCGAAGTAGCGTTTGCAGGAGAGGTGATGCCGCAGAAGTCCACCGATTTCTTCCCCAAGCTGCTGAGCGGGCTTGCGATCTATGCCCTCGATTGAGGTGCGGGGGGATGAGGCGCTGGTACGGCATGCGATCGCAGTTGTGACCAAGGTGAACAAACCATGCAGGCGATCCAGGACGCTGGTCGTCTTCGGATGCCTCGTGTCTGTAGCCTGCCTTGGGGGTCGCACCGCTGGAGCGGCAGCGCAGCAGGCTCCCACCTCACAGTCCAGCCCCGCTATTCCCGCCTCTCCGCTACCGGCGCCGTTTCCCGCGGCACCTCGGCCACCGGCGCAACCTCGCTTTGTAGTGGTGCTGGATGCTGCGCATGGAGGAAGCGATACCGGAGCACGCCTGGGCGACCCCCTGCTCGAGAAGGATATTGTTCTGGCTCTCTCGGTGAGGCTGCGGTCGATGCTGACAGCCCGGGGCATTGCGGTCATCACGACGCGCGAGGCGGACGGGACCCTTTTGCCCGTCAACCGCGCGGAGACCGCGAACCATGCCCTTGCTGCTGCCTGCATCAGCCTTCACGCCACCGCGACTGGGAGCGGGGTACATCTTTTTACTTCGTCGCTTCCGGCCACACCCCCGGCGAGCCGCTTTCTGCCATGGCAAACGGCGCAGTCGGGCTCGATCACGCAGAGCCTGCGGTTGTCATCGGAGATCAACTCCGCTATGGCGCATGCAGAGGTTCCGGTAAGCCTGGGTCGCACCTCGCTCCAGCCGCTGGATAGCTTTGCCTGCCCTGCTGTCGCGGTGGAGATCGCGCCGCTGTCGGCGGCCGGAGGCAGCCAGCCAGCGGCCCTCTCTGACGCCAGCTACCAGGCACGCGTTGTAGACGCGCTGGCGGGGGCCATCCAGCAATGGCGGGAAGACTGGAGGCAGCAACCATGATTCCCCGCTACCAGAAAATCATCTTCTGGATTCTGCTGGGAGCAGCCATCCTGATGTCCATTGTGCTGATCCGACTGCGTGAGCGAGCCCACGACCGCCTGCAGACCGCAGCCGATAAAATGCCTCTGAACGCTCCCCCCATTGCGCCTGCGGAGACAGTTACCATGCTGGTTGCCAATGACGCCGACGGCTCGCTGTCTCCGGTGGACCAGCAGATCGCCCTGCCAGAGGAGCCCGGCGCGCGGGCGCGCATCCTGCTGCAGCGGCTGCTGGCGGGCTACGCAGAGCCTCATTCCACGCATCACGTCGCGGCCAGCACGGGAGTCGAGGAAGTCTTCCTGATGCCCCTGGCGCGGCAAAAAGAAGGCCAGATGGCAGTGGTGAACCTGAGCGGGGCTTTCGTGGAGGGGCACCCCTCAGGAATTGAAACAGAAACGATGACGCTGCTCTCCATCATTGGCACTCTTCATACCAACCTGCCGCAGATCACCCAGGTTCGCTTTGTGGTCGACGGTCAGCCTCGGGAGACGCTGGCCGGACATGCCGACCTGACGCGCGTGTACCTGGCAGAGGACAAATCCGTCGAGGTCCGCCGTTGACAGAACCGAGCTTGCCTGCAGTTTCCTCGACGACCCTGGAGCCCCGCAACACCAGGGGACCAAGGATTGGCGTATTCGACTCCGGATTTGGGGGGCTGACCGTCCTCAAGGCGCTTTTGCCGAGTATCCCCGGAGCTCACTACATCTACCTGGGTGACACCGCGCGCCTTCCCTACGGATCGAAGTCGCAGGCAACGATTGCCCGCTACGCTGTTTCGAGTGCACGCTTCCTGCTCGAACAGGGTGCGGAGTTCCTGGTGATTGCCTGCAATACGGCCAGTGCGCTGGCGATTGAGGACATTCGCGCGGCTGTACCCGTTCCGGTTCTCGGGGTGATCGAGACCGGCGTCAGTCAGGCCAGGCTGACCAGCGACAGCGGAGATATCCTGGTGATCGCGACTGATGCCACGGTCGAGAGCCACGCCTACTCTACCGCCAGTCGCAAGGTGGGACTGACTGCCCTCGAAAAGGCTTGTCCGCTGCTGGTGCCGCTGGTGGAGGAGGGATGGATCGACCATCCGGTGACGGCGGAGGTGGTACGGATTTACCTGTCTGGGCTCGCCGCCGAGGCGTCTGCCGCAGGGTTGACTCCGGATACGCTGGTGCTGGGCTGCACCCACTACCCATTGCTGCGGCCAGTCATCGAAAGAACTGTCCGATGGAGCGTGATCGATGCTGCCGAAGCCACTGCTCTTGAGGTCTCGCGACAACTAGCTTTTGTGGGTGCGGTCCCCAACGCCAGCGTAGGTAAAGCGACCAGCCGTTTTTTTGCAACAGACTCGGTGGCAAAATTTCGGCGTTTGGGAGCCATGTTTCTCGGCCAGCCAATAGAAGAGGTGGAACTAGTCGACCTGGGCGGTTGATATTCCATTGCGGCTGATATTCTTAGATGGTGCGTGTGCCCGGCCACGCCGTGCAAGACTGATACTGATTGCAAGTGAAGGAGCAGGAACGGATGATCACTCTCAAGGGGCGCACGGCAGTCGTCTTCGGACTGGCTAATAAGCGCAGCATCGCATGGGCCATCGCCCAGAAACTACACGCCGCAGGCGCGCAACTGGCAATCGGCTATCAGAACGAGCGGTTGCGGCAGGATGCGGAGGACCTGGTGGCGGAACTGCCGGGCGCGGAGGCTTTCCAGTGCGATGTATCCGTGGATGCCGACATCGACAAGCTGTTTGCGACCCTGAAGGAGCGCTACGGCAAGCTGGATGTGCTGGTGCACAGCGTAGCCTATGCCCCGGCTGAGGATCTGAAGAACGAGTTTGTCTACACCTCTAGAGAGGGCTTCCGCATGGCCCACGACGTGAGCGTCTATTCACTGATCGCGCTGAGCCGGGCCGCTGCGCCGCTGATGACGGATGGCGGCAGCATCATGACCATGACCTTCATTGGCGCGGACAAGGTGATGCAGAATTACAATGTGATGGGCGTGGCCAAGGCGGCATTGGAATCGACGGTGCGCTATCTGGCATACGACCTGGGCAAGCATAAGATCCGCGTCAATGCGATCTCGGCGGGGCCGATCAAGACATTGGCAGCACGCGGAATTGGCGGGCTGGGCGACATGCTTCGTTTGCACGCGGACCGATCTCCCTTGAAACGCAACGTGGAGCAGGCTGAGGTGGGAAATACAGCACTGTTCCTGGCGTCGGACTTGTCGGGTGCGATTACGGGAGAGACGATCTACGTCGATTGCGGATACAACATCATGGGATTTTGAGTTGGCGTTACCGAGTTAACAATGAGGCGGTCAGCGATGGCGGCCTCTGATTTTTTGGCGGAACTTGCAGACGGCTTCTGCGTGGACTCACTGGCCAGTGTTTTTGCTCAAGACTATTTGAGCGTGACGGTGATCTTGCGGGTATCGCCACCGGCGGCTTCAATGTGGATCTCGCCATTGCTGCGCTTCAACACGCTCTTGAACTTATCCCCCCACTCCACCAGCACAATGCTATCGGGCGAAGAGATGTCGTCCAGGCCGAGTGTTTCCAACTGGCGCTCGCCTTCAAGGCGGTAGAGGTCAAGGTGGTAGAGGAGCACCGGTTTGTCGTTGCGGCTGCCCTCATATTCGTGGATCAGGGTGAAGGTAGGGCTGGTCACTTCGTCAGGATCGGCGGCGTCGAGGGCCTGTGCAATCCCTTTGACCAGCGTGGTTTTGCCGGTTCCGAGATTGCCTTTGAGAATGAGAAACTTTGGCGGCTCCAGCAATTTGGTCAGCTCGCGGCCGACCTGGATGGTTTCCGCGCTGCTCGCTGACTCGAACTGGTAAACCTTAAGCTCCGTCGTTTCCGCCATTCACTTCTCCAAAGTCCCGGGGCGCTGATCCCTGTATCCAAACATACCCGTCTTTGTCCTCCGGCATAAAGCGAAATGCATGAAAAAGTGCAGAGATTATGTCAGTCGCCAGCAGGGTGTGCTGATCCTGTTCGCGCAAGGCGAAGTCGGCGGCAAGACCGTGCAGATAGACCGCAGTGTTGACAGCGTCGGGGATGTTCCCCGGATACTGCGCGATCATCGCTGCGACCATGCCGGTGAGGATATCGCCGCTGCCTCCCTTTGCCATTCCCGGATTGCCGGTGGTGTTCACGGCGATGACGCCATCGGGATGAGCAATGAGCGTTCTCCATCCTTTCAACACCAGGGTCACCGAGTGGCGCAGGGCAAACTCTCGTGCCAGCTCTTCGCGCCGCTCCTGCACATGGGGTACGCTCAAGCCGACCAGCCTGGCCATCTCACCCGGATGGGGCGTGAGGACAAGGGTACGATCGCGTCCATCGAGCAGATCGGTATGACCATCCGCCAGCGCGTTGAGCGCATCGGCGTCGATGACCATAGGCAAATTGGTCTCGCGCAACAGCCCCAGGACGAAGGCCACCGCCTCCGGTTCCTGTCCCAGGCCGGGCCCGATGGCGATCACCGTCTTACGCTGCAGCAGCGGTTTGAGATTACCGGCCTCGAGATTGCGGCTGTTGATTTCGCCGTGCTTACCCTCGGCCAGCGGTACGGTCATCAACTCAGGCGCAATGGCAGCGACGTTTGGAAGGCTCGACTTTGGGACTGCTGCAGTTACCAGTCCAGCCCCTGTGCGCAACGCAGCCAGCGAAGCCATCGCTGGTGCTCCGGCCTTACCGATAGAGCCGCCGATCACCAGCACATGGCCAAATGCCCCCTTGTTGCTGTCCACGGGACGCGGCTCGTCGACAATTGTTTTCGAGGCGCCCGCCCAGGTGAGGTTTACGGCCGACTGCACTGCATCGGGCGGCGATCCTATGCTGGCGACGACGATGGAGCCGCGCGTCAGATTTCCAAAAACATGTGCCGGCTTAGGTGCGGTGAACGTGACCACCGCGTCTGCGCGGAAGGCCTCAGACGACTGCGGCAGGCGCGAGTCGGCGTCCCAACCGCTGGGCAGGTCAACGGCCACGACGGGAGCGGGACACGCGTTGAGTCTGCCGCCGACCAGCGCGGCGAGACCGCGCAGTGGGGGCTTGAATCCCGTACCGAGAACGGCATCCAGAAACAAGTCAGCGTGATCGAAAAGATTGGCAACCTCGGGAGATTCGAGTTCTGACGGCTGGCGCACAATGACTGGTGACAGGCTCATCCTTTCCAGCATGGTGCGGGCATCCCCGGTCACATCCGAGGGGTCACCCAGCAGCAGGACGGAGACCGCGCGTCCCGCACGCTGCAAAAGTCGAGCGGCCACGAATCCATCGCCACCGTTATTGCCGCGCCCGCACAAAGCGGTGACGCGGAGGCAGCCCGGGTACTCCCGCAGAACGAAGCGGGCGACGGCAGCACCGGCATTCTCCATCAAGGCCAACGACTCCACGCCAAACTGCTCCACGGTACGGCGATCCGTGGCGCGCATCTCATCCGCAGTAAGAATTTTCATCGCAACAGAATCGTATCGCGATCCCGGCGCCGGCGTCTGGACGCGCCGGGATGGCTGCGTCCGGACGGAGAGCATGCGCGAGAAGGCCCTCATCTGAGGGCCTTCCTGGGTGACGCTGGATTTTGGCTGATGCTATTGCGAGGCGCCGACCACTTCCGCGGCGACGGGCTTCTCGATGGCCGGAGCTTTCTCGGCAAAATAGCTGTGATCCCACAGATTGCGGTAAAAATGCCCGGTTAGTTCGGCTGCCTTGGGTCCAAAGGTGGGCCGCCCACCCTTCAGGAAGAAGACGGTTACGATGCGGCCGTATTGCGTATCGGCATAGGAGGCAAACCAGCCGAAGCGGGTGCCATTGTTGGAACAGGTTCCAGTCTTGCCCATCACGGGAAACTGATTGAAGTTGGCTCGCAGCGAGCGCGCCGTACCATACTGGACCGCAGCCTGCATCCCATCCGTTATTTCCGGAATGATGCGGGCGATGTCGAGGGTGCGTTTGACTCTAGGGCGGAAGTTGCTCACCTCCTGAGGAGAGGTGGGATGCTGCAGGTAGTAGAGCGTGCCGCCGTTGGCGATGGCCGAGACCAGCGCGCCCAGCTGCAGCGGGGTCATGGAAACGCCTTCGCCGAAGGAGCACATGCGACCGACGCCGCCCTGGTTGGCGGGGAGTTCCTGATCGGGATAGATGCCGAGCTGCTCGCCGGAAATGTTGTAACCGGCCAACTCGCCCAGACCAAACTGGTTGGCGTAGCGGCGAACCCGTTCAAATCCCAGCCGGCGGCCGAGTGTTTCAAAGTACAGATTGTTCGAGTGGGCCAGCGCTTCGGTCAAGTTCAGATGGTAGCGTCCACCCAGGTTTACCGGGGTATCCTTGTTGACGATGCCTTCTTCGAGGGCTGCCAGCGCCACCGAGACCTTGATCGTGGAGCACGGTTCGGCTCCGCTGCTGAGGGCAAGGTTCTGATTCACCATCGCCAGAATGCGACCGCTATTGGGGTCGATGGCGACGACGGTACCATTCATGTTGCCGAGGGCGTCCATCGCGGCGGCGCGGACCACCGGATCCTCGCCAAGAATGAGGTCGCCGTTGCTCACATCGTCTGAGAAGGAGTTGCCCGTGAACCGCTCGTAGCTGCGATGGCGGCGACGCATTCTCAGGCTGGCGTTGCGTAGATGGGCCTGGCCAGCCGTGCCCCGCACGCTGGCATTGCGGGTTCTGGTTGCGGTTCGGCTTCTGTGCTGCAGGTGCGCGATGTGGCGCTGAACGCTGGCAGACTCCTGTACATGCGCGCTTCCCCTGGCCTTATGCGTCGATGCATGGCGAGTGTTCGCCATCACCGCCAATGGAGTCGAGCACAGAAGTAATCCGAAAACCAACCCGTATAAGCGTTTCATCCGTTATCTGTTCCCCAGACATCCAGGCACTCTGCATTGATCGTACGCACAGATCCAGCCCGGACCATCCTACTTTTAAGGGACCTATCGCGGAATCGGCCACTCAGCGTTCCGATTCGGCATTCAGCCCGTTTACAGTATCACTTCCCCAATAGAACACGAATCCTACTGAAACGATGTGGTTACTCAGTCGAATGCGACTGGGGAACGGTTACTAATTAGGCTCGCACGTTAACTATACCAATACCCTGGCGGGTTACAGGCCACCGCGGCGCATATATGCAGGAATATCGAGATTTTCGCCTCCTTCATCCGGGGCGGACTCTGTAATGGCAGTAGGTGCGTCGCGCGGGTACAGATTTTGTTCGACTCCGCCGGCCTTCAGGGAGTTGTGGTTTTGGTCGGCCATTGCGCCAGCCCAGGTATCGGGGTGCGCTTCGACGGGACGTTGCACGAAGGGCTCGGCACTAGCCTGAGATTCCCCGGGATAGGCCGCGGCTGGACGAACGGCCTTAAAGTTCTCCTCTGAGGCGGTCGCGGAGACTGCTTCGCCAGCGTCCTGATGGGCAGCGGGCTCGGCACTTTCGGGCGGCTGCGGGCGAGTTTCAGAAGCCTGGGCTACGTGCGGCTCCTCCACCTCCGACATGAACTTGGCAGCGACCGGACGGGGTGCGACGCGGACGTATGGGACCAGCGGGCCCTCTGTTTCCAGAATGCCGCTGAGCAACCTGGTCCTGCGCTGCGGCAGGTCCTGGCGGAAGCCGGTGGCGATGACGGTAATCTTGACCTCGTCACCCATGGACTCATCCAGCACGGCTCCGAAGATGATGTTGGCCTCATCGTGGGCGGCGCTCTGGATCAGGGTGGAAGCCTCATTGACTTCGCTCAGCTTGAGGTTGCTGGAGCCGCTGATATTGATGAGTATGCCCTTGGCGCCGTCGATCGCTCCCGCCTCGAGCAAGGGAGAGGCCATCGCCGCCTGCGCTGCCTCGACCGCGCGATTGCTGCCTCTGCCGACTGCCGTTCCCATGACCGCGTAGCCCATTCCTGCCATGGTTGTCTTCACATCGGCGAAGTCTCGATTGATGATGCCGGGGATAGTGATGATGTCGGATATGCCCTGCACTCCCTGGCGCAGCACGTCGTCGGCGATCCTGAACGACTCAAAAAAGCCGGCGTCTTTGGCGACGACGAGCAGCTTTTCGTTGGGGATCACGATCATGGTGTCGACGCTCTCGAGCAGTTCTTCCATGCCGCGTTCGGACTGGGCCATGCGGCGCTTGCCTTCAAAGAAGAAGGGCCGCGTAATCACGGCAACGGTCAAGGCGCCCATCTCGCTGGCGAGCGACGCGATGACGGGAGCAGCGCCGGTACCCGTGCCGCCTCCGAGTCCGGCGGTGATAAAGACCATGTCCGCGCCTTCGAGCGCCTCAATGATCTTCTCGGAGTCTTCGAGCGCGGCGCGACGGCCGACATCCGGGTTGGCACCCGCACCCAGGCCGCTGGTGAGCTTGACGCCAAGCTGCAGCTTGACCGGAGCCTGCGACAACTGCAGCGCTTGAACATCGGTATTGGCGACGATAAACTCGACGCCCTCGAGATTGGCCTGGATCATGCGGTTGACTGCGTTGCCGCCACCGCCGCCCACGCCAATGACCTTGATCCTCGCACCGCGAGGCATCTCGTCCTGATATTGAATGCGAATTCCATCTGACTGACTCATTGGCTCCAACTCCTTCGGTTACCCGTTACTCTTTACAAACTACCAGCAAACATGGCGCGCAACTTGGCGCGCAGGCCCTGATCTTCTGCTGCCCGCATGATGCGCGTGCGATGGGTATACAGCAGCATGCCAACGGTGGCGGCAAACTCGGGCTGCACAATCTCTTGCGGCATCCTCGACAGGGGGACGGGGTAGCCGATGCGTGCAGGCACGCGCAGCAGGCTCTCGGCCACCTCGAGCAGGCCGGGGAGGCGAGATCCGCCTCCGGTGACGACGCAGCCGGCGCCCATCGCCTCCAGTACTCCACCTTGACGTAGATTCTCGCGCAGCAAATGGAAGAGTTCGCGGGCGCGGGGCTCGAGGATCTCGCTGAGCAGACGCTGCCGCACCATGCGTGGCGCATAGCCCTGAATGCCCTGCAGCTCTATCTCCGCCTCTTGTGAGACGGAGGTTACGACCGCGTGTCCGTAGCGGCACTTCAACATCTCCGCCTCCTGCACAGGTACGTGCAGGCCTACTGCCAGATCGTTGGTGAAGTGATCTCCACCGATGGGGATTACGGCGGTATGGGCGACCGAGCCTTCAAAGAAAACGGCCAGCTCGCTCGATCCGGCACCGATATCCAGTACACAAACGCCCAGCTCGCGCTCGTCGGCGGAGATGGTGGCCTCGGCGGCCGCGATGGCTTCAAAGACCGTTTCGGTTACTTCAAGGCCAGCGCGGTTGGCGCAGGTGATGACGCTCTGAGAAGCGCTGCCCGAGCAGGTGGAAATATGCAGATTGACCTCAAGCCGGTTGCCCACCATGCCAACCGGATCGTGAATGCCCGGCTGCTCATCGAGGATGAATTGCTGCGGCAGCAGGTGGAGGACTTCGCGGTCGGGGGGAAGGGATACGGAGCGCGCGCGATCGACGGCGGCGCGTACATCTTCGCGGCTGATCTCGCGTAGGCGCGATCCGAGGGTAATGCCCCCGCGACTGTTGACTCCGCGCACATGCGGGCCTCCTATGCCGACTACGCACTGCTCCACGGTGCATTGGGCACTGGTCTCGGCGAGGTTGGCCGCCTTGGTAATGGCCTGAATGGCTGGTTGCAGGTCAGCGATCAAACCCTTGCGCATACCCGCTGCCGCGACTATTCCATGGCCGCGATAGCGCAGGGCGCCGTCGTTCAGGTCCGCCACTAGAACGCGGATATGTCCGCTCCCGACGTCCAGCACGGTGATCAGGCTATCGGGTCGTTCGCTCATCGGTGGTGGCCTGCCAGGGCCGCACGTCTTGCGTGCACTTTGCGCGATCGTGAGGCACTGGTTGCAATAGCGGTCTTCGGCGCGGGGGGAGCCTTCGCTTCCCCGTCCTGATTGAGCGTCGTCTCAGTGCCCTTTTCCATTTCCAGCACGACCTGGTGTTCGTAACGAAGGTCCACTGCCGCCAGACGGGGATATTGCTGGCGCCACTCGGCGAGGTGAGACTTATAATTCCGATACCGGCTGAGGAACTTGTCTTCGCCAAAATGCGCCAGAATATCCGAGCCCTGCTCCGGCATCAGTGCCTTTACGTCCTCGGGATCGGTCAGGTCGACCTCGCTCAGCTGCTCAGAGACTTTTTCGCCACCCGAGTCCAGATCGGCGACAAATCGCTGATAAAGCTTCATGCGTGCGGCGCGGGTAGAGAGGGAATCGACGGCTTCGATTCCAGCAACCACGGGGAAGGAGAAGTGCCTCTCCGACATGATCGAGGTAGGCATATCGAGCACGACTCCATTGCGATCCACCAGGCCGATTTCCTTGCCGTGGCGGACAAAGGCGATGGGGGTGCGCTCGACGATTGAGATTCGCATTTGATCGGGCAGCAGGCGCATCAGGGTGGCATGCTCCACCCAAGGCAGGCGCTCGAGGTCAGTACGGCGCTCGGCCATGGGGATAAAGAAAACGTTGCGCCCAATATCGCTGCCAAAAACTGAGAGCAACTCCGGGCGGGTCACTTCGCTGTTACCCAGAATCTGAATGGACGAGGCGCTGTCGATACGCAAGCGGGGATCGTGCTGGAGGAAGTCGCGTACCGCAAGCGCCAGCATGACCAGCAGCGCAAGGCCGATGACGAGGGCAAACAAGAACGCGATGCGGGCAATACGGTTCTTCGGCAGCAGTTCCCGGCGAACAGGCACGCGCCTGCGCGAGCGGAGAAAGGACTCCCCCGGGTCTGCCTCCGCCTCATCCATAGGCAGAGGACGCTCAGGCCGCAGACCAGACGATGGGCCCGCTGGACGATAGAACGGGTCCAGGGGCGCGTCTTTCGCAAGCGCTGATGCACGGCTTGTGTATCCGTCTATTTTTGCCACGCCCTGAGCAAGGTCGTGAGAATCGCCAGTCCCGAATATAACGCGCATGAAGTGGCTTATTCGCATGCAATTTGCAGCGGTGAACCTTGGAGGGTAATCCCTACTCCACCTCAGCGACCAAGACCTGTCCCCGGGGGACCCGCTCGGGCCAGTTGAGTGTAGCCAGTGTTAGTTGTCAATATGACCGGAAGCCGGCCTCGTCTCCACTACTGGCTCGAGGGCGGCGAGAACGAGCGCCCCAAGCTGGGAGACATTTCCGGCGCCCAGGGTGAGGATCACATCACCTTCCTTCGCCTCGGCGACAACACGGCGAACAGCCTCGTCGAACGATCGGGAGTACTGGACTGATGAGCGGCCAATAGCCTTCACCAGCGCGGGCGTATCCACTCCAGCGATCGGCTCTTCGCTGGCAGCGTAAACGTCCAGCACCTGCGCAGTGTCGGCATCGGCAAACGCAGCGGCGAACTCCGGCATAAGGTCGCGCGTGCGGGTGTAACGGTGTGGCTGAAACAGGACGTGGATCCTTTTATAACCGCATTCCCGGGCGGCGGCCAGGGTGGCGCGTATCTCTGTAGGGTGGTGGCCGTAGTCGTCGACCACGGATACTCCACCGACGCTGCCCTTCCACTGGAAGCGGCGATCGACTCCGCGATATGCGGCCAGAGCGGCGGCGATCTGCGGGGTGGGCACCTCAAGTTGGGTGGCGATGGCGATGGCCGCGGTCGCGTTCAGGACGTTGTGCCGGCCCGGCACATGCAGCTCAAATGGCCCCAGAACGTTTCCGCCAGCCACCACCTCAAAGCGGGACCGCACCGCCGAAGCGGGCTCACCCTCGGACACGGGGAGGCTGGCCGACGTCAGCGGAAGCATGCGCACGACAAAGTCGGCTTCAGGCGTGGTGCCATAAGTAAACACGCGGCGCTCGACGCGCGGAAGAACAGCAGCCAGCGGCGGATTATCGAGGCACACGGTACAGCTCCCGTAGAAAGGCACGCGGTTCATGAAGGTGACGAAGGCATTCTCCACATCTTCCATATCTCGGTAGCAGTCCATATGCTCGCGGTCGAGATTCGTGACCACGGCAAGGATGGGA
>JANXZS010000245.1 GCA_025355385.1 Acidobacteriaceae bacterium | reverse complement strand
GAACGCAAAGCCATCCTCGTGGTCAGCGATGGGGGAGATAATCGCAGCCGCTACACCGAGGGCGAGGTTCGCTCGCAGGTGCGCGAGGGCGATGTGCAGATGTACTCCATCGGCATCTTCGACCCCTACGCCGCCACCACGGAAGAAAAATTAGGCCCCGCTCTGCTCCAGGAATTGAGTGAGGAGACCGGCGGCAGGCTTTTCAAGGTTGACGATCTTGCGGACATGGGCGACATGGCGATCAAGATCAGCGTGGAACTAAGAAACGAATATGTGATCGGCTACAACCCGAATGAAACCAGGCGGGACGGCAAGTGGCGTAAATTGAAGGTAAAGCTGGTGCCGCCCCAGGGCCTGCCTCCGCTTACCGTCCATGCCCGAACCGGATATTATGCACCACTGCAGTAATCGCTTGGCAGTCTTAACGGGTATGTTGCTTGCCGCCTGCATCTGGGCTCTGCCGCACTCCATAGCCGTTGGCCAGACGGCGACCCCGCCTGCGTCACAAAAGCCAGCCGCCGAAGCGCAAAAGCCCCTGGATACGGATCGCGACCCCGTGCGTTCGCCGGATGCTGAAGGAACCGCGCCCTCTGCTATTCCCGATCCCAATGCAAAATCCAGCGACGTAACGCGCGGATCTACCGGCAAATTCACCCTGCGCCGCGATGTGGACGAAGTTGTCCTCAACGTCACCGTGCTCGACGAAAGCAATCATCTCGTGAATACGCTGACCAAGCAGGACTTCACCCTCACGGAGGATGGCGTTCCCCAGAATATAGCCTCCTTTTTGCATGAGGACATACCCGTTTCGATGGGCATGGTTGTCGACAATTCGGGATCCATGCTACACAAGCGCACGGGCGTCAATACTGCGGCACTCGATCTGGTCAAGGCCTCCAATCCCCACGACGAAGCCTTTATCGTGAACTTCTCCGATGAGGCCTTCATCGACCAGGATTTCACTTCGGATATGAACAAGCTTCGCGAGGGACTCGGCCACATTGACTCGAGGGGCGGCACCGCGCTCTACGATGCGGTGGTAGCCTCGGCAGATCAACTGGCCAAGAACGGCACCCGGCCCAAGCAAGTGCTGCTGATCATCACGGATGGCGAAGACAACGCCTCCACCCTGACCCTGGAGCAGACCATCCGCAGGATTCAGGAATTGCAGGGTCCCGTCGTCTACTCCATCGGCTTGCTCTTCGGAGACGAGAATACCGGCCGGGAAAATCGCCGTGCCAAGCGCGCCCTGCAACTGCTCTCGAGTGAGACTGGCGGCGTCGCCTTCTTTCCAAAATCTTTAAACCAGGTGGACGAGATCGCCGCAGAGGTGGCGCGCGATATTCGTAATCAATATACAGTCGGCTATCACTCCACCAAGCCCGCCAGCGACGGTGGATACCGCTTGATTCACCTCGAGGCGAAACCCAAGGGGACGGGGAAGCTCATCGTGCGCACCCGCACCGGCTACTTTCCGCGAGGGGCAAAAGGAGCGCCTGTCAAAACGGCAACTGGCGCATCGCAATAAGCCGGAGAATTGCCGGACTATCAACGGCCCGGAGAAACCTGTAATACTTAGTCATCCAATGACGACGATCATAACCAATCCTGCCGGCAGCGCACTGCGCGTTGCTGAAGACGTGACCGACCTGATGGGGCAGACTCCTATGCTGCACCTGCGTCGTGTGGCTGGTCCGGAGTTAGCCGGGGTGTATGCCAAGCTGGAGTTTTTCAATCCCGGCGGCAGCATCAAGGACCGTGCCGCACTCGGCATGATCCTGGACGCGGAAAAGCGTGGCCTGCTTGAGCCGGGCTCCACAATCGTCGAGGCTACCGCGGGAAATACCGGCGTGGGGCTGGCCCTGGTCGGAGTCAACCGCGGCTACAAGGTGATCTTGTTTGTGCCCGAAGGCTATGCCGAGGAGAAGTGCATTCTGATGCGTGCCTTCGGTGCCAGCGTCGAACGCACCCCGGAAGCAGAAGGTATGGCCGGAGCGATTCGCCGCGCACGCGACACCGGCCAACAGATTCCCGCATCTTTCGTTGCACTGCAGTTTCAGAACATGGCCAATCCCGACTACCACCACGACACCACCGCTGTCGAGATATGGGAACAGATGGAGGGCCGCATCGATGCTTTCGTTGCCGGCGTGGGCAGCGGCGGAACCTTCACCGGTATCGCGCGATTCCTCAAGGAACAAAATCCTGGCATTGTAACCGTGGCCGTTGAGACACAGGGCTCGGTTCTGCAGGGCGGTGAGCCCGGTCCTCACAAGGTGGAAGGCATCGGTGTGTCTTTTGTCCCGGAGACATTCCAGCGCGAATTGTGCGATGAAATCATCGCTGTTTCTGATGTCGATGCCTTTGACACCGTCAAGCGCCTCGCGGCTGAGGAGGGCGTGCTTGCTGGGTCGAGCGCAGGTGCCAACGTCTTCGCTGCCTTGCACGTGGCGCGCAGGCTTGGGCCCGGGAAGCAAGTCGTAACCATCATTCCAGACTCGGCCGAACGCTACCTCTCCAAAAAGGTTTTCGAGGGTGGCCTGTAAGCGATCCCTTGCGATCGCTGTGACTGCCGCTCCCTCCACTTCGCTTCGCTCGGGCTGACAGTTTTCGCCTCTACCCGGTCAGGACGACGCTTATGAAACAAATGTCATATACACCCACTGGTTCCGGGGTAGAAACGCTACGATGACAGATACGAAAACAGGTTTCTCCACTCGCGCGATCCACGCCGGTCAGGCTCCAGACCCGCTCACTGGCGCGGTCAACGTGCCCATCTACGCCACCTCCACCTATGCGCAGCAGGAGATCGGCAAAAATAAGGGCCATGAGTATGCCCGTCTTACCAACCCCACCCGCGATGCTCTGGAAGAGAGCCTGCGCGTGCTTGAGGGTGGGACCAGTGCCCATTGTTTCGGTAGCGGAATGGCGGCGATCACCGCCCTGATCACCATGCTGCGCACGGGCGACCATGTACTCTGCGGGTCCAATGTATATGGAGGCGTGCCGCGTCTCTTCAACCAGATCGTCGCCAACTACGGCATCGAGTTTTCGTACGTCGATACGGCGGACCCCGAAAATGTTCGCGCTGCGCTGCGCGCCAATACCCGGCTGGTGCATATCGAAACGCCCACCAATCCGCTGATGTCATTGACCGACATTCGCGCCGTTGCCGACATCTGCCACGCGGCAGGCGTAGATCTTAGCGTCGACAACACCTTCATGTCGCCCTACTTCCAGCGGCCCATCGAGTTCGGCGCCGACATCGTCATGCACTCAACCACCAAGTTTCTCAATGGTCACAGCGACGGACTCGGCGGGGTGCTCGTATGCACGCGCCCCGAACACAAGGAACGCTTCGCCTTTGTACAGAAATGCACCGGTGGCATCCTCTCCCCCTTCGAGTCTTACCTGGTGCTGCGCGGCGTCAAGACGCTGGCGCTGCGTATGCGCCACCACGACGCCAATGGCCGCGTCGTGGCAGCGTTTCTTGATAAGCATGCAAAAATTTCCAGAGTGTTTTATCCCGGCCTGCCGTCTCATCCCCAATACGATCTGGCACAGCGACAGATGTCGGGCTTTGGGTCGCTGATCACCTTTGAGACGGGTTCGCTCGCCAATGCCAACGCCCTCCTGCGGCGTCTGCATCTCTGCATCGTCGGCGAATCGCTCGGCGGAGTGGAGACCCTGATCTCGCATCCCGCCAGCATGACCCACGCAGCCATCGGTGAAGAGGGCCGCGCGCGGATCGGCATCACCGATGGCATGCTGCGCATCTCTGTCGGCATAGAAGATGTCGAGGACCTGATCGGCGATCTGGATCAGGCGCTCTTGGCACTATAGCGTTCCCCGTGTGCTCGCAATCAGCGCATCGCCAAAGGTTGCCCAGATAATTAATTTGGTTTCGCGACGGCAAGCACGGCACGCCCGCCTGTCCAGTCCACTTAACCTCAGAGACAACAACTAATTGTGGGGAATCACGTTGGTATAGGCAGGAGATCATTTCCGCTCGCGGGCGGGGATCTCGCCGTTCACTCCACGCAGCCCGTTGCACCAAAGCAGTATCGGGAAAGCGAAGGATGAGCAGGCAGGGTTAATTCAATGCGCTCCATTTTTTCGCTACGTTCCTGGATATTGGCGCTGGTACTGGCCGCCGTCCCGATGTCATCCTTCGCTGGCATCTTCATCTCTGTCAACGTCGCTCCCCCTCCGCTTCCTTACTATGAGCAGCCTTTTTGTCCCGGTGACGGTTACATTTGGACCCCCGGTTACTGGGCCGATAGTGAAGACGGCTTCTTCTGGGTTCCGGGCACGTGGGTAGTAGCGCCCTTCGTCGGTGGCTTGTGGACCCCTGGGTTCTGGGGCTGGGGCAATGGACTCTATATGTGGAATGAAGGCTATTGGGGTCGCGAGGTCGGCTTCTACGGCGGAGTCAACTATGGCTACGGCTATGGAGGCCGCGGTTATGAAGGCGGCTATTGGGACCACGACCGCTTCAACTACAACCGGTCAGTCAACAACGTCAACATCACCAACATTCACAACGTCTATAACAAGACGGTGATCAATAATTACAACGACAACCGTGTCAGCTACAACGGTGGCAATGGTGGAGTTGCTGCCCGCCCAAGCCCCCAGGAGCAAAACGTGCTGAGGGGGGTACACGCTCAGCCGCTGCAAGTTCAGCAGCAACAGGTTCAGCTTGCCCGCAGCAATCGCCAGCAATGGGCATCCGTCAATCACGGCGTCCCGGCAATTGCTGCCACTCCCCGGCCCGGTGCGTTCAATGATCGTGGAGTAGTCCCAGCGGTCAACCGGCCGGTCAACGGCAATCTCGTCACGCCCGGGCGGAGCGCGCCTTCGCATGACGGAACGCCGAACACCATAACACCGCGTGCTGGAGTGCCAACCAACATGCCCCAGCGCAATGCCA
>JANXZS010000221.1 GCA_025355385.1 Acidobacteriaceae bacterium | reverse complement strand
CTCTTCTCCGCAGGCACGCTGGAGCTGATGGGAATGCACCACACCGACGTTGCTCCGCCCATCGACTTCATGCTGGAAGACGGGCTGCCGGTGTGGACTTACCGCTACAACGATCACCTGGTGGAGAAGCGCGTCGTCATGGATTACGGCTTTAACACCGTGCACTTGAGCTATTCGCTGAGGCGCGGAAACGGGCCTTTGGAGATTGAGCTGCGGCCGGGGGTGAACTTCCGCTCGCACGATGCTCCGGTACGCACCTCGAGCGAAGTGACGTGCCGCCTGGTGGTCAAGAACGGCGAAGTTGAAATGTCCGCCGCAGGCTACCCCCCGCTTCGGCTCATCAGCAATCCGCCGGCAAAATTCGTTGAGGATCGCAAGGTGATCCCTGAAGTTCTCTACCGGATGGAGGCGAGCCGGGGATATGAAAGCGAGGGATCCTTATGGAGTCCGGGGTCGTTTCGCGCAACGCTCGCACCCGGCGAAACGCTGGTGCTGACGGCAACGGCTGAGCCGCAGAGCGACGAGATGGATGGTAAGGCCGCGTCTGACTTTACGGCGCAGATTGCACGGCGGCGGGCCCTGCTCTCGAGAGTGCCGCAGAACCTCGGGAGCTATCCTGCATCGGAACTGATCTACGCGGCGGACCAGTTCATCATTGCGCCGCCGCGGGTAGATACGCGCACGATTGAGGCTGCAAAAGACGACCGCACCGTCATCGCCGGCTACCACTGGTTTACAGACTGGGGACGCGACACCATGATCAGCCTGGAGGGACTGGCACTGGTGACGGGAAGACATCGCGAGGCGCGGGCGATTTTACGAAACTTTGCGCATCATATGAAGTACGGCCTGATTCCGAATATGTTTCCCGAGGGAGCCGCGGAAGGCCGCTACAACACTGCCGACGCGACGCTCTGGTTCTTCCACGCCATCAGCCGGTATGAGCAGTACACAAACGACCAGACGCTGGTGCGGGAGCTGCTGCCAACCCTGCGAACGATCGTGGAAGCGCACGTGGCGGGTACTCTGTACGGCATTCACGTGGACGCCAAGGATCAATTGCTGTCGCAGGGTGCTGAAGGACTGCAACTGACCTGGATGGATGCCAAGGTGGGCGACTGGGTGGTGACTCCGAGGCGGGGGAAAGCGGTGGAGATCAATGCGCTCTGGTACAACGCCTTGATGTGGATGGAGAATTGGGTGCGGCGGGAAGCTGGGCCGGCAGCGGCATTGCCGTTCGCTCAGCGTGCAGTAGAAATGCGCAGAGCCTTCAACCAGCGCTTCTGGAATGCTGAGTCCGGCTGCCTGTATGACGTGGTGGATGGAGAGATGGGCGACGATCCAGCATGCCGTCCCAACCAGATCTTCGCGATGTCTCTGCCCTTCCCGGTGCTGGATGAGATCAGATGGAAAAATGTGCTCGACACGGTTACAGATAAACTGCTGACTCCGGTGGGACTGCGTTCGCTCTCCCCCGATCACCCGAATTACAACTCGAAGTACTTTGGCGATCTGCGGTCACGCGACGCCGCCTATCACCAGGGAACGGTCTGGGCATGGCTGATCGGGCCTTATATCGATGCCTGGCTGCGGCTCAATCCTGGGGGCGAAAACAAGGCGCGGGTATTTCTGGAGGGCTTTGTGCCGGATCTGAACGAGGCGTGCGTGGGATCAATCAGCGAGGTATTCGATGCGGAGGCGCCGCATATACCCAGAGGCTGTATTGCGCAGGCGTGGAGCGTGGCAGAAGTCTTGCGCTGCTGGCTGCTTACCGCGCCCCGGCCAACGGCTGTGGCCTAGAGCAGAAGCAGGGATAGTGTGATGGATCCAGCATCAGTGATGTCGGCAATTTCTTGATGAAAATGCCTGCATAGATCTGTGGCTGAGCTTACCGTAACCCTGCTTCTGGTCTAGGCGGTTTGGCGAGCGTCGCGGGCGAGCGCGGTTGTCTGCCAATGCGGCCTAGTGAACCGAAGCCCACAGACAACTTCAGGCACAAGAAACTAAGGGTACAACAAAACGCTAGGGGCGCAAGTGACTAGGGGCACAGGAAGGCGCTGGGCACAAAGAAAAGGGACGGCGGAATGCCATCCCTTTCTTTGAAATTCAGATCGAATTACAGAACCTGAACGTTTTCTGCCTGCCAACCCTTGGGACCCTTGGTCACGTTGAACTGCACTGCCTGACCCTCTTGCAACGTGCGGAAGCCATTGGCCTGAATCGCGGTGTGATGCACGAAGACGTCTTCTCCGTTTGCGCGGCTCAGAAATCCAAATCCCTTTGCGTCGTTAAACCACTTCACTGTTCCCTGTTCCATTGTTCGTTTCCTTCATTTGTTGAGATCACGCTGAATTCAATTCGGGGTGTCAGCAAGTAGTGCGACTGCAAGTGCAGAACGAGCAGAAAACCAAAATCCCTATTCGACGTCCTGCAAGTGTACCCCGATATTCAAAACAAATGCAATGGCCTGGAGCGGCTAGGATTCACCTCCAGCCTGATCCAGGGTTACATTTTCTGCCGGAAGTGGCTTGCTTGTTATGGTATGGCCAAGAATCACCCATTATTTTGATTTGCTTAAAATTTATTTGGACGGAACGGAAATCCGCGAGTCTATTGCTCCTTCGCCACAGTTGGAGATGACAATGTGCGCCACGAATTTAGGACTATCCACCACACTAGCGCGGGAAAGGAAAAATGTTGATCGTTCTGGCAGGAGCAGTCGACTCCCTCACTACGAGGCTGGTGGAGATGGGGTATTTGCGCACACCATCCTTACCCTTCTCTGACTCCGCCTGCGCTTGGAGTGCGTGGAAGGCAGCCTGGGCGATCTCGACTCCGGAGAGACGAATGGTGGTGAGGGGAGGCAGTGTGTACTCAGAAAAACGAATATCGTCGAGGCCGATGACGGAGAGGTCGTCGGGCACTCGCACGTGTGCGTGGTATGCAGCCTTAAGTACGCCTATTGCGGTCATGTCGTTAGAGCACAGAATAGCAGTGGGAATTTCGCCCTGATCGGCGAGGGCTTGAAAGCCGCGTACTCCCGCTTCTAATGTGTGATCTCCTTCAACCATCCAGGATTCGCGGATGGGCAGTTGAAACTCCTTTAAAGAGGCGAGGAAGGCCTCGCGACGGGTGCGGGCCGAGTGCAGCGCCAGCGGACCGCTGATAAAAGCGATGTGCCGGTGGCCGAGCTTGACGAGATGCTCGACGCCCAGACGGAATCCCATCTTGTAGTCCAGCAACAAGGTGCTGACGTGTGGGGTATCGAGCAGGAACTCGGTCAGCACCAACGGAATCTTTCGCTCGGATAACTGCTGTAAGAGCGGTTCTTCGACGCCGAAGGTCATCACGGCCACGCCCTCAACCCTGCGTTCCAGCATGCGGCGAATGCAGACGCTCATGCGCCCGGGGTCATTGTTGGTGGAGCTGACGAGCATCTCATATCCATTTTCGACGGCGATATCTTCAAAGCCCTGTACAAGTTCCGGAAAGAAGGGGTTGGTAATCTCAGGCACGATCAGCCCGAAGATGCGGCTGCGACCGGAGACCAGGCTTCTTGCCTGGGAGTTGGGATAGTAGTCCAGTTCGCGGATAGCCTTCCAGACGCGCTCTGCCAGCAGGGGGCTCACCGTAGGGATGGAATTGATGGTTCTGGAGACGGTGGCGATGGAGACGTCTGCGCGTTCGGCGACGGTGCGGATATCCAGCTTAGTGCAAGTATTCGTACGCGTCCGGAGTCTTGTCACACCTGAATATTAGTCCCGTGCGCGGCCTCGAGAAAAGCTTTTCTCTACTCAGAAAGTGGTACCGGAAGCCCCGTGCTCCTGTAAACGGCGCGTAGACGCCGTTGGCCCTTCCTCGAGATCGTGATCGCCGGGTTACATCCTTATAGCTGCACGGTTGCATCCCAACGGCGTCGTGGACGCGATGCGGAAAGGAGATTTACCGATGAAATTAGTCATGGTAGTCGGCATTCTACTGATACTTCTTGGCGTTGCAGGCTTCGCCGTTGGGGGGTTCACCTACACCCATGAAAAGAAGGATGTCGATCTCGGCCCGGTTCAGATTCAGCACAAGGAAACGAGGACTGTACCCATCTCGCCCATCTTGAGTACGCTGGCGCTGGTGGGCGGCGTCGTGCTGGTGGCGGTGGGGGCTAAGTCGAAGTAGAGGTCGAGGGGGAAGAAGCGTCAAGGCGCGGGCTGTGTCCAAACGCGCACGTAATCCACCAGCATCTCTTGCGGGAAGACGCTGGCGGCATTGGGAGGCCCGGGCCAATCGCCACCGACGGCGAGGTTCAGGATGAAGAAGGCTTTGCCGCTGTCGAAGGGCCACACTCCGCCTGCGGGCAGGCTGGACGGGGTGAAGGTTGCATAGACATTGGCGGGGCTATCGACGTAGTACGCGATCTTCTTCGGTGCCCAGATCATGCCATAGGTATGAAAGTCGTCCGAGAATCGGGCGTTACCGGGCAGGCTGATGGTCTGACCCAGCGCCAGCCCAGTGAAACCAGTTCCGTGGACGGAGCCGTGATTCACGGATGGCGTCGATCCAATGGTTTCCATAATGTCCTGTTCGCCGCAGGCCGGCCAATCCACCGCGGATATGTTGTCGCCGAGCAACCAGAAGGCCGGCCAGAAGCCCTGTCCTGCGGGCATCTTGATGCGCGCTTCAATGCGGCCATACTCGAAGCTCTTCAACCCCTGGGTCTTGAGACGGGCGGAGGTGTAGTTGTCCTTGGCATCTTTGCGGGCCACGATATGCAAATATCCGTCGGCGCCGACGAAGCTATTGGGCTGTGCAGGATTGCAGGGCGCAGCTGTCGATCCATAGGCGCAGTAAGTTTCCAGCTCCTTGTTTCCCCATCCTCCGGCACCAGTGTCAAACATCCACGTGGCGGGATCGGGAGAGCTCTGGACACTGGCGGTGAAGTCTTCGCTCCACAGGAGGGTTTCCTTCTGTGCGGGTGGATCAGCGGGCACGGCGGCGGCTCCGCAGCCCAGGCACACAGCCAGGGCGGGCACGGACAACAGGGGAATTCTTCTCATTTTATTTACTCCGTATTTCGTGTTCGTTTACATTTTGTTGATTGCCTGCCCGAATGCGATCAGGTTCCCGTCCGGTGCAAGTACAAGCAGTTCTCGCTGCCCATAGCTCTGGTTTACTAACCCGTAGACATCGCCCTTCGGCAGAGCCTCGAGCTTTGGCTTGAGTTCCGCGTGAAGGAGATCGACATTCTCGACGTCGATGTAGTACGCGAAGCGTCGATTGCCGGGAGGAGCTCCGTCCTCACCTTTTCTTCCAGAAGACGGAAGCCCACCGTCTCCCGTTCAAGATACGCGTAGTTTGAAACGCGAAGGAGCGTTTGAAACCCCAACGTTTCCGTAAAGAAGGTTATGGTTCGATCGAGGTCGCTGACGTGCATGGAGGGTGTGATTGGGATGAAGTTCGACAAGGGTGCCCCTCCCAGCGGAAAGACTAGAGCAGAAGCAGGGTTCCTGTAACGTGAGCCACAGATCTCTGCGGGCATTTAATCAAGAAAATGCCTACATCGCTAACGCTGGATACATCACACTGTCCCTGCTTCTGCTCTAGCAGACCATTTGTATCAGTCACACGTGCGATCTATGCCTGAAGAAGAAGTGCGCTTCTCGGCGAGAAACCGGAATCGAATTTCTGGTGAAACAGACTATTTCTCACTATGGGATCACCGGGCTCCAGAATTGGCCAGAAGTATCCCGTTCCGTGGTAGATATTAATTATGCGCGTGGATGCCCTCCGTCTCAGCGAGATCTCTCAGAACGTGATGCAGTCGGAAATTCGTGCGATGTCGATGGAATGCGACCGCGTGGGCGGCATCAACCTGGCACAAGGCGTATGTGACACTCCTATCCCCGAGGCGGTGGCGGAGAGTGCGCTGCGGGCTATTCGCGATGGCCACAACATGTACACGCGAGCGGACGGCATAGCGCCTTTGCGGCAAGCGATCGCCGCCAAGCTGGAGCGCCATAACGGTCTCAGCGTCAACCCGGACAACGAGGTGATTGTCACCTCAGGAGCAACTGGGGCTTTCAATTCCGCCTGCCTTGCCCTGCTGGATCCGGGGGACGAGGTGGTGCTTTTCGAGCCGTTCTACGGCTATCACGTCCACACGCTGCTTTCTCTTCGCGTCAAGCCAGTCGCCATCCCCCTGGAAGATCCGGGCTGGGGAATCGATTTCGGACTGCTGCGGAGTGCGATCACTGCGCGGACTCGCGCCATCATCATCAACTCACCGTCGAATCCCTGTGGGAAGGTCTTCTCGCGCGAAGAGATGGAAGCGATTGCCGGGATTGCGCTGGAGCATGACCTCTTCGTGCTGACGGATGAGATTTACGAGTATTTTCTCTACGACGGGCTGGAGCATATCAGCCTGGCAACGCTGCCCGGAATGGCAGACCGCACCATCTCCATCTCAGGATTTTCAAAAACTTTCAGCATCACGGGCTGGCGGCTGGGCTACCTGGCGGCGAGCAGTAAATGGGCTGGTGCGATCAGCTACTTCCACGATCTGACGTACGTGTGTGCGCCTTCTCCCTTCCAGCACGCCGCGGTGCACGGACTGCTGCAATTGCCGGATGCTTTCTACAATTCGCTTTCGACGGGGTACCAGCAGAAGCGCGATCAGATCTGCGAGGCGCTGACCATAGCGGGGCTTACGCCCTCGGTCCCGGGGGGCGCTTATTATGTGTTGGCGGATGCGACAAGGCTGGAGGGGCACACCGCGAGGCAGAAGGCGCGAACCCTGCTGGCCAAAACCGGAGTGGCCACGGTGGCGGGCACGGCCTTCATGGACGAGGGCCGCGGGGAAAATCTGCTGCGCTTTTGCTTTGCTAAAAAGGATCCGGATCTTGATCGAGCTTGCGCTGCTCTGAGCAGGCTAGCCTGACTGCAAAACCGTCGGGACACGCAACGAGCGAGCCCGCGGCAGCATCCCATTTATGCCTAGCCCTGAATCGCTGGTACTACCAACTGGCCGCCAAATCGGCTGAGGGTGCTCCTTCGCAATGACAGAAACCGGTCCACAGAATATCCGCAGCGCCTGGGGGGAACGTCTCCGTGCGCTGAAGAATATCCCGCCGGTGCTGCACATTGTGTGGGAATCAGGTCCTGCTGTCGTTAGCTGGAATCTGATCCTGCGGGTTTCTATCTCCTTCCTTCCCATCTGTCTGGGCAAGGTGGCGCAGTACATTGTCGATGGTGTGAACCGCGTGATCAGTTACCACCAGCCGCTATCGCCCCGCTTCTGGTGGCTGGTGGCCCTGGAGTTGAGCCTGGCGGTATTTACCGGCTTTCTTACGCGGCTGATCGACTACTGCGACAGCCTGCTGGCAGACCGATATACCAATCACGTCAGCGTTGAGGTTATGCGGCATGCGGCCGCACTGGACGTGACGGCGTATGAAGATCCCGTGTTCTACGACCGGCTGGAGCGCGCCCGTGTCCAGTCGACCGACCGCCTGGGGATGATCCAGTCGATGGGGCGGCTGCTGCAACAGGTGGTCACCACGGTTACGTTTTCCGCGGCACTTCTGTACTACTCGCCGTGGCTGCTGCTGCTACTGATCGCGGGAGTGATCCCGGCATTCGTTGGCGAGAGCCACTTCGCCTTTCTGGGCTACGCAAAGAATTTCCGCCAGACGCCGGTGCGCCGCCAGATGGACTACCTGAGGCAGGTGGGCGGCAGCAAGGAAGCAGCCAAGGAACTGAAGCTTTTCGGATTGAGCAGCTACCTGACCAACCGCTTCGCGCAACTTTCACAGGAGATCTACAAGGAGAACATCGCGCTATCGCGGCGGCGGCTTTTCGTTGGCGGGCTGCTATCGATTGTCGGCACACTGGGGTACTACGGGGCGTACGCGTATGTGATCTGGCGAGCTATTCACGGGGCGTATTCCATCGGCACGCTGACCTTTCTTACCGGCGCGATTGTGCAGGCGAGTTCCAACATTCAGCAGGTATTTTCGACGATCTCGAGCATTGCGGACCAGGCTCTATTCCTGACCGACCTGATTGCCTTCTTCGCAATGAAGCCGCTGGTGGAGTCGAAAGCGGATGCGCTTGCGATTCCGCGGCCAGTTCGGCGCGGCTTCGAATTTCGCAATGTGTCGTTTGCGTATCCGGGAAGTCCGCGCCGAATCCTGAAGAACTTCAACTTTCATCTGGCGCCGGGCGAACGCATTGCGCTGATAGGGGAAAATGGCCAGGGCAAGACGACCATCGTGAAGTTGATTACGCGACTGTATGATCCCACCGAAGGCGAGATCCTGCTGGACGGGATAGACCTGCGCGAGTATTCGATTGAAGACCTGCATCATGAGATCGGGGTGATCTTTCAGGATTTCATGCGCTACGAGATGACAGCGCGCGAGAATATTGCGGTGGGCCGGATCGATAACAATCCCACGCAGGAAGACGTTGAGTATGCAGCGCACAAGAGCCTTGCCGATGGCGTGATCGAGAAGCTGCGGGGGGGATACGACCAGATGCTTGGTCGCCGCTTCGAAGGGGGCGTCGACCTGTCGGGAGGGGAGTGGCAGAAGCTTGCACTGGCACGCGCGTATCTGCGGGATTCGCAACTGCTGATACTGGATGAACCGACGGCGGCACTCGATGCTCGCAGTGAGCTTGAAGTATTCCGACGCTTTGCTGAACTGACTGAGGGTAAGATGGCGCTGCTTATCTCGCATCGCTTTTCTACTGTCCGCATGGCAGACCGCATCGTAGTGCTGGAGGGCGGCAGGCTGGTGGAAGAAGGCAGTCACGACGCGCTCATCGACCTGCATGGCCGCTACGCGACCATGTTTGAAATGCAGGCTGCAAGTTACCGCTGATGGAAGGTGATCCGATGACCGACTTTGTTTCCCAGGAGAACTTCTCCACTGAGCCGTTTGCCTCTATCGACGAGGCACAACTGCGCGGTCATGCCCGCGAAGCCAGCTCTCGTTGGCAGGTTGATCATCGCCCGACGGGGCCCAGCTCGTTTCCTCATCGAGCGGAGGCAGTGCGGCAATCGCTACTGAGCCTGAACGATTCACTGGAGTCGATCAATGAGACGAGTCCGCTATGGGAGTTTCGCGGCAATGCGCGACTACTCCGCTCCGCACTGTGGGAAGATGCCAAGGAAACGGTGCCGACGCTGCCCCGGGTGCACTCGGGCGCAGGCGAGGAGCCTCGTGTCGTCACCATCGCCTGCAGTTTTTTCGAAGCCACGGATTCGTACTGGTCATGGCAGGCGCTTCGCATTTACCTCGACGAATTGCAGAGCAAAGATCCGCTGCAAATTGGCGAGATGTGGAATCTGCCAACAGCGCTGCGCTTCGTACTGCTGGAGCGCAGCCTGGGACAGATCGGGCAGTTATTAGCCTCGCAGCTCGCGGGCTCGCGGATGGAGTTGCTGATCCGCCGCATGGACGCGATCCGAAATCTGGGGCAGATGGATTGGACATCTTTGGTCGAGCCTTTGATTCTGCTCGACTCCGTGCTGCGCCGCGATCCCGCGGCTATCTATTCACAAATGGATTTCGAAAGTCGGGATGCCTATCGCAGGCGCATAGCTTATGTGGCGCGCTACTCCGAATCGACTGAGGGGGCGGTGGCCAGCCGCGCTCTCGAGCTGGCTGAGGCGGTGCAACTCTCGCCCTCGACCGATTCCAGGATGGACCAGCGCCGCAGGCATATCGGATACTACATCGTAGATGATGGGTTTCCGCAACTGGCTGCGCGTGTCGGATTTCATCCCCCATGGGCGGAGCGCTTCCGAACTGCTCTCAGAAGTTATCCGGACGAGTTTTATCTCGGTGGAATCCAGGTAGCGACGATTCTGCTGATCGCCCTGATTGTGTTTCCGCTGGTGCCGGATTACTCCATCTTTGGCGGACTTACGATTGCGTTTCTTTTACTGCTGCTGCCCGCCGCGCAGTGTGCCGTCAACCTGATGAATAGCATCGCCACCGAAACCCTGACAGCCGAGGCTTTGCCCAAGCTCGACTACAGCGAAGGCATTCCGGAGGAGGCGACCACGCTGGTGGCGGTCCCCACGCTTTTGCTGAATGAGAAGCAGGTGCGCGGGCTCTTCGAAGACATGGAAGTCCGCTTCCTCGCCAACCTCGACCCCAATCTCCATTTTGCCCTACTGACGGATCTGCCCGACTCCACCACCCGTCCCAATGAGAAGGATACCGACCCGCTGGTGGACCTTGCCGTGGAACTGGTGGACGATCTGAATCGCCGCTATGAGTCGCGCAACGCGGGGAACTTCCTGCTGCTGCACCGCCACCGCATCTTCAACGCCAAGCAGGGTGTGTGGATGGGCTGGGAGCGCAAGCGAGGGAAGCTGCTGGATCTGAATCAATATCTCTACGCCGAATACGACAGCTTCCCGGTGAAGGCAGGGAATCTTGATGTACTGCCGCGGGTCCGCTATGTGATCACGCTCGACTCCGACACGCAGTTGCCGCGCGGCTCGGCGCAGCGCATGACGGGGGCCATCTCGCATCCGCTGAACCGGGCCATCATCGACCCCAAACTGCGAATCGTGACCTCGGGCTACGGTATTCTGCAGCCCCGGATCGGTGTAAGCGTGCAGTCTGCTGCGCGCTCAAGACTGGCGGCCATCTACTCCGGAGAAACCGGATTTGACATCTACACCCGCGCGGTGTCGGACGCCTATCAGGATCTTTATCGAGAAGGCATTTTCACGGGCAAAGGCATCTACGAAGTCTCCACCCTGCATGCTGTTCTGGATCGTCGCTTCCCGAGAAATTCTCTGCTGAGCCACGATCTCATCGAGGGGGCGTACGCGCGCGCGGGTCTGCTGAGCGACGTTGAATTGATCGACGACTATCCCTCGCATTACAGCGCCTACACTCGCCGGCAGCATCGCTGGGTGCGCGGTGACTGGCAGATTGCGCAATGGCTGTTCGGGCTGGTTCCGGACGAGTCGGGACGCTGGGGGCGCAACCCCATCAGCACCATCTCGCGCTGGAAGATCCTGGATAATCTGCGCCGTTCTCTGGTTCAGCCATTCACATTGTTTCTGCTGATCGCGGGATGGCTTGGTCTTCCGGGAGGGCCGATCTACTGGCTGCTAGCGACGCTTTTTATACTGTTTGTTCCCAGCCTTCTGCAGCTGGGCTTCAGCATCTTCCGCGTGCTTCGAAATCCTGACAAGGGCGCTAAGCGAGAGGTCTTCTCGGGCCTGCTGCAAGGGGTTGGACTTGCCTTTCTCAACCTGGTCTTCCTGCCCCACCAGACCCTGCTCTCACTGGACGCGATTGTGCGCTCTCTGGTGCGCCGGTTTGTTACCGGGCAACGATTGCTGGAGTGGGAGACGGCCGCGCAGTCAGAGTCCAATGCCAAGCAGCTCACGCCCGTAGACCGCTATCTGAAAGCCACCGTCCCGCTCACCGTGGTGCTTGCGCTGATTATCGCAGTGGTGGATCTGCATGCGCTGCTGGTGGCGTCGCCAGTGCTGTTGCTATGGATATCGGAGAGTGGCATTACCATCTGGCTGAACCGCCCGCCGCGCGAGGAGGAATCGGGGAAGCTGGGCAAGCAGAGCGAAGCATTTGCCCGCCGGCAGGCGTTACTTATCTGGCGTTTTTTTCGCCAGTTCGGAGACAAGGAACACAACTACCTGATTCCGGATAATGTGCGGGAAGAGGGCATGATTGCGGCTCCGCGCATGTCGCCGACCAATTTCGGCCTGCTGCTGAACTCCCGCCAGGCTGCTGCCGAACTGGGTTACATAACCGTACCCGAATTCGCTTCGCTCACGACGGAAAGCCTCGCCAGCATGGAAAAGCTGACTCGTTTTCGCGGACATCTCTACAACTGGTATGACACGCGAACGCTCGAGGCTCTTGCGCCGATTGTCGTCTCAACCGTGGACAGCGGTAACATGGCGGCTTCTTTATACACGCTTCATTCAGGCATCCATACTCTTCTGCGCGAGCCGCTGCTCTCAAGAAAACTCCTCCGAGGGCTGAAAGATATTTTGCAACTGCCATGGTTACAGAATGTATTTCCGGCCAGCCCGGCGAGTGAGGCGGCGACCGACGACTGGCTTCGCTGGGCAATGAGCGTAGAGGAAGAGGAGAAATCCGCAGCACCGGCGGTGCTGGAGCAGGCTGATGCACTCTGGTGGCGATCGGAAGCGCTTGCCCGGGTGCGCGCGATTACGACTCTGACGCGCGAGTACATGCCGTGGATGCTCCCGGAGTTCGCGCCGCTGCGCGCAGTATCCAGCCTGGCAATTAACGGCCACGCTGGTCCCCCGCTGGGCACCACCGCCGCCTTTGCTTTTGAGCTGGATGCCGCGCTGCAGATGAATTGGGCCACGCTGGGTGAGGACTCTCCAAATCTCGTCCTGGGGGAGCAACTGCGGGCGTTGCTGCCGGAGGCGGGCCAGCGCCTTCAGGCATTGACCGAATCGCTGAAGACCATATCGACGATTACCTGCCGGCTGGTGGAAGACATGGAGTTCGGCTTCCTGCTCAATCCCTCGCGCAAGCTGTTGTCGATTGGCTATGAGGTTACGGAGGGCCGGCTGCTTCCTGCCTGCTATGATCTGCTGGCCTCCGAAGCGCGCACCGCTTTCTTTATCGCGATTGCGAAGGGCGACATTCCGCAGCAGAGCTGGTTCCGTCTGGGCCGCACCCACACCATGGCTTTCGATCGGGCGATCCTGCTTTCGTGGACTGGCACCATGTTTGAGTACATGATGCCAGCGCTGTGGATGCGGAGCTACCCCAATACGTTAATGAGCCGCACGCTGCGCGCGAATGTGGAGACGCAGATAGCATTCGCCCGCAGGCACAAAATTCCCTGGGGCATCTCCGAGAGCGGTTACGCCACGCAGGATGCCGAAGGAAATTATCAGTACTACGCTTTTGGCGTTCCGGATATTGCATTGAAGGGTGCCCCCGACTCCGGGCCCGTGGTATCGCCATACTCCAGCTTTCTGGCGCTGGGGGTGGCTCGATCGGAAGCGCTCCGCAACCTGACCTGGATGCAGGACGAGGGTTGGTCGGGGGCCTTCGGTTTGTATGAGGCGGCCGACTATTCAGACTCCCTGGCCACTCCAGTGCTGGTGCGCGAATGGATGGCGCATCATCAGGGAATGTCACTGCTGGCGATCCTGAACCTGCTTCGCGACAATGTCGTGCAGCAATGGTTTCACGCGAATCCCCCGATGCAGGCCACAGAACTGCTGCTGCAGGAGAAAGCGATACGCACTGGCGTGGTCAAGGCGGCACACCAGAAGCTCAAGGAGCACGCCGCCTCTTCCTTGTTGCCCAAGGCCGTCTAGAGTGTTTTCACTTCCAACGCATAGGAAGCAACCCAGCTCGGCGCGGTTTTTCCTAAAGGAAGCCGCACTTTGCTGCTCCTGCCAGGACAGACCAGAGCAGAAGCAGGGTTACTGTAAGGTGAGCTACAGATCTCTACAGGCAATTTCATCAAGAAAATGCCTGCATCGCTGACGCTGGATTTATCACACTGTCCGTGCTTCTGCTCTAGAAGTGAAAATGCTCTAGAGATCAGGCTTGGAGCAGAGGGGGCGCGAAGCACGCCTGATGCGCAGCATAAATTGCGAGCACCTTGCTGGCTCGAGCCGGATCAGTCGACCAAGTCTGCGAGACCTGCTGGACGAATTCCTCCCCCGTCGTTGCCGCCAGAGCCGTGGCATAGTGGGGATACGTTTTGCTGGCCGATTTCAAAAGTCGCATACGGGCTTGAAAGCACGCACCCCAGTCCGGAAAGCTGACCCAGTTGGCGTTGATTGTGACCCAGGTCCCGTGCAGATATTCACGAGTGGGAAGTGACACGGTCTGGATGGTTGGCGGGGCTGCTCGGGACTGCTTCTGTCCAAAGAGGTTGTTGGCGCGCGTGGCGAGCCGGGACTGACCCCATGCGGATTCCAGCGCCGCCTCGCAGGCCGCATACTCTGGAAAGATATGTCCGGCAGCCCGCGCCGCCGATGCTGCTTTCCGCAGAAAGTCCTCCTGTAGTGACGCCATATTTCCCTCCTGAAATAAAAATGCGACGCAGCCTGAATGGCTGCGTCGCTCTGTACTTATTCTTTCAGGCCGGGGTTCGTATCACGCCAATCTGCTTTTTTTAGAAGCTCCTAGGATTTTTAAGGCCCGCGAAGTCGGGGCACCCAGCGAAGTTCGAGGTTTCCCGCGTGCGGCGAAGTACTTTACCCTCAAAGTCGCCATCACGGTTTAACGGGCAATAACGGAAAGCATCGCCGCAACTCTGGCGGTCCCGACAGTGGTGTTGGGCTGGATGGAGACCTTAAAAGCGTCTTGGAGCGCGTAGGCCCCGAGGTCGGTTAGGGTAACTCCAACTGCGGGGAGGTGGATCACATCATCGGTACCGAATGTAAGCGGCAGACTGAGTCCGCTGGGGAATTGAAGGTTGAAGAGCGGCAGGCGCTCGATTAGCTTGTTATTTACAGTTAGCAGGCCCGTGACGACCGGGTGCGCACCGGTGTCGATTATGAAGCTATCTAGCCTAACCTTGGTGCCCCCGGATCTGAGTGTTAGCCCGCCAGAGTGCAGGATCTCGGTGGTTGCAGTGTCGACGTCAAACTCGCCGCTGGTGATGGGAAAGGTAACCTTGCCGTTCCCAAGTACTGACGGGCTGACAGTGCCGAGCGAGAGTCCAAAACCGCCGAGGGCGGAGACGAAGCTTGGATCGAGGATGATTGTCGTGCGGCCACTATCGATGGGGTAGGTGTGCTGCGCGTGGGCGGCGGGGGCGGTGAGCATCACGGCAAGGGCCATGACGGGACCGGCGAGGGCTAGTTTGCTGATCTGACGGTGCATGTAATTATTCCTCCTGTTAAGTGGTCGGGCTACGCCTGCGTTGCGACCGGTATTCTGCCGCTAGGCTAGGCTGCAAATCGTTTGATGCAAAGACCAAGTACCGCGGCACGGCATTTGCGTTGCGTCGGGATCATAACAACCACTCATTTTGTTCGCAAAAGAATTTTGTCTGGATTAACACCAGTCCAGTACCTCGGCCGGCGGGAATGATCTTTCAATGCCGCCACAAGCGGGGCCACATCAAGGACACTATTTTGGCGAGTACAAGTTGCCGAGGGTTACGATGACGGCGACCAACCAGTCAGGCGGAGTTGCTTGAAACGGCGAGCTCGGGGAGTTCGGGATCGATGACCGCAGTATTCGCGACCAGTATCCGTTTCAGATGAGCGGATTCTGGAGAGATTCGTTCCGGTTGGGGGCGGCAACTTGTACAATCGTTTGACTCCCAGAATCTGTCACAAATCTGCGAATGGTTCTCGAAAGGACACCAGGATTTGAGCGGCATCAAGCTTATCAAGCGGGCGTTGCTGAGTGTTACGGATAAGACCGGATTGGTAGAGTTTGCGCGGCAACTCACCGGCCACGGGGTGGAGCTTATATCTACCGGTGGCACGGCGCGCGCACTGCGCGAAGCGGGATTGCAGGTGCGGGACATCTCGGACTTGACAGGCTTCCCCGAGATGCTCGATGGCCGGGTCAAGACACTCGATCCACGCGTCCACGGCGGCATTCTATATGTACGCGGCAAGGCCGAGCATGAGGCTGCAGTAGCGGCGCACGGCATCCTGCCCATCGATATGGTGGTGGTAAATCTCTATGCCTTCGAAAAGACAGCTTCACGGGCGGGTGCTGCCTTTGAGGAGGTGATCGAGAACATCGATATTGGGGGACCGTCGATGGTCCGCTCGGCTGCGAAGAACTTCGAAGATGTAGCCATTGTGACGTCAGCCAGCGACTATCGCGGTCTGGGCGAGGAGATGCAGGCCAATGGCGGCGGGCTTAGCCGGGATACTCGCTGGCAGCTGGCGCGACAGGCCTTTGCCGTCACGGCAGCATACGACACGGCGATCGCCAACACCCTTGAGCGCATCGCCACGCCGGAACCTGCGCACGATCCTGTCCAGTTCACTGCCTCGGATAATGCTCCCTTTCCGCGCACCTTGAGAATCGCCTATGCGCTGGCGAAGGATCTCCGCTACGGGGAGAATCCCCACCAGCGCGCTGCAATGTACTCCGATGGCAGCGGCACCGGGATCGCCGGGGCGACGCAGCACCACGGCAAGGAACTCAGCTATAACAATCTCGTCGATCTGGATGCCTGCTGGGAGCTGGTCCAGGAGTTCGACGAGCCATCGGTAGTCATCATCAAGCACACCAATCCCTGTGGTGCAGCCACATCCCAAAATCTGGCTGACGCCTACCGCAAAGCCCTGGCATCGGACCCGGTCTCCGCTTATGGCGGAGTGATCGGCGTGAATCGCGCCCTGGATCTGGAAGCAGCCGAAGAAATGGCCAAGCTGTTTGTCGAGGCCATCGTCGCTCCCTCGTTCACCATCGAGGCGCTTACCCGGCTGCAGGGCAAAAAGAACCTGCGCCTGATCGAGATTCGCCCAGCTCAGAGTTCGCGGGTGATCAAGCAGGTTTCCGGCGGGCTCTTGCTGCAGGACGCGGATCGGGGCAGCATCAGCCTGGGCGAACTAAAGACCGTGACGGCGCGCAAGCCCACGGTGGACCAGCTGCGCTCCCTGCTGTTTGCGTGGCGCGTCTCGAAGCACGTCAAGTCCAACGCCATCGTTTATGCCCGGGATGGGCAGACGCTGGGGGTGGGCGCGGGCCAGACGAGCCGGGTGGATTCGGCGAAATTCGGGGCGATGAAGGCGGTGCTGCCATTGACCGACTGCGTGGCTGCCTCGGACGCTTTCTTCCCCTTTGCGGACGGACTGGAGGCGGTTGCCGAGGCGGGGGCGACGGCGGTGATCCAGCCGGGCGGCTCGGTGCGGGATGATGAGGTGATCGCCGCCGCCGACAGGCTGGGCGTGGCCATGGTGTTTACGGGAATCAGGCACTTCAGGCATTGAGGGCGAAGGGAAGTAGCCAGCTGGTAGCGGACGCTTTTTGAAGGCCCGCATCTCAGTTGCACAACAAAGCCGATGCGATATTTGGATATGCTGTCGCTTCAGACAATCAAGACCAGGCTGGAGCGGGTGGCATGGTTGCGCACCATCGACTGGTTTCGCGGCCTGCGGGCTGGCACGGCGATCAGCATTCCACTGCTGCTCGGTGACATGCTGCAACAGCCAGAGCTGGCCTGGGCTGGACTGGGCGGCTTTGAAGCGATCCTCTCAGACAAGGGCGGTCCTTATCGCAGCAGGATGGCCAGCCTGGGCCTGCTGACCTTCGGGGGAGCTGCCGGGTGCATGCTGGGGACCCTGGTCGGGGGCACGCTGGCGTATGCCTTGCCCGCCACCGTGTTGTGGTGCCTGGCTTGGACTTACGTGATGGTGCTGGGCGAACCGTTTGCCTCGGCCAGCCCGTTGATCCAGGTGATCTACATCTGCGGTCTGGGCGCGCCCTCGAGTGACTTCAAGGTGGCCGCCACACACGCATTTTTTCTCATTCTGGGCGGTATGTGGTCGATGCTGCTGTCCCTCTTCCTGTGGCCGCTGGATGCGTACCGCCCAGCGCGCGTTGCGGTCAGCGACTGCTACCGCGAACTGGCTAGCTTTCTGAGCAGCATTTATGAGCTGAATCTCGATAAGCAGGTTCAGCCAGCCCCGTGGCACCGGCTGGCGCAGCGTCACCAGAGCAATCTCCGCCGGACGCTTGAAAGTGCACGTCATGCCGTTTCCAGTGTGCGGGCGGAGAGCGCGGCGGAGACCCTGCGGGGCCGCAATCTAATTGTGCTGCTGGAGTCGGCTGAAATGCTGATGGGACGCTCGGTTGCGCTGGCCGAGTACATGGAGATGACGGCGAATCAGGATGCGTCGCCCTGTGTTGCGCGCGGCAAAAGCGCTTTGCTGCTGCTGGAGCAGGCCGAATCCTGGATCGCTGCGGTTTTGCGCGGCCGCGTGGAAAAGGTTGATGAGGGCTTCCGCGGCTATCAGGAACGACTGCGCCGCATTCCCGTGGAGATGGCGCAATGCTTGTCGGCGGAGGATCTGTCGGGGCAGTTTCTGCTGCACCAGATCACCGATGCTACGGAGAATCTCGACACGGCGCTGGAGAGCGCGACTGCCGTACGGACGGGGCGCGAAACGCGTCCTGACCCGAAGCCGGAACGGGGAGTAGCTGTTCTCAAGCTAGAACGTACACCGCTCGGCCTGGAGCAAATTGCAGCCAACTGGAATACGGACTCGCTGATACTGCGGCATGCCGTGCGGGTGGCCGTAGTGTGCGGGGTGAACGTTTGCATCCTCAGCTGGTTCCCGGTAAACCATGGGTACTGGATGATGCTGACGTCGCTGATCGTCCTGCAGCCGCACGTGGGGGGCACCTTCCATCGTTCCTTACAGCGCATCGGCGGCACGGTGGCTGGTGGCATTCTGGCGGCTATCCTGGCCGTCTTTCTTGATTCGCAGGCGGCAACGGGGGCGGCGCTTTTTCCGCTGGCCTTCTGCGCGCTGGCGGTGTTGCCGGTCAGTTACACCCTTTTCTGCTTCTTTTTGACGCCTACTTTTGTGCTGGCGTTCCTGCCCTACGTTGGAGACTGGCAGCTGGCAGGTGTTCGCACCATCGACACGATACTGGGTGCCCTGCTGGCGATGCTGGCGATGGCGGTTCTGTGGCCGGCGCTGGAACGGCGGCGCTTCAGTCCGCAATTGCAACGCAGCCTACAGGCCAACCGGCGTTACCTGGATCGGCTGCTGGAGAGCTGGCGGGAGAGCGATTCCCGGGGGACCGAAGCGCGCAAACAAGCCTTGGCTCAGGCGCGGCGGGCAATAGGTTTGGCTCACAATGACTCGGAAGTCTCCCTCGACCGGTTGCGGCTGGAGCCAACCTGGACAAGCCGCGGAGGGGCTCCAGGCGGGGCCCGGGCTACAGAAGCCGCTGTCGCCTTTGTCACCTACCTGCGGCGCTTTGGGCAGAGTATTACCACGCTGGCTTGCCTGCCCGGGGAAGAAGGCTGGAAGCGCTCGCCGGCGGTGCGGCGACGTATGGACCGGATCAGTGAGGGACTTACGCTGCTGGAGCATGCGCTGGGGGGCAAGATGGTCAACTGGGGCGCGATGCCTGAACTTCCCACCTTGCCGGAGATGGCGGGGACCGTCGGACGACACAACGGGCAGCGCCAGCTCGTCCGGATGGACCGTCAGCTTGCCGTGATGCAGCGATCCCTGCTGGCTATGAAGGGGGGTGGGCTGCTGGGCACAACCGCCACGGCCGAGGCGAACCGCCCGGTCACGCAAACCACCGAGGTTGGGTAGGTTGGCGTCTGTGGCGGTCACGAGCGGGATAGTCTGGAATCCTCCGCACCCATTCCCGCGTTACAATCGTCTCTATACAACAGAGGAAGCGGCGACGCGCTTCCTAGAGCGGGGCTAGAGCATCTCATCAGCATTCGCATAATCAGGCCGCGGAAGCGCGGCTCGTCTCAGGATCGCCCAAAAATGACAAACAGCTCTAAGCCAAACGAAATTTCGCTATTTTCCTACGCACAATCCGCGATGCGGCCGGCGGCCATCGCCTTGGCGCTGGCTGTGGCTCCTTTTGCCGCGCCGTTGCGGGCTGATACCCCAAAGCCTTCTTCTATACCAGATCGAGCGGGCGCGTACTATCACTTTGCTCTGGCCCACACGTACGAGGAGATGGCCACCACCTATGGCCGGCCCGAGTACGCCACGCGGGCGGTTGAGGAGTACAAGCTGGCGCTCAACGCTGACCCCGCCTCCACCTATTTGAATAGCGGTTTGGCGGAGCTTTATTTCAAAACCGGCCGCGTTCGCGAGGCGGTGCTGGCGGCGCAGGACATGATCAAGAAGGATCCCAATAGTCTGGAGGCGCACAAGCTGCTGGGCCGCATCTATCTGCGCTCGCTGGGCGACGTGCAGAAAAATTCTCCGTCGGAGAAGATGCTGGATCTGGCTATCGCGGAGTACGACAAAATTATCGAGCTGGCACCAAACGACATCGAAAATCGCCTGCTGCTGGGACAGCTTCATTCCCTGAACCATAACACCGCAAAGGCCGAAGAGCAGTTCAAGACGGCGCAGAAGATCGATCCCAACTCAGAAGATGTGGTGTTGAATCTGGCTCGCCTATACAGCGAGTCCGGCGATCTGAAGCGCGCGGTCGCGGTTCTGGATGCGGTGCCGTTGGACGATCGATCCGCCAAGATGGAATTTGCACTGGGCTCGATCTTCGATCAGCTGAAAGACAACAAGAAGGCTATCGCCGCCTACCAGCGCTCTCTCGGGAGCGATCCGGACAATCTGGATGCTGAACGCGCGCTAGCCCAAAGCATGCTGAATGACAACCAGCTGGACCAGGCGCTGAAGATCTACACCGACATCTCGGCGGGCGACCCGCAGGATCCGCAGGCATATCTGCGCATCTCGGAGATTGAGCGTCGACAGGGCAAATACGAGCAATCGCTGAGCACGCTAAAAAAAGCGAAGCTGCTGGTAAAGGATTCGCTGGAGATCAGCTTCAACGAGGCCCTGCTGTATGACTCGCTGGGGCGGTATGAGGACGCCACCCAGATTCTGGAAAAGCTGGTGGCTGGCACTGCGCACGCTAACGACCAATACTCCGAGCTGGAAAAAAACAATCGGATCATTTTTCTTGAGCGACTTGCCAATGTGTATCGCGAACAAAACAAGACTCCACCGGCGATTGATACCTATAACAAGATGATTTCCATGGGTGGAGACTTTGCAGTGCGCGGCTATCAGGGCAAGGTGGATGCCTATCGCGATGCGCGCATGTACCCTCAAGCTACCGCCGCCGCACAGGAAGCAGCGCAGAAGCTGCCTAAGGATCGCCAGATCAAGCTGATGCTGGCAGGACAACTCGCAGATACCGGCAAAGTGGATGAGGGCATCGAGATTGCGAAGTCGCAGCTGAACGGCGGCCCGGAAGATCGCGAGACCTACCTGCAGCTAGCGCAAATCGACGTCCGACTGCGCCGCTGGAAAGATGCCAGCGACGTGATCGACAAAGCAGAGCCGCTTGCAACCAAGCAGGAAGAGAAAATCTACATCTACTTTTTGCGTGGCACGATAGCGGAACGGCAGAAGCACTACGACGCGGCGGAAGAACAGTTCCGCAAGATTCTGGCGATCGACGCCAACAACAGCATGACGCTGAACTACCTGGGCTACATGCTGGCGGATCGAGGCGTACGCCTGCCCGAGGCCCTGGGGATTATCCAGCAGGCGGTGCTGCTCGATCCGCAAAACGGTGCTTATCTGGATTCGCTGGGTTGGACGTTTTATAAGCTGGGCCAGTATGGCGCGGCGGAAGATAACCTGCGCAAAGCGCTGGAACGCCTGTCCACCGATCCATCCGTGCACGACCATATGGGCGAGGTTTACGAGAAGACGGGACGGCTGAAGGAAGCGGCTGCACAATGGGAGCTGGCGTTGGCGGAATACGCGCGCACCACTCCCGCAGACACTGAGCCTGGAGATGTAAGCAAAGTGGAGAAGAAGCTTGAAGGTGCTCGCGTGAGGCTGGCCAAACATGAACCCACGATGAGCGGAAAGAACTAGCAGTCAAGCAACCAGCACCAAAGGAGAGCGGCACCAACGTGACCACAACCTCGACTCCACTCGCGCGTCTGCCGCTGGGCTGTCGAGTTCGAGACGGGGAACGTGAGCCGCTTGCTCGGCGCGTGCACCGAGAGATAACGCACCCTTACCGCTCTGGCTTCCAAAGAGATCGCGCACGCATCATTCACGCCCGGGCGTTTCGGCGTCTCGCAGGCAAGACACAGGTCTTCACTGACCGATTCTCCGATCATTTTCGCAGCCGCCTGACACACACCATGGAAGTGGCGCAGATCGCGCGAACCATCGCCAATGCCCTGGGACTGAATGAGGATCTGACCGAGTCACTGGCTCTGGTGCACGATATCGGCCATCCCCCGTTCGGTCACGCGGGCGAGCATGCGCTGGACGAAGCGCTGCGCCAGCATGGGTTGAGCTTCGACCACAACCTGCACGCGCTGCGCATCGTGGAATACTTCGAGCAGCGATACGTGGGCTTTCGCGGACTCAATCTTACCCTCGGCGTGCGTGAAGGGATCATCAAGCATTCGCACGATTACTCCGCAGCACAGCACCCCGAGCTGGCAGAGTATTTCCTCGATCAGCGGCCGCCGCTGGAAGCACAACTCATCGATCTTGCAGACGAAATAGCCTATCTCACCGCCGATCTGGACGACGGCATGGAAGCCGGCATTTTAAGGCTCGACCACGTAAGCGAGCACGTCCGCATCTTCGAACACTTCTACGTCCCGGTGCAGAAGAGATACCCTGAAGCGGCTGAGAAGCTGGTCCTCAATGAAGCGCTGAAATCGATGCTGAATGCGCTCGCCGGAGATCTGATCGAGGAGACGCTTCGCCGGGTATCGAGTGCGGGCATCACTTCGCTCGAAGAGATTCGTACTGCCCCGGGACGGCTGGCAGCCTTTTCGCCGGAGATGGAAGCGCAGCGCATGGAAGCCAAGAGCTATCTCTATGAGAACCTTTACCACTGCGAGGACCTGGTACGCGACCAGCGCGAAGCGGCGCGAATTATTCAGACCCTATTCGACGCGTGGGTAGCGAATCCTGCGCTGATTCCGCCGGGACACGAGATGGATATTGCGGAACAGGGACCGGCGCGCTTTGTGGCGGACTACATCGCTGGCATGACGGATAAATTCATTTTGAAGCAACACGATTTGTGGCAGCACAGTGATTGACTCTCAGGCCGAGGTCAGATCACGCTGAAGCGGTCTAGAGCAGAAGCAGGGTTACTGTAAGGTGAGCTACAGCTCTCTGCAGGCATTTTCATTAACAAAATGCCTACATCGCTGATGCTGGATACATCACCCTCTCCCTGCTTCCGCTCTAGTTCTACTGCACCTGGCCCTGGGGGCGCAGGCGGCGCAACTCCAGCGCGCAGGCCACGGCGTTTACCGCTGCGAGTTTCAGATTGTCAACGGCCGCCCATATCCAGAACCGCTGTGTGTGCTGGCCTTCGTCGCTTCGCAGGCGCACCATGATATCTTCCTGCCCGGCTGCGCTCAGGTTGCTGGGCGCATCGGCATCGCCCAGCACAACATCGACGTGATCTCCGCTGAGCGCTGTCTCCAATTGTTCGAGCGAGACTGCCTGTTCCAACTCGACCGCAATGGAGAAGGTGTGTCCGTGAAAGACGGGCGAGTGTATGAGTTGCATCGCCATCTGAGGCAGGCGTCCCGCGGAGAGCAGAGCATAATGCCGCCGGATGGTCGCCTCTGATTCGGCGAGGCTGATCTTGGCTGCTTCCCCCAGCACCGGCACGCAGTTGAATGCGACCTGGGTGTCATATATTTCGCGGGGAAGGGTCTGGAAAGAGAGCAGGCTCACGGTCTGTTGATGCAGCTCGTCCATCGCGGGCCGTCCATATTCAGAGGCTGGTTCGAGGATGGTCACGGAGGCATTGCGTATGGCCGCGAGGTTTTTAAGCCGTAGCATCAAGAGCGCAAGCGTGAGAGAGGCGGGGTGAGCTGGGATCACAGCAGGGGTATGCAGGTCGGGCGACTCGGTGGAAGCAGAGCCGTTCATTTCTTCCCGCACCCAGGGGGCGCGAACCAAAACCTTGGGCTCACTTTCCAGCGCGCCGGAGAGGTCGAGAATGCTGCTTCCGGCGCGTTGCGCGGCCTTGCAGTGTTTACGCGTCAGCTCGCGACTGCCGCAGAAAAAGGTGAAGTCTGCCTGCTGGAACGAGCTCGGTTCAAGGCGCTGGATGAAGGTAACTTCGTCGCCGACCGACTCCAGTTGACCGAGGGTCGCGTCGTCATCCAGCAGCACGAAATCGGCTGCCGCGAAGATGGACTCGCCCAGGGCCTCATTCATCTCTTTGCCGCTCAGGGATGCGGCACCAACGATGGCAATGCGATAGGTATCTGTCATTCCGATGCCGAGGGATCAGGGTTAGAGACTTGGGTATTGCCCAGGTTCCTGCCACGCCGCGAGGAGTAAGCCGCGCGCGCAAAGATGCCGGAGAACATGTAACCGAAGGCGAAGAGGAAGAGGACTTCGTGGGAAAACATCACGGTGGAGTAGACGATGATTCCCAGCAGAATCAACATCTGGAAGGGATGGCGGTGGGCAAGATTAATCTCCTTGCCGCTCCAGAAGCGCCACGTGCTCACCATCAGGAATCCCACCAGGGCTACCAGCACCATCCAGGACACCGCCAGCCACCAGTTGAAGACCGGGTTGCCGTGGAAGAGATGAACCACTGAGGCAATGACGCCCGCACCGGCGGGAATCGGCATGCCGACAAAGTATTTACGATCCGGCCGTCCGGGGTTTTTGGGCTGGGGATTGTGGCTGATGTTGAAGCGCGCCAGGCGCCCTGCCCCGCACAGCAGAAACAGGAAGCAGAGGAAAGCGCCGAACTCGACCAGCTTCTGCCTGAGAACGGGGTCCATCGAAGTCGGCAGCATGCTGAATCCCCAGGTGAAGGCAAGGATGCTGGGGGCGACGCCAAAGGTGATGACGTCAGCCAGCGAATCCAGTTCCTTGCCAAACTCGCTGGTGGTATTGGTCATGCGGGCGATGCGTCCATCGAGCGCATCGAAGGGGACGGCAAACCCGATCGCCAGAGCAGCGTAGTCAAAGTGGTGCGGCTGTGCGGGGGATCCCTGCAGGCACTGGGTAACGGCAAAGTAGCCAGCGGCGATGTTGACCGAGGTAAAGACCGACGGGATGATATACATCCCCCTGCGCAAACGCTGCGAACGACGGTCGTCGCGATTCAAGCCAATGCCTCCACTGCGGTTTCAATCGGAGGCATGGGATCGCCCGCGAGGATGATTTCGGCAAGAATGGATGATCCTCCCTTGACTCGTTGTCCCTTGGTTACCCGGACACACACATTGGCAGGCAGCACGACGTCTACACGCGAGCCGAACTTGATGAGCCCAACCCGGCTGCCACGCTCGACGCGGTCCCCCACTTTGTAATTGAATACGATGCGGCGCGCCAGCAATCCGGCGATCTGCTTGAAGACGACCTCGATACCGCCCCCAACGACGACCACGATATTCTGCTCGTTCTGGTCTGCCGAGAGGGGATTCATCGCATTCAGATATTTGCCTTTCCGGTAGTGCACCTGACGAAGCGTTCCCGCGATGGGGCTGCGATTGACATGGACGTCGAATACGCTCAGAAAGACGCTGATTCGCTGGCGAGGGCCGTCGGGAGTGTCAATGTTGGCGATTTCGGTCACCAAGCCGTCGCCGGGAGAAACGATCAGGCCCGGCCCAGCAGGGATGGTTCGCTGCGGATCGCGAAAGAACCAGAGGAAGAACGAGGCCAGCAGTACTGGAATCGAGGTCCAGATCCATTCGCCGGTGAGGATATACACCAGGACAGCAACCGCCAGCAGACCGAATCCGTAGTAATAGCCATCACGCACCATAGAGAACCTCTTTGGATTATAGAGGTGTTACCGGTTGCGCGGGTGCAGGGGGAGCGAGTCGATGACGCAGACGCCCTCACACATTCGAGGAGAGGGCCCCGGGTCGCTCCCACCCTGTGGCGTTGGGTGGTTAGCTAAACCAGATTCAGCGATGAGTGCTGATTGCGTTTGGCGGCGATCTGGTCCTTCAATCGTAGTTTGAGTTTTTTGAGGCGGATTTCTTCAATTTTTTCTTCTTCGGAAAGGTAGGGCTTGTGCGAAAGATTTTCTAGCTGCTCAGCGTAGTCATGGTGTTCCTGCTCCAACCTGCGCATTTCCACGCTGAACAATTGACCATCCACTTCCTGATCCATGCGGTCACCTCCTGTTTCATCAGACTCATCAAGCTACCACTTGGGATGCCGGTCGGCAACCCTGATGTTTTGATGGCGTCTCTATAGATTTTGGTCAGAATGCCGGGTAAGTCTAAGCAGTCTCACCTCAGGCGTATAAAAAGCAGCGGAGCAAATCATGACTTTTCCGTTGGCAACGCAGCGCCCGGCCACTGCGACCAGGACACGAGGAAATAAGGTCACTCTATAACCCCTGTTGCATCAGTACGGCGTCTTCGGGTGGCGTTCCGTCGCGGCCCCCATAGTAGGCCTTGCGGAGGCCTGTCCGGGTGAATCCAAATGCTTCGTACAATCGAATTGCCGCCACGTTGGAGGCGCGCACTTCAAGCGTGAGTATGGAGGCGCCAGAACTGTTCAACACGCGAATGACCGTGGCCAGGAGCGTGCTTCCCACCCCGCGCCGCTGATCCTGAGGACGGATCACGAGCGACTCCAATTCGAACTCCAGGCGAGGTCCGACGGGCACTCCGCTAACCACGGCAAAGCCCAGGATGCCATCGCTGCACTCGGCGATCCAGGCACGACGCTGAAGGTGTTCGGAAGAAGCTTCGAGGCAGTTGCGATAGTCTTCGAGGCTCCAGTGAGGCGCTCGAGGTGTGGTGCGTTCTATTCTCACCACTGTAGAAAGATCCGCCGCCAGCATGGGGCGAATCAGCAGGCCGGGGACGGCAAAATCAGGTGGCCGAATCATGACTGGCCGTCTCTGTACCCTTGCGCTTGGTGTCGAGGTCGCGGGCCTGGCGGGAAAAGATCTCGGCGTCGGAACGCCGCAGGTAATTGCCATCCAAGGTCAAAGGGTCGTCGAACTCGGCGCTCTGCCAGCGCTCCACCGCTAGCGGCAATGCGTCGGTCACAGTGGGCAGTGAAAGCATGCGGGGCCCGAGCGCGGCGAACGCAGCCTGGACGCGCGCTTCGCAGACAAGCAGGTTGGGGAATTGCCCGGTCATCGGGGATTGCCCTGTCGTCGGGGATGGCATAGTGGCTTCGGCCATGACTTCCTCATAGCACATCAAGGCCTCACGGATGGGTTGGCCGTTTTCATAAATGCCGCCGTAGAACTCTCCCCTGCCGGCATCGAAAACCGCGATAGTTCGACCCTGCAACGCCGAGAGCCGGTCGAGCACCGCGAGCCGGGAAATGGCGATCAGCGGGATCGCCGCAGCCTCAACCAATCCTTTAGCTGTACTGACACCGATCCGTACTCCGGTAAAGCTGCCAGGGCCGTGGACCACGGCCAGGGCGTCAAGATCCGCGAGGCGAATGTTGGCGCTCTGCAGCAGGCCGGAGATTGTTGGAACCAATTCCGCGGTAAAGGTTTTGCCGGCGATGGTCGCCTCGCCCAGCACCGTCGCGCGACCGGCCTGCACGCGGGCGAGGGCGACTTTACCTTCGGAGCCGCAAGTGTCCAGCACCAGAATTGTGGGAAAGTGGATCATGGCTTTTCCGTAGGATTCTGGCAGATTTCGAGGAGTACTCCCCCGGCACTGGAGGGATGCATAAGAAATAGAGGTGTCCACCGGCGCCGGTTTGCACTGCATCCGATACCAGCCGCACGCCCTTGCTCTTCAACTCGGCCAGCACTGACTGAATGTTCTTTACGCGGAGTGCGACGTGGTGGAGGCCCTCACCGCGCCGGGCGAGAAAGCGGCCGACGGGGGAATCTTCGCTGGTCGGTTGCAACAACTCGATACGGCTCTCGCCGAGCTTTACCATGGTGAGGCGTACCTGCTCCTGCTCCACGATCTCCTCGTCACTTGCTTCGAGGCCCAGCATCGCGTAAAAGTGTTTAGCCGCCTGAAGACTTTTAACTGCGATGCCGAGGTGATCGATGGCCGGGAGATCAGTGCTCATGGCGTTCTCCTCGAGGACGTGGCTCCCTGGCGTAAGACTTCGCTAACCAGCTGCGGCACCAGCCGGTATGGATTTTCGTTGCCTGCTTCCACTTCTTCGGCATGGTGAGCGAGGCCGTCTTCGTTGAACCCGCGCTCACTTAGCTCGAGCAGGAGTTCCTGTCGCATCATCTCGCGCAATCGTTCGCGCCAGAAGGCCTGGCGGCGAGACTTCCATCTTGCTTCGCGCTCCAGCCACTGTTGAAACTGGGCGATGGCCGCGCCGAGTCCCGCAACGCCCTCTCCGGTGGTGGCAACGGTGCGCACGATCGGAGTTACTCCCCAGTCCCCATGTCGAGTGTCGAGCGATTGCATGGCACGAATCTCTTTCTCCACGCGGTCCGCGCCGTCGCGGTCGCTCTTGTTCACAACAAAAATGTCGGCGATCTCCATGATGCCCGCCTTCAGGCTCTGCACGTCGTCACCCATGCCGGGTACGAGTACGACCACGGTAACATCGGCGAGCCTGACAATCTCGATCTCATCCTGGCCCACTCCCACGGTTTCAATAAGGATCACGTCTTTGCCACTGGCCTCGATGACCGCAGCTACGTCAGCGGAAGCGCGGGCCAGTCCGCCCAACGCTCCGCGCGTCGCCATGCTGCGCAGGTAGAGGCCGGGGTCGTTGAAGTGCTCCTGCATGCGGATGCGGTCGCCGAGAATTGCGCCTCCGGAGTATGGGCTGGTGGGATCGATGGCGAGCACACCGATGGTCTTGTCAGCAGCGCGAAGATCTTTCACGAGGCGGTCGACCAAGGTACTTTTGCCTGCTCCCGGCGATCCCGTGATGCCAATGCGCAAGGCCTTGCCGGAATGGGGAAAACAGCAAGCCAGGATCTCTGGGGCAAGTGGAGAATTATCTTCCACCAGAGATATGGCGCGGGCCAATGCGCGTACGTCGCCCGCGCACACGCGTTCCACCAGTCGCGCCACTCCGGCCGGGGCAACTTCGCTGTGTTCTGTGTCTTCCATCTTCGTTAGCGATCATACCGCGCCTGCTGCTGCCAGTGCCGGCGGGGAGTACTCGTCTCCGGATAGAAGCCTCGCGTATAAAGAAAACTGTACAGCCAATAAAGTCGGGGCCCGCGGGCCCAACTTTGTACTCCCACGAGGATCTTTGGCTTCAACTACGGTGACCGCGGATCGGTCGGACGACAAACCGCCACTGTCCTTCCATGATACGTGGAGGCCACGCGCGAACCCGTGGCTGATTGCCATAACGGTGACGCTGGCCACGTTCATGGAGGCGCTCGACTCGTCGATAGCCAACGTGGCACTGCCGCACATTGCCGGGAGCCTTTCGGCAAGCATCGATGAGGGCACCTGGGTATTGACGTCCTACCTGGTGTCCAACGCCGTCGTGCTGCCTATCAGCGGATGGATTTCGAATCGCATCGGTCGCAAGCGCTTTTACATGTCTTGCGTATTGCTGTTCACGGTGACTTCATTTCTATGCGGCCTGGCTCCCTCGCTGGGCATGCTGGTGTTCTTCCGCGTGATCCAGGGCGCGGCTGGAGGAGGGCTGCAGCCGAGCGAGCAGGCGATCCTCGCCGACACCTTTCCACCAGCCAAACGCAGCATGGCCTTCGCCGTGTATGGCATGGCGGTGGTGATGGCACCGGCCATCGGCCCCACCGTCGGCGGCTGGATCACGGACAACTACAGCTGGCGCTGGCTCTTCTTCCTCAACATTCCGGTAGGGATTATTTCGTTGTACTTCACGCGCAAGCTGGTGGAAGATCCGCCGTATCTCGATGACGTGAAGAAGAAGCGAATTCCCATCGACTACTACGGGCTGGGCCTGCTGGTAGTGGGGATCGGAGCGCTGCAGATGATGTTGGACAAGGGGCAGGAGGATGACTGGTTCAGCTCGCGCTTCATCGTAGCGTGCGCCCTGGCCGCGGGTGTAGGCGTGATTCTCTTCCTGGTGCGGGAGCTGACGACGGAGCACCCCATTGTCGATCTGCAGCTCTTCCGCAAGCGCAACTTCGCCATGACGCAGCTGGTGATGTTCATGGTCGGCGCCTCGCTCTACTCCACCACGGTGCTCATCCCGCAATTTCTGCAGCAGTTGATGGGCTACTCCGCCGAGCGCGCGGGAATGGCGATCTCGGCTGGCGGGCTGGTGTTGATGGTGCTTTTCCCGGTGGCGGGACTAATCACCTCGCGCTTCGATCCGCGCTTCATCGTCACCTGCGGATTCATCGTGACCACGATGGGTCTGCTGCGCATGACGAACCTGAACCTCGGCGTCAATTTCGCGACGGCGGTGAGCTGGCGTGCCGTGGTGGCGTGCGGGCTGCCCTTCCTATTCGTGCCGATCAACACCATGTGCTACATCGGAATTCCGCAAAACAAGAATAACGAAGTGAGTGGCATGAATTCGCTGATGCGCAATGTCGGCGGCAGTGTTGGCATCTCGTTTGTCACCACTTTGATCGCTCGCCGCCAGCAGGTTCACCAGGCGATGCTGTCAGCGAACGTGGTGCCAGGATCGCAGGCCTACCAGCGAACGATGGGAGGAATGACAGGCGCATTTCACCAGAGAGGCTGGGCCACGCCAGATGCGGCACACCACGCCGGCGGGCAGATCTATCGCATGATGCAGACGCAGGCTCACACCCTCGCTTACGTCGATACGGTTTGGGCGCTGGTGCTGCTGACTGCGTGTTTGATTCCCATCCCCTACCTGATGGAGCGGCCGAAGAAGAGCCACCAATCCGTACCCATGCACTAGCGCAGAAGCAGGGATAGTGTGATGTATCCAGCGTCAGCGATGTAGGCATTTTCTTGATGAAAATGCCTGCAGAGATATATGGCTCACCTTACAGTAACCCTGCTTCTGCCGTTGTCATGGCAGCCCCGTGCGCTACTTCTTCAGCAATTCGCGTGCAATGACCATGCGCTGGATTTCGCTGGTGCCTTCGCCGATGGTACAGAGCTTGACGTCGCGGTAGAACTTTTCCACGGGATAATCTTTGATGAATCCATATCCGCCATGGATCTGCACCGCCTCATCGCAGATGCGCACAGCCACCTCGCTCGCGTAGAGCTTCGCCATGGAGGACTCCAGCGTAGTCTTCACGCCTGCATCCTTCATCACGGCGGCTCGCTGAGTTAGCAGCCGGGCTGCTTCCAACTGCGTTGCCATATCGGCGAGCTTCCACTGAATTCCTTGGAAGTCGGCGATGGCCTTGCCGAACTGCCGCCGCTCCTTCGCATACTTCAAAGCGGCTTCGAAGGCGCCCTTGGCAATCCCCAGGGACATCGCCGCAATCGAGATGCGCCCGCCATCCAGCACGCGCATGGCATCGACGAATCCCTCCCCCTCCATACCCAGCAGATTTTCCGCGGGAATCTCGCAGTCCTCGAAGATGAGTTCAGAGGTATCGCTGGCACGCATGCCCAGCTTGTTTTCCTTCTTGCCGGGGCGGAAACCGCGCATGCCCTTTTCGACGACGAAAGCGGAGAGTCCGCGGGTTCCCTTGTCCTTGTCGGTCACGGCGATCACGACGGCGATATCGGCATAGTGTCCATTGGTAATGAAGGTCTTGTTGCCATTGATCACCCAGCCATCGCCCTTGCGGGTGGCGGTGGTGCGGGCGCTGCCTGCGTCCGATCCTGCACCCGGTTCGGTCAATCCCCAGGCACCGAGCGCCTCTCCGGTGGCCAGCCGCGGGAGGTAGCGCCGCCTCTGGGCTTCGTCGCCAGCCAGAAAGATGTGATTGGAGCAAAGAGAATTGTGCGAAGCGACGATGATGCCGATGGAGGCATCGACCGCGGATAACTCTTCGACCGCGAGCACATATTCAACGTAACCAAGATCGGCGCCGCCATATTCCGCAGGAAGCAGGATGCCCATCAAACCCATTTGGCCAAGCTGCCGCACTACGTCGAGGGGAAATTCACTTGCTTCGTCCCATCGCATGACGTTGGGCAAAATCTCGCGCGCGGCAAAGTCGCGGATCTCTTTGCGCAACTGCTGCTGTTCGGCGGTTGGGGTGAAAGGATTCTGAGCTGCTTCGATTGTGGGGATAGACATTGACCTGGGCTCCGGCACACGCATATTGACTCTGCCTCGGCCTATCGGGTAAGCCGGGACAGAAGCAGAGGAAACTCGTGATCGTATCATCCGGGCTAACGCATTGTCGCCGCGGGTTATGCGCACACCATCCATCCAGTTGACATCGCGAAGGTTGCACGCTGCTGGCTTTGCGGCTGCGCGCCTCTTAACGTTTTGTCGGAAGGCGAGAGGTCGCCCCGGCTGCTGGGCAAAGCAATAGTGGAGGGACGCCAGCCGGGGTGGGCTTGAAACTTGCCTCCGACTGGCGATCGTCCATGGTCTGCAAAAACAGTTCAGGCAGTCTTGTTTTGCCAAAGGCCGATAGGAGCGCCCGTCGGATCGATTAACATGGAGCACCATCCCATGCCGGGCACTTCCATCGAATCCAGCATGATATTGGCGCCCAGTGATTTTGCCTGCGCCGTCGAAGCATGAATATCCAAGACATCGACATACGGAACCCACACCGAAGGCAATCCCGGCATCGAGTTGTGCATCATGCCGCCGCCGGTGCCTTGGCCTACGCCAATCATTGTGTAGTTGCCATTGGGCATGGGCATGTCCTTCAAATCCCAATCAAAGAGCTTGGTGTAAAACGCCTTGGCCTTGTCTAAATCAGTTGTGCTGAGTTCTACGTGTACAAAAGGATTCGGCATGAATTTCTCCTTAAGTTCAAGGTGCAGGATTGATGAGACCAAAATCCCCGGGGTCTGTTGCGCTGATGAGGAAAGACAGAACGGCGCTACTGATAATGCATGTTTGACCTTGCCGAGATGATCTAGGCCACACGGCCAACCGATGACTCTGCTGGACGCGACCCCTCGGGTAAAGACCAGGCTTTGGGATCACAGCGCCTGCGATGGCCCTTGGCCAGCTGTCAAATCCTACAGCAACCCGCGCCTTCGGCGCATCCCAAGGCCGACCTGAGGATTGCATAGCGACGGCGGAGTCGTCGGGATATCGGGGCCAGTGAATAAAAAAGAGCGGCTCGTAAAGTTGTACGAGCCGCCAGGCTGGTTTTGCACGGACGATCTTAGCAAGAAGTGTGCTTAGCGACCGCGTCCTCCACTAGTGCGAGGATCGCCGTTTCGAACTTGCGGGGCGCTCTGCTGGCGCTGTGGTGGAGCGTTATAGCGCTGCTCTTGCTGGCGCTGGGGTGGAGCGCTATAGCGGGGCTGCTGCGGCATGCTCTGCTGACGCTGCTGGGGAGCGTTGTAACGCGGCTCCTGCGGCATGCTTTGCTGACGCTGCTGGGGCGCGTTGTAACGCGGCTCCTGCGGCATGCTTTGCTGACGCTGCTGGGGCGCGTCGTAACGTGGCTCCTGCGGCATGCTCTGCTGACGCTGCTGGGGCGCGTTGTAACGTGGCTCCTGCGGCATGCTCTGCTGACGCTGCTGGGGAGCGTTGTAACGCGGCTGCGAACCGTTGTTTGCCTGCGGAGCGTTATATTCAGGACGACCGCCCTGATTAGTGTTGGATGGCTGACCCGGACGAGCCTGGCTGGTAGGCGCAGGTTCATGATTCGGGTGAGCGGTTATTAACGGAGCCGTCCCATTACTTGAAGGGTTGGCATTGCGCTGGGGCAAGTTGGTTGGCACTCCAGCACGCGGAGCGATTGAATTCGGCGTTCCGTCATGAGGGTTGTTGATCGACTGACCCGGGCGAGCCTGGTTGACGGGCGCGGGTTCACGATTTG
>JANXZS010000212.1 GCA_025355385.1 Acidobacteriaceae bacterium | reverse complement strand
AGTGTCCGACAAAACCGGGCAGGAAGGCCGTGGTTAGCCCATTCGGGGCTCGGATTGGGCGAAGCGAACCCGGTGCCGAGCCGTGGAGGCCAGCCGAGAGGAAAATAGTGCGCTGGAATCGCTGGAGGGGTGTATAGTTTGAAGATTACAAGAGCCAAAATGGAAATCCCGGTTGACTGCTCTCCATAGCCCGATGAACGAAAAGATGCGGTGCAAAATCGGTGAGGTTGACGCTTACTTTAACCGTCCAGAGACAATACAAGAGCGGAGGAGTGACCTCGCAGAACGCTTCGGGCAGCACCTTGAGACGATCCTGTTCTCCGCAGGCGAGATCAAGAGACAGGTATCGCAGGTTGCAGCCGATCAACTCTTGTGTTCGCAAAAGCCGATGGTCATCGTGCTTAAGGTAGAGCAAGGACGGATATTGGAAGCATACGACCTTGATGAACGCTGACTCAAGGGATCACCACGCTCGTCGAGATGGGTGTCGGCGCGGCGTACTCAGCCCCGAATGAAGGCGTTCCGACGACGATACAAGTATGAGGATCATGAAATCGTCAACATAGCTGGCACAATGTTGAGAAATTGCAGCGTTCGACATTGCCCATTTCTTCTGTGCAGCTGTCGGCGGCGAGGCCCACGGTGGACGAATACTTCAGCAGAGACTTATCGCAATTAGCAGCGGATGGCAGGCTCGGCCCGTTTTGCGGTCGCAGCAGAATCATTGATCAAGCGATTGCCGTGCTTTCCCAAGACGGTAAATCCAACCTTGTTTTGACGGGCGAGCCTGGCGTCGGCAAGACCGCTATCGTCGAAGCTATTGCGCTAAGGTTGTCGCAAGACAACTCTCCTGCTGGACTTCGAGCTATCCACATCAAGGAACTCGATACAAATGCGCTAGCTTCAGGCACCATGTATGCTGGGTCGTTCGAAGCAAAGTTGAAAGTCCTCGTTGATTACCTCCGCACGCACCGCGACGTTGTTGTCTTTGTAGACGAGATACACGCGCTGCTTGGCGTTCTTTCCGATGAGAACAGGCCGAGTCCTCTTGCAACTTTTCTTAAGCCTTACCTGGCGCGCGGCGAAATCCGGATGATCGGTGCAACAACGAATCGTGAATTTGAAGTCATGAATAGGAAAGACGCTGCGCTGGCGAGGCGTTTTGTTCGGATTGATGTCCCGGAACCGACACGCGAAGAGGCAATCGTTATTCTGCGTCAGCTCGGGGTTCAACGGACGGCCCGAACCGGAGTTGCCCTGGATGCGGGAGTCGTTGAAGCAATCGTGGATGCGTGCATTCGGTATGTACATGATCGCCGGCTTCCTGATAAAGCCATCGATCTGCTAACTGCCTGTATGGCGAAGAAGTCCGCACCGGATAGGGCAACGAAATCCGTAGCTGCAGATCGGACGTTCGCCACAATGATTGAGGCGGTTGGGGCTGAAATACGTGCAATTGAGCAAGAAGACTGGAAGACTGCCGCTCGAATGGCCGACGCCTGGTTTGAAAAGAAGAGCGGGTCGGCAGTCAGCGTCACAGTCGCGGACGTACAGGCAGTTGTGCACGAGAGGTTTGGCGGAGTTGATGCTCGGGATCGCTCGGCAGTTCAGAAGATACTTGGGCTTGAGCAGAAACTTCGGGATGGTCTTGTCGGCCAACAGCACGCGATCAGTGCTGTGTGCTCTGCTCTGAAACGTATGCTTGCACTTGGTCAATCGGTGCGTCCGATTGGATCATTTCTTTTTTTGGGTCCTACGGGTGTGGGCAAGACGGAGTTATGCAGGATTGTAGCGGACCGGCTCTGGGGTGATGGGTCTTTACTCCAGTACAACATGAGCGAATACATGGAACGACATGAAGCGTCAAAGTTGATAGGCTCCCCGCCGGGATACCAGGGTTCGGACGAGGGCGGAAAGCTGGTCCGGGAAGTAGCAGCAAGACCTGCCTGTGTGGTCCTTTTCGATGAGATAGAGAAGGCCCACCCGGATATTCACAACCTTCTCTTGCAGATTCTGGAGGAAGGCAAGTTGCAGGACGGTATGGGCAAGACCTGCTTTTTTTCGCAATCCTTAGTCATGCTTACCAGCAACGTCTGCGCTGAATTGATCGGCAAACTCGATCCAAGCGATATAGCCAACCGTTACGAAGACGTTCGGCGGCAAGTGACGGAGTTATTGAAAACGACATTCCGTCCAGAAATCATTAATCGAATTGATGAGATTGTTATCTTCTCGCCTCTGAAGCGAGATGAACTCGAACGGATACTTGAATTGCTTATAGCAGCAGAAAATAGGCAATTAAGTCAGAATGATCGACCGGTGATAGAGCTAACTGCAGCTGCAAGGGAAGCTGTCCTGGAACGCGGATTCGATCCGACAATGGGCGCGCGACCCCTGCGCCGGGCTTTGCAGCAGCTTGTCCTTACGAAGCTGTCAGACTTCATATTGCAGCAGACCCTACATGGGTCGCTTTCTTCGAATTTGACGGTAGTCGCCGACTGGGATGGACGTGAAATCACAGTTGCGGCGAAGGAGATGCGGCCTAAGTGAAGAATGTGCTAAGTGTCGAGAGCCTCATCGCGTTGCTGGACGAAATAACCGCGGGCTTCGCCGCGGTTGGTATGCCGAATGAGAGACGTCAGGCTGAGGAGCTAAAAGTTCGCCTCGCACACGATGAACCGGCGAGGGTGGTTGTTATTGGTGAGTTCAATGCCGGCAAATCCACACTCGTAAACGCACTGTGCGGCACGGCGCTATTGCCAGTGGGAGTTATTCCAACGACGGCGACTATTAACGTCGTGTCACATTCAGAGCGGCCACAGATTGTGGTTGTTCACTGGGATGGCCGGGAAACCGAGCTGCCGTTCGATGCAGATGTACTGCAAAGATTCACCGCCAAGAATGGCGATCAAAGTGATATTCGAGAAGTCCGCATTCAGACGCCCACGGCGCCCAAGGGGCTGGTTCTTGTGGATACGCCTGGCGTAAATGACATCAACCAAACCCGTGCTGAGATTGTGTACGAGACGATTCCCCAAGCGCACGCGCTTGTTTTCGTCATGGATATTCAGCAACCGCTTAAGCGAAGTGAGGTTGAATTCCTGCGGGAGCGTGTTCTGGGGAGCAGCCTTGTCAAAACATGGTATGTGCTCAACCATACGGATCGCGTAGCAAACGCCGCCGAGATCAATGCCGCTGTTAAGTATGTTCGCGACGGCGTTGCCGCGATATATCAAGAAGTTGCATCGCGTTTCTCCGATTCTGGCGCGACTGCTATGGCTGAGATCGTAAACAGCCATACGCAACATATTCCCGTTTTTCCTGTGTCAGCAAAGATGAAGCTCCGATCCGTAGAGGGCGAGTCGTCCGTAAGATATCAAAGTGAGTTTTGGAAACAGGTCATTCGTTTTGGCGAGCCATCTCAGCGAGATGCAGCGCTCATAGACGGTGTTCGTGCTCGCGCTGCCGTCCTATTGCTTCGGCTCCGACAGGCAGTATCTGATCGAATTGTGATGCAGAGTGCCGCTCGGGATCGCTTGCGGGAAATGGCCCGGCGCGATGCGCAAATCCTGCGCAAGTCCACAGAGGCCTGCCAGTCCACGCTCGCAAAACTGAAAATCACTCGCACTCGGCTAATGAGCGAAACCGAAGGGTCCATTGGCGAGATTTTCGAGAATGCTGCCGTATCGTTCGATGTAAGGGCCAGCCAACATGGGTTCGAGCGTGCTCTTGAACTAACTCAGCAGGAAGTTGGACGCAAGACAGAGGCACGAATCGAACTGTTGAACCAATCTGTTCAGCAGGTTGCGAAGGAGTGTAGCGCAGATGCTTCCGCGTATCTTCCCCTCGCGCACGACAAACCCACTATCAGCGTGGCTTCGCCAGATTCCACAGGACCGGTTCCACAGCGAAATCGAGTCGAAGAGTTGCGAGACTTGCTGAATGACCCCGTAAACCAGGTCGGGCTCCTGGTCGCTGCATTTGTGTCTCCACTGGCCGGGTTTGCCGTTGTGGCGTTCCGGGTCATTGGTCGGCTGTTTGGTGGATCGGAAGCCCAACGTCCGTCAAACGTCCCGGTGATGTTGCGCCATACCGGCACGCAACTCAAACATCAAATCACCGCCGCCTTATCCGAACGCTTCGATGCGATTGCATTCACCATTACGGACGTCTTGGATGAGCCTCAACACCGCATACGGTCCGCATGCGAAGCTCTCAGCGGCGATGACGGAGGGTCTCGGCTCGATGGACAATGGCAAAAATGTATCGATATCCTGATTGCCGATTGCGCCGCACTGAGGCAGTCTGCCGCTACTGGGGGACTTCTGAAGATCCGCCCCCACAACTAGCAAAACAGTTTGATCGTGTGAATCAAGGACCCGCGCGGCGTTGGGGTGGATCTACAAAGTTTCTCAATGGTTCCGATTATGACTGGCCTCACTCAACAACCCGCCCTCCGTGTCAAGAGCTTTATCGATGACGCCATTGCCACGTTGCTGGAAGGTTGTTCACGGTACCAACTTGATTCCGATTCAGAACTGGCCAGGCGGCTTGAAGAGCTGAAAAAGCGCGCTGCATCGCACGAGATTGTCCTGACAGTATTGGGCGAATTCAGTGCCGGAAAAACAACGTTCATCAATAGGCTTCTCGGCACCGATATCTTTCAGACCGGCCTTCTGCCAACAACATCAGTATGTACTTACATTCGCTATGGCAAGTCAGCCGCTTGCGAAGTGTCTCTGAAATCCGGCAAGGTTCTGGCATTGTCACCTGAGCAGGTACCACAGTATTCGACGGACGGTGAGCACACGTCGCAAGTCACATCTGTTCGCGTGACGCTTCCAGCTTCTTTGTTGGCCGACGGATTGGTTGTAGTTGACACGCCAGGGGTAAATGTCAACATTGCCGCGCACGAGGCAATCACAGAACAGGCAATCAGTGCGGCGAATGCGTGTTTGTTTTTGATGGATGCGCGGCAGCCAGGAAAGAAGACTACGACTGATTTCCTCCGCAGCATAAACAGCCGCATTGACAAATTCTTTTTTGTCCTTAACCGGGCCGACATTCTCGATCCTGGCGAGCAGCAGGAGGCACTTGAGTACCTGTCGAATGTGCTCACGCAAGAGTGTGGGATTCCCAATCCACGGGTTCTGCTCCTGTCGTCCGCGTTCAAAGAAGACAACCTCGAATGGGGACAGCGTTTCACCAGTTTCGAGCACGACCTGCGGAATTTCATGGAGGCCGAGCGCGATCTGGTCATTTGCGCAGAACTCGCGCGTTCGCTTGATGAGGCAATTGCACGAGCCGAGCGCCTCCTGGTGTCGCAACATCGACTTGCGGAAGATGAACTCGCGATTCGCTACAAGACTAGACTGCCCGATTCGGAACTACTAGTTGAGAACCTTGCCCGCACACTTGGGGCAATCGTAGCAGAGAAGAAACGCCAGCTACTGGATGGCTATCCTGCCTTTCATCAGAACAAATGCGCAGAACTCCATTCGCGGCTGACCAACTGCATCGAAGCGGCGGACAGTAAGGAATCACTCGCGCAAAACGTGCCAGCTCAACTTCGGGCCGAATTTGAAACATCAGCGAAAGCCTTGAATGCATATTTCAACGACCCACTGGACGCTTGCTTTCGCACCTGCCAAGACATAATGGTGGCTAAAGTACAGGAACTGTTTCGCGGAATTCGTTTCGTCGAGGAAAAGCGATTTCTCAGGCGAACAACAACATGGTTTGCTATGGCACTCGGAGGCGGCGCAGTCGCGTGGGCAACGACCACTGCTTTGTCGCTTGAGTCCGGTGTCGTGATCGGTTGTGTGGCTGCTTTTGCTTGGCTCTGGCTCGAGTGGCTTTACTTCAAACACATCAATGAATCCAGATTTGGTACACCAACTCTGTTGAGCTTGCCGGAGGCATTGGTACGCCACGGCGACATGACTTCGGGAGCTCAGTTGCAAAAGTATATCTCGCTCCAGCAATTGTCGGCCCTCGAAGCGAACCTACCGGAATATGGGAAAACGGCTGCTCGCGGCTCGTTTCAAGTTGCGCGAATAGGTATGTCGGGGGGGCATCCTGTCTTTGCCATTGCCACGTTGGGCGTTGGCTTTGCAATCGCTGCGGTCACCAAGAGTGTTAGCCTTGTGGTCGGGGTACGGCGAAAGATAAAGGATTGGTTTGGCCCGTCGCTGCAGGAACTGAAAGACGAAATGTCGGGAAAGGCTCTGGAGGGACACGCTGTGTTCGAGCGTAACTCTGAAAGCGCTGGAGCCGAGGCGATTGCTTTGACTGCGGACGCCGTCTGTATGGCACTTGCGACCAATGTGAAGGAAGTGGTGCAACGCTACAGATACACGCTCGACAAATTATTGCAAAGCCAGAGCAGCCTGTTTGAGCACTTGGAGCGAAAGCGACGGGAATTGACGAGTGAGCTCGGTGGACTCACTTCTCTGCGTGGGAAAACAGCCGAGAGTCTTCAAATGCTGCGAGTGGCTCTGGGCAACGAGGCGACCTTGTTTCCCTCTCCTGAGACTCAAATCCCGAGTTTAGCGCCATCGGCATTGGCTACGGAGACCCTGGATGAGTCGCTCGACGCTGCGATCGCTGAGCAGCCCATCGCGGCTGGCCCAAAAGCGCGATTTGTAGAAGCTGGGGGGTCGAAGCATATAGGCCTTACATGCAAGTGCGGGCAACGGAACGTATTTACAGTCCCTCAGGAAGCGCTGCAATCGCAAATGTCCCGAGCTGTTGAGTGTGAATCCTGTCATCAGCAATATATCTTCGATAACGGCAAGCTCTTCCGGCAGGACAATCACGGCTGTACGGAAAAGTTAATAGAACCCAAGGGCGAACGAGCGAAGGTAACAGATGATGCGACTCGGACAGGCTCCAGGAGCACGCAAGGGATTGCCCCAGAGCCAAGGCTGCCGATGGAGCAGGTTGACGAGCCGCTCAACAACTTGCGTCGATGGCAAATTGGACCTCATGTCTGGGTCGCCACAGCTCTTCTAACTTGCGTAGCCGGCCTGACGTGGCTGCCGACGTTTTTTCCAAACGTGTCGCGACAGGCAGACGGCCACGGAAGTCCACAGGCAAGCCTTCCGCCGAAGGTCGACTCTAACCAAACGGCACGACTCCCCACGCCTCCGGCGGAAACGCCGAAGGCGTCGTTGACAGATGCCATCATGGCACCGTGGCTAAAGTCAATCACCGAGGTTTTGCAGCGGCCGTACACTCCGCTACCCGAAGTGCCAATACCTGAGCAATTGTGGAAGGATGTCGGGATTACCCCGACTAATGAGGAAAGAAAAGGAAACGCCAACTCTTTAAGGCTAAGCGACGGCCGGCTCCCAGAGTTGTTGGTCGAAGATACGAACCCAGATTTCTGCGGGTCGGGGAGTGGTTGTCCATGGAGCATTTATGGACTACGGAGTGAAGTCACCAGCGATGGCAGAGCCTCGCTTAAATATAAGTCCTTGCTGGAGAGCCAAGGTGGCGTTTACGTTCTCGACAGCGTAACGAACGGCTATAGGGACCTCTTGATTGACGGCGGCTATGGTGGGGACGTCTTGAAATTCGATGGCACCTCGTACAAGGTAAATGAATGCTTTTCTCACGACTATAAGAAGCTTGACGATATTCATCCAAGCGACTGCGAATCTGTGGCTTCCTCTATTGCGCGGCCTGCTCGGGATGATGTCCAAGTATCAAATCCTGTTCTGTCACCCGCACCTCAGACAGCAGTTACAAGTTCTGAACAGCAATCAGAACCGAATCGCGAGGCTGCTGTACGTGCGCTGCTCGCCCAATGGGTTTCGTCTTTCAAAGAAAAGGATCTTCAGCAGCAGGTGAATTGCTACGCTTCGGAGTTGGAGATTTATTATCGTAAGCGGAACGCCCCGCAATCATTCGTCGCGAATAACAAGGCACACGCGTTTGGTGCGATCGCTACGATTCGGCAATTTGACTTGACTGACATTAATATCAGCTTCCTCGGTGAAGAGAGCTTTGGGAAAGAATAGGGGCCTTCACTCCGTTTGAGCGCGCGGAAACCTATCTTGACGTTTTGACATACCCGCACGACTCCCTCGATTCTGCATCGGGTTACACCGTTATGGTGAGCTGCCACAATCTAAACTTCGTCATGTATTCATCTGCCGTCCGGCTCGCACTTTGCCGCGACCACACCAATGCGGTTCAAAGTTGGACGGCAACACCGTCCAGCATGATAATCAAGCGTCTGTCCAACTTACCGCTAGGAGCACCTCATGGCGTTGCAGGTCAACGATCTGAAAACGATGGAGTTGTACCTCGAAGGCGTCCTTGGGCGCGCCGATCATCACGCTAAAACGGTGGGAGCGATTGCACTCGCGATTGTTGGAGCCGTGCTTTGGAAGAAGGATCCGGAGCCCGTCAGGGTGCGCACGTATGCTGGCAAGACCGCGAACATTCTCTGGGTTCGGATAAATGGGAAGCGTTACGCGCTCGCCTACAACCACCACAATTCTTGGGAACCAGCGCCGGCCGTGTGGTGGCCATTGCGGACCCGACCATCCATCCCCCGCTGGGCAATAGCTGTGAAGATTTTGGTATTCCTAGCGCTAATTGCGCGGCTGCGGGGAGGCGGCTGGTGCCCGATCCCTCCGGGTAACAGAGCTGTCGGAACCTCGATCTTTATCGATGCCCAAAAAGACCTCGACGGATCAAGACTCTCACGGGAAAGGCGTGATGCGTTTGGCAAGAGTACTTGGCCCATTTCGGCGGTTTGATTTGGCCCACCTCTAAGTCATTGATTCTTCGGTGAGGCGGTTTAGGCCTCATCTTTATATAAGTCCAGTCGTCGAAGCGGTGGGAATGTGGGAATCGCGAAGCGATTTCCAAGGGCGGTGGGAAGGGTGGAAAACCTGGGCTTGGTTTTCCAGGCTTTCCACG
>JANXZS010000205.1 GCA_025355385.1 Acidobacteriaceae bacterium | reverse complement strand
CCCTTCCGTCGCTTCGTCGAGCACGCGCTGGGACTGTTCGGTCTTCTTCAGCAAGTCGGTAATCTGGCTCAGCGTGGCCACACACGTCACTACGCGTTGTCCCAGCAAGCCGGATATTTCGTCGATCATCATCAGGCGGCTGGGGTCACTGACCGCGATGACGAGGTGATCTTCCTTCTGCTCCAATGGTACGAAGTTGTAGCGGAACATCATGTCGACGGGGACGGTGCGGAAGAGGTCGTGCTGAATGCGGAAGTTCTTGAGGTCGACGAAAACGCAGCGATAGCGCGTGGCTAGCGCCTGCGCGTGAGATTGCTCGTCGAATTCGATGGGCAACGCAACAATAGGACTGTCTGCCATGGCTCCTACCTCCCCACGCTGCTGGCCTGTCCGAGAGAAAAGATTGGCAGGTAGAGCGCAATCAAGATCACAACGACAACCACACCCATCACGATCAGGATGGCCGGTTCAATCAATGCAAGCGAAGCGGTGAGCGCGGTCTGCACGTCCTCTTCAAAAAACTCGGCGACGGAGTTCAGCATCTGCGGCAATGCGCCGGTGGATTCGCCGACCTCGATCATCTCGACCGACAATTCGGGAAACACTCGGGTGCCATTCAGGCTCTTTGCCAGCCCATTGCCTTCGCGCACGCTGGTGACTGAAGAGAAGACGGCTTTGGCGATGCGTCCGCTCGAAATGCTGCGCGCCGCTGTTTCGAGCGAGGGAACTAGCGGCAGTCCGCCGGTGAGCAGGGTGGAGAGTGTTCGGGCGAATAGCGCGACCTGGTATTTGATCCAGATCTTGCCGAAGACAGGCAGCCCGATGCGGATGCCATCAATACGGTCAGCGCCGCGCGGCGTCTTGCTCCAGCGGTAGAGCAGAAAGGCGATCACCGCCACTACCGGAAGCACATAGAGGAGATATCGTTGCGCATGCGTGCCCACCGCCAGCAGCATTAATGTAAGGGCAGGCAGCTTGGTGCCAATCTGGTCATAGAGCGTGGCGAAACGCGGAACCACGAAGCTTATAAGAAAGATGAACAGGCCAATCACAATGAAAACCAGCAGCGCGGGGTAGATGAGCGAGGCTTGCAACTTCTTCCGGAAAGTAAGCGAGATGCGCTGGAACGCCAGATAGCGGCCCAGCACTTCTTCAAGATTGCCGCTGCGCTCCCCGGCAAGAAGCGTGGTGGTGTAGATCACCGGGAAACTGCCTTGTGCCGTGAAGGCTTCTGAGAGCGACTGCCCTGTACGCACGCGGGTTGTAACGTCCTGGAGCTGGGCGGCGAAGGTGGTGTTCTTCTGCCCCTTGGCCAGCATATCGAGTGAGCCAAGGATGGGCAGTCCGGCGCGGATGAGGGTGAGGAACTGCTGGTTGAAGATGAGGAAGGTTTCGAGCTTGACCTTTTTACGGAGACCGGAGCCGAAGCCGTGTGGGCGCACCGAGTAGACAAAATACCCCAACTGCGTGAAGCGCTGCTTCAGCTCTTCGGCAGATGACGCCGCTTGAACCTGCTCCGATATGCGGCCTCGTTCATCCGCCAGCTTTACGACAAACTCCGCCATCGTTCCCCTGCCAGATTTACTCTGGCGATCCTGCAGTTGGTGGTGCTGGACCTGACGCCATTAGGCCCTAAGTGCAGATGTTACCCGTGAGCTACTTATCCCTACGTACTCCCTTACTTATTCAACGATATCAGCTTCGCTATCCGGCCCTTCGGTCCGACCACCCACGGCAAGCTCAGGGCATTCCACGGGCCGCCGTCGGCGGAGATAGGGGTTTGTTGCCACGTCTTGCCGTCGTCGCGGCTTACGTCGCCTCCATTGGGCCCTACCGTCACCCATGCTTTGTCGGCCGCGCTCCAGGCTACAGAGGAGCGGTAGCCGTGGGGAGGCCGCATGGCCTTCATCCAGGTCTGACTATTGTCCACGGTGAAGGCCGCTGTGCCGGAGCTGTCGTTGGGTTGCAGATAGTCCCCACCAACCGCGACGCCGGTGAATGCGTCGCTGAAAGCCAGAGCAAAGATTCCCATCGAAGGCGCAGTTTTTGCCAGCGGAACGGCTACGTTCATCCACTTGAGCGACATCTTCGCTTCAGCCGCCTTTGCGCGGACCGTCTTCGAGCCTGGTGCAACCGCTTGTTTGTCTCGCATTGCTAGATAGAAGACGCGGGGGCCGCCGGGTCCGCTCGTGCCGAAGAATTCCAGTGCCGCTCCCAGCGGTGTATCCATCGTAAATTTTCCGCTGGAGGGAATCGCGACGTAAGAGGAATTGCTGGCGGCAAAGGCACCCTCACCCAGGGGATCGGCACCCAGGGCGGGGTCATCGACCTTTCTCCAATGGAGGCCGCCGTCCTCCGTTCTGAGGATTACAAATCTGCCATCGACGGGATCGCCGAGGATGATGCCGTGCTTTTTGTCGGTAAAGGTAATCGCGTCCCAAAAGCCCTTCGGGTCGGGATTGGAGTAGAGGGCCTGCCACGTTGCGCAGCCATCCGTCGTCTTGTAGAGCCGGGATTGATCGCCGTGGCCGGAGGACATCACAATTGCAGTCTCCGAGTCCCAGGCCCACACGCCGCGAAAATCCAAGGTCTCTGCGCCGGGAAGCCATGCACACAACTGCCACAAGTAGCCGCCATCTTCGGTGCGCAGGACGGTGCCGTTGGTGCCGCTCGCCCAGGCAACTCCGTTGCCGACCGCGTGGATGCCGCGCAGGTCCGCCTTGGTGTGTGACTGCTCGATCTCCCATTGCGCACAGGCCGGAAGGGAAGCGACGGCCAGAAGCATGGCTAGCAGGAGAGGCAGGCGAGACTTTTCCGTCAAGATGCGGACGCGGTCCATGTGAGAATCCTCGAAGTCCCAGTAGATTGCGCGCTTCCTAGACCGGTGGTGCGCCCTCGACCACGGGTACACCCTTGGGCGCCTGGAAGACGAATTCGGAGTCGGGGGCTGGAGGGTTCGGCTGCTCTCCGCTGAGCTTGAAGATGGTCTCGGCACCATCTACTTCTTCGATCTTCATAGAGTGGATGACACCGTCGGGCGTCACCAGCAGGCTCATCCGTTCCACCCGCTTTTCCATTCCTTTGGGGATTCCACTCAACTGGTAGCCGCTGTCGGATGGTGTCGCCGTCAAGCCGATCAGCTCCGTTGTCAATTGGGTGTGTCCCAGCAGGAAGCGCAAGGGCGAGCGCAGGTCATCAAGCTGTTTGGCGGCAACGCGTTGCACCTGGGTGTCGCCCGGGCCGTAAAAATAGGCGAATTTGCTATCCAGAACAAAAAGCTTGCCCGCCGGCTGGGAGTAGGTCCAGCGCATGCGGCCGGGCTTTTTCAGCAGCAGGGTCCCGCTCTCGTGGCGGTTCATGCCCATGCCCGCGTACTGCTGCGAAAACTCCACCCGCAGGCTGCGGAGGGAGTTGTAATGGTGGTCGACGGAGTTGGCGAGTGTCTGCGCGGACTCAGTTTTGGCACTCTCATTTGGATCGGTCGCGTGGATCACGCCGGACGCAAGCAGGGTGAGAACTGCAATAGCAATCCCGTGTCTTAAACGCGAGACATAAGGCACCCATTGCATCTTGGACCTGACATTCAGGTCACCTATTCTGATGTCGCATCGCGTGGCTCTGGCAGGCATCACTGCAGGGGTAGCGTGCAATTGGTTCCACCGGCTGGATCAGCCCTGATCTCGCCCGCCTGATCGATACAAAATCCGCGATGCCCGGTCTTGCCGATGGCCTGTGGAACGGCGGTCGCCTCGTAGGAGGTGTACATATCCTGGTTGTTCACCGTTACCTTGGTGCAATTGACGATGGCAAATGTATATCCGCTCTTGTTGCCGGTCGCGAGATCGCCCTGCAAAACCTGCGCAGATTGAGGGCTGGGCGCGCTGGTGCCGATGGCGCCGCCGAGGGTGGCCAGGGTGCAGGCAAAACCGTTGGCGGGATAGGTGGTCTGATACTGAATCTGCGACTGGTAGATGGCCCGTAAGGACTGGATTGCCGAGGTTTCGTTCGCCTGACTTTTCATGCTGCTGAAATTCGGGATTGCGATCAGCATCAGGATGAGAATGATGGACATGACAATCAGCAACTCCATCAGCGTGAAGCCGCCGGTGCGGCGTTGCCTCGTGTCTTCGGTCCGGGAAAGTATGGAATTTCTGATAAGCATTCGAGCGAAACCGAGTTTCATCTGTCTCCGCTTTCTAGCGCGGCCCGAATGTGGGGAGATAGAGCCGCCGATGGCAATCCTAATCTAACCAGACGCAAAGGTGAACTGGCGCGCTCGGGAGGGCAACACTAAAAAAGTTGTCAGTTGTCTAAGTGGGTGCCCCATGTCTCGCTTTTGAGACCATAGGGCATAGCTGCGGTAATTTTGCGGTGCAGTGTTCGCCTACTTCCGTCACATAGTGCGTGGAGTGCACGTGTTGTCGAGAACCCATGTCTCAAAAGCGAGACATGGGGCAATCCCGCTGCACCTCATCCCGCTGCACCTCATCCCGCAGCACATGAGATCTGGCGACTGAGGTCTGACTGACCCGGGGCCGGCGACTGCGGCTCAACAGGCCAGCTGATCCCGCGATAGCTTTAGGCCGTCCAGGCGGCCCAGCAGTGTCACGGCCACGGCCTCTGGCTGGAAGAGGGTTTGCGCCATGGTCATCACCTGTTCCGCAGTCACCTTCTCAACCATGTCGAGAATCTCCTGCATGCTGAAGAAATATTGGAAGTACATCTCCTGACGCGCCAGGTTTGACATGCGCGAGGTTGAACTCTCCAGGCCCAGCAGGATATTGCCCTTGAGCTGATCTTTGGCGCGGCGCAGTTCCTCCGCGGGTAGCGGCTCTTGCTTCAGCCGGCGAAACTCCACCATGATCAACTCAATGACCTCGAGAGCCTTGGATGCGGGTGTTCCCGCATAAATGCACAGCGACCCCGTATCACAATAGGGGTTCAGGTCGCTGTAGATGGCATAGGCGAGGCCGCGCTCTTCACGGATGGTCTGGAAGAGCCGCGAACTCATGCCGCCCCCCAGAATGGTGTTCAGGACCAGCGTCACATAGCGCTGCTCGTGCGCGATGGGCGGAGAGGGTACTCCGAGACAGAGCTGGACCTGCTCAAGCGCCTTCTTGTTTCGCAGAATGATGCGCGAAGCAGTCTTTGGCGGGTCCCCGAGTCCCTTGCTCAAGCCTCCGGGCAGCGCCTGAAAGCGCTGGATCACATTTTCAACGAAGACTTCGTGTTCCAGATTGCCAGCAGCGGAAAAGATGATGTTTCCGCCGTGGAAACGCTCACCGTAGTAACCGAAAAGTGTGTCCTGCTCAAAACGTTTGACCGTTTCGCGCGTTCCCAGGATCGGCTTCCCCAGGGGGTGCCCCTTCCAGAAACTCTGGGTAAAGATTTCGGAAATAAGATAGTCGGGGTTATCTTCATCGATCTTGATCTCTTCGAGAATGACACCGCGCTCGCGCTGTATGTCGTCACTGGAAAAGGTGGGATTGAGCACCATGTCCGACAAAACGTCGAGCGCCGATGGCACGTGCTCATCCAGTACTTTCATGTTCAGGCAGATGGACTCTTTTCCGGTAAACGCGTCGAGATTTCCGCCAATGGCGTCCACTTCACGCGCGATGAGCTGCGCGGTGCGGGAGCGAGTGCCCTTGAATACCATGTGCTCCACAAAATGGGAGATGCCGTTGATCTCGGCAGTTTCGTGGCGCGACCCGGCCTTGATCCAGACCCCCATTGCTACTGAGCGAACATGCTCCATGCGCTCGGTCAGGATAGTAAGGCCGTTGGGGAGAACAGTCTTGCGGATATTTCGATTCTGAACCATGTACTTCTTTCTGGTGACCGCTTAGCGCGGTCAGACTTGCCCGAGGGGGAGAGTGCTATGCTCGTCGAAACGAAGCGGGATGCAGGAATGACGCCGGGCAAGGACAAATACGTACAATTATTAGACTCGCCGGGGGGCCAATGGGAGCGCCCACTTTTTGGGCTTTCAAATGAACAGCTTGCGACCGTAATGGGGACTTTTGGCCAGCCCGCCTACCGTTCCCGTCAGCTTTCCGACGCCCTGTATCGCCATTGGCACTCGGATCTGGACCACATCTCTACTTTACCTAAAGACCTGCGCCGCGGGCTAATCGAGGCTGGCTACCGGATGGGGATTCCCTCGATCAGCGAGACATTCCGCTCGACGGATGGCACCGAGCGCTACCTTATCGCTTGTGGCGATGGCCAGACGGTGGAGACGGTTTGGATGCCCGAAGGCGATGGTGGCGAAAAGGGAGACGGCTCAGAGGCGGCCGAGGACGAGGAGAATTATCATCGCGCAACTATCTGTGTATCCAGCCAGATAGGCTGTGCCGTGAATTGCCGGTTCTGCCTGACGGCGAGGCTGGGCCTGCAGCGCAACCTAACGTCCGGAGAGATTGCCGGGCAGGTAGTTTCCGTGCTGAAGCGACATCAGGTACGCGTTGACCGTGACCGGATCAATCTCGTATTCATGGGAATGGGAGAGCCGTTTCTGAATTACGACGCTTTGATGGACGCTGTAAGACTTTTGGTTGGCGAGGTTGGCATTGCCGAGTCGCGTATGACGGTTTCCACCTCGGGAATCGTGCCGGGGATTGAACGCTTCGCGGCAGAAGCCGTGCGACCGAAGCTGGCAATTTCTCTCAACGCGTCGAACAATCTGGTGCGCGAGCAGATCATGCCGGTCACACACAAGTGGAGTATCGATGCGGTAATGCAAGCCGTTCGCCGGATGCCGTTGCGATTCAAAGAGAAGGTGAGCTTTGAATATGTGCTGCTGGGGGGCGTCAACGACAAGCCTGAACATGCCGCCGAGGTAGCGTCCTTGTTACGCCGCGCCAACATTCCTGCCAAGGTCAACCTGATTGTCTGGAATCCGGGACCGGGAGTCGACTTCCACATGCCGCGGCCCGAGGACGTGGAGCAATTCCAGAGGAGACTGTTGCAGGGAGGGATACCCGCCTTCATTCGTCGACCGCGCGGCCGCGACATCTACGCTGCCTGTGGGCAACTGAAGCGAACCGGCAGCACGGTCAGCTAGAGCAGAAGCAGGGACAGTGTGATGTATCCAGCATCAGCGATGTAGGCAGTTTTCTTGATGAAAATGCCTGCAGAGATCCGTGGCTCACGTTACAGTAACCCTGCTCCTGCGCTAGCAGTCCCTACTCCGTCGGGTTCGGGCATGACGTCGGCGCGACGCGCAAGGCCAATTTTCATCAGGGTGTCCGCGACACGGTCGGTGTCATGCCGCAGTACGCTTCCTTCGGCAGCGAAGTCACCAACGATCACGCGCACACCCAGCGCCTCAATACGCTCGATATCCGCCTCGATCGGGGCGGCGCCTTCGCTGGCATAGCGGCTGCGCAATTCCTCTGAGACAGGAGCTGTATTCACCAGCGCAAAATCGAAGATGGGGCCGCCCGCGTGCTCGTAGATACGCTCAATGTGTTGCGAGGCAGTCAGGTTCAGGCTCTCGTTGGCCTGCGTCATCAGGTTGCAGATGTAGACGCGGGTTCCGCGGGCAGCCGTCAGGGCCTCGGGAATGCCTTTAACAAGGAGATTCGTAATGAGGCTGGTGTAGAGTGAGCCGGGGCCGATGGTGATGAGGTCGGCGCGTTCCAGGGCATCGAGCGTCTCTGGCAAGGGGACAGCGTCAGCGGGGTCAAGGATCAGCTGCACGATGCGCCGCTTGCTGGCCGTGATGTTCGTCTCTCCGTGAACCACGGAGCCGTCGTCCATGCGTGCGGTCAGGCTGACGTCGGAGATGGTAGCGGGATAGATGTGCCCGCGGGTGGCCAATACCTGGGAGGACAGCTTGATAGCCTGGGCAAAGTCGCCCGTGATTTCAGCGAGCGCGGCGACAAAAAGATTGCCAAAGCTATGCCCCTCCAGCCCTTCTCCACTGCGGAAACGATGGCGAAACAGCCGCGAAATCAGGGTTTCATCTTCGGAAAGAGCCACCATGCAGTTGCGCAGGTCGCCGGGCGGCAGAATGTTGAAGTCCTTGCGCAGACGTCCGCTGGAGCCCCCATCATCGGTAACTGTGACGATTGCCGCCAAATCGCTGACCAAGACTGGATATGTGCGGCTAGCCTGCGCTCCCACGGCGCCAGTCCAGACTGGAGATGCCACGTACCGTTTAAGGCCACGCAGCAGGGTTGAGAGGCCAGTTCCTCCGCCCATCGCTACAACGCGAAAAGCAGCAGCGGGGCTCCGGTCTGTGGTGGGTTCCAATTTGAGGTTGGTTGTTACCGGGAGCCTGGGATTGCTGGAAACAGGGTGCGCCGGACCTTTGGAAAGAATCGACCGACCATTGCGCGAACCGCCATCCCCCGGCGGGGTTCGTTCAAGAGACTTCGGGATAGAGTAGTTCGGTGAATCGAGGGTCATCCGCCATGTCCTGAAAATCTGAGTCACTGCGGGCCTGAATGCGATTCTGCGAATTCAGCTCAATTGCCCTGGTGAGATGATCGAGACAACCTTCACTCTGTCCAGTCATGCTATTGAGTATCGCCAGCCCATAGTGCGCGTAGTCCGCCGAGACATTCTTGCGGAGAATGTCTTCGAAATGATCACGCGCCTCTTCATAGTAGCCGGTGTTGAGCAGGGAGACGGCGTAGTCGTACTGCTCTCCCGTATTCCCAAAGGTGAGTTTCGGGTCGCGAGCGTTTCGTTCGCATGCGACAAGATATACCCGGGCCCTTTCCAGGAGTTCAGGGGGGCCAGAGTCGACGAGCTTCTGGAAGACCACGCGAGCCTTTTCAAACTTGCCCTGTTGCATCGATTGCAGACCCGACTGGTATTCATTCATGGCCTTCTGCGGCGGCGAGTGAGGTACAGCCCCGCCCTCGGCGCGAGGTTTCCCGGCAGCCGTACGGGGTGCGCGACGAGTGCCATTACCCTGACGTGCATCTTGCATAACGAGAATTCCTTGTCCGCGAAGGGCGCAGGGACGATATCCTGGCCGTTCCCTTGGGCAAAGCACGGGAAGCAGATGCGATTACGGAATCCTGCTTAAAGATACTTTGCCGCTGAATTCGCTTTTATACGCAGAACCGCAACTGTCGTCAACCAGTCGAGCATTCCTCGCGTCCGATCATAAGCCCAGAGTCAGCCATTGATCCCGTCTTTCAGGGCTGAGTTGTGGCGGAACCAATCTCATTCGCGATCACTTCCTGCCATAGAGTACAGGGTTCAGCGTCGGGTCGTTGTACATCTTCATCTGGCGGTAGAGCTTGATGCGGCGCCGCCCGGCGAGAACCTGCTGCCACAGGCGATTGAGACAGTCAACGAGGTCACTCTGCTGATCCGACAGAATGCGGTGACGCTCGCGATTGCGCTGCTCGTGTCCGGGAGGTCCGCTAGCCCGCCCAATCTCCTCCTGCGTGTGAAACAATTTCAACGACAGGATCGAGAGTCGATCGATGATCAGCCCGGGAGTCTCCGAATGCAGTTCTGCGTCGGGAGTGGGAAGGCCTCGTGAAGACAGCCACTCGATCAGCATGGAGTCGCAGGTTTCGACCAGGTCGTTGCGGCGCTGGTTAATGCGGTCGATGGAGCACTTCACCTCGGCCACTTCGTGATCGCTCGCCCCGGGCGTACGGGCTTTGTCCTCCTCGTGCCACAGCTCAAAATTGGCAAGATGCTGCGCCGAAACTACTCGCAGGAATTCATCTTCCGAACCAGCTGGCAGGATGGCAGCCTGGCGATGCCAAAGGCTGGTGAGCTCGTCCTGCAGTGCTGAAATCTTCAATGCTGAGAGCATGATCCCTATTTTCCTCTCAGAAGCGGTTCCGCTGATACTGCCTTGATTCTCAGGCCGTCAGGCGATCTTATGGTAGAACTATCGCAACGGTAGAGCGAGCACCCTCTCAAGAAAGTGGCTTATGGAGCGTCAGGAGTTGATTCTGTGTATTGCCAGCTACGAAAAGGGCGGGGAGTTTCTACGGGAGGTAGCTCGTCTCGGCTGTCGCGTGACGCTGCTCACACTGGAAAAACTGGCTCATGCGAACTGGCCTCGAGAGATTCTGGATGAGATCCTCACTGTGCCAGAAGGCTTGACCTATGAGCAACTGAAGAACACCGTTACATACATGGCGCGCAGCCGCCATTTCGACCGCATCGTCGCCCTGGACGAGTTCGACCTCGAAAACGTTGCCGCCTTGCGGGAGCACATGCGCATCCCGGGGATGGGCATCTCAACGACCGCTCATTTTCGCGATAAGCTCACCATGCGATCGGAGGCGAAGCGGTCCGGGTTCCTGGTCCCCGAGTTCATCTCCATCGTAAATTATGACGATCTGAGGGCGTACATGGCGGCCATTCCCGCGCCCTGGGTGCTCAAGCCGCGTGCCGACGCCTCCGCGATTGGAATTCGCAAGCTCTACGAACCCGAGCAGGTCTGGCGCACCTTGGACGAACTCGGGGACCGGCAAAGCGATTACCTGCTGGAACGCTTTGTGCCGGGCACTGTCTTTCACGTGGACGCAATCACCAGCGAACGCCGAGTCACCTTCTCAGAAGTCCATCGCCATGGAAAACCACCGATGCAGGTGATGCACGAGGGCGGAGTGTTTACCACGCGCACCATCGATCGCAATTCGCCGGACGCAGTCGCATTGCGGGAGCTGAACAACAAGCTGGTACCGGCACTGAATATGGTTCGAGGTGTTACCCACGCCGAATACATTCGTGCCGATCAGGATGGACGCTACTACTTTGTGGAGATAGCAGCTCGGGTCGGCGGCGCGTTCATCGCGGATCTGGTGGAGCAGTCCACTGGAGTCAACCTGTGGGGCGAATGGGCTCGCTTAGAGGTTGCTCAGCTGCGCGGGGAAGCCTACCGGCTTCCCCAGGTCAAAAGAGACTATGCTGGCAGCGTTCTTTGCCTTGCACGCACCTCTGAACCGGATACTTCTTCGTTCGACGCTCCGGAGATTGTCTACCGGGTAAAAAAACATCACCATGCTGGCCTGATCGTGCGGTCACCTGATCCGGAGCGTGTCCGTCACTTGCTGGAGGATTACGCTCAGCAATTCCTGCAAAACTTCTGCGCCGTCCAGCCGGTGCCCGACAAGGCTCCTTCCTGAAGAAAGAGAAAGCTGCATCCATGTCCGATTCCGCCTGGCAATTTCCCCATAGACGCTACAACCCTCTTCGCCGCCAATGGGTGCTGGTCTCTCCCCACCGCACCGAGCGCCCCTGGCAGGGGGAAGTGAACACGTCGTCGGGTTTTCCCGATATCCAATACGACCCCAAGTGCTACCTGTGCCCCGGCAACGACCGTGCGGGTGGCAAGAAAAATCCCGTCTACAAGGGCGTCTTTTCGTTTGATAACGACTACGCGGCGCTGCTGCCCGATTCACCCGATCCGGGTACCAGTTCGCGGCCCGAACTGCTGCTGGCAGAGAGTGAGCGGGGACGCTGCCGCGTACTCTGCTTTCATCCCGACCATGGATTGACTCTGGCCCGCATGGCCCCCGATGACATCCGCCAGGTTGTGGATGCATGGAGCGATCAATATCAGGAACTGGGCGGCGTCCCGGCCATCAACCATGTCCAGATCTTTGAGAACCGCGGCACCATGATGGGCGCCAGCAATCCCCACCCGCACTGCCAGATCTGGGCCACTGAACACATTCCGGATGAGCCCGCGACGGAAACCAATGCCTTGATTGAGTATCAGAAAAGCCACGGAAGCTGCATGCTGTGCGACTACATCGCGATCGAGAAGGCAGAGGCATCACGGATTGTCTGCGAGAACGACGACTTTCTCGTGGTGGTCCCATGGTGGGCTGTGTGGCCGTTCGAGACGTTACTGTTGGCGCGGCAACATACTGGTTCTCTAGCAGGCTTCAGCGACCGTCAGCGGACCTCACTGGCCGCCATCCTGAAGCAGACTACGACTCGCTATGACAATCTCTTTGAAACCAGCTTCCCTTACACCATGGGATTTCACCAGACGCCCACCGACGGCAATGAGCATCCGGAGTGGCACTTCCACGGGCACTTTTACCCGCCTCTACTGCGCTCGGCCACGGTCAGAAAGTTCATGGTCGGATTTGAAATGCTGGGGATGCCGCAGCGGGACATCACGCCGGAGGGAGCTGCTGAACGGCTGCGCGTCCTGCCGGACCTGCACTTCACACTGAAGTAAGCGATCTAGCAGCAGGGGTGTTGGGGTCTCGATTTTTTGCGCGACAGGAGGGAAGGAAGTTTATGGTGAGCTCGCTGGGGCTCGAACCCAGGACCAACGCCTTAAAAGGGCGATGCTCTACCAACTGAGCTACGAGCTCACACCATCGACTTCCAGTTCCAAATTACCACAGGTGGGCTGGTCCCTCCCCGACCGAAAGATCTGCCTGTGTTCAGCGGACACCCGCTTCGGAGCAGCAGAACTGGGGATTCTTTCGCCGCCGGACCGGATCCTGTCTTAGCTGCATCCAGCCTTTGCCACCGGATTACGATTCCTGCAATGCATTCGTGTTGAGAGGTTTTAACTCGTTCGCCCACTTTGAGATCAGCATGCCCCGAAAGTGCCACGGCGAAGCTGCAGCGGTATCATTGCGCCTCTTGCTTGATCAATCTAAGTTAATTGTTCCGTGCAATTTAGGAGCGCTACTGATCCAGCAAGGCAGATATCGGCCAGGAGAAATATGAATGTCGTACGAACAGCGCAATAGCGCAAGCACTACTCCTGAGGATGTGGCCAGCGCCTATTCATGGGCCGATCCGGTGGTGACAAAGCCGTCGGAGCAACCCGCATGGTTGCGCGGGGACCCCCCCGCAGCCGTTGTCACCCCTCCGTCAGAGGCACTGCAGCAACCGCGCGAGCGCTCCGCGTCGCGATGGTTCGCGCTGAAGGGCGTCTTCGACCAGGGAGCCGACGATGGTGACACTCCAGTCGCTCCCCAAGGGGAAATCTGTGTTCCCCACCTCGGAGTTTTCTCGCTGGCTGGCGGCGTAGGCAAGACCACCATAGTCGCTACTCTGGGGCGAACTCTTTCAGGATATGGTGAGCGCGTGCTCCTGGTGGATACAACTTTGTATGGGCTGTTGCCATTTTATTTTGGCGCGCGGGAATTGCATTCGGATAACGCGCGCACCTTCTCACCGCCGGACGGCAGCACCGACGCACCTATACGCGTGGTGAGTATTGAACGCGAGGGATCCCCTGGCGAAGACGGAACAGAGACTAGCCTGGTCGGCCTTCTTCATCGATTTGGCCGCGGCAGCAGTCGCGTTCTGGTGGACCTGGCGACCGGCTCCGGACCGCTGATTCGTCGCGTTCTACAACTCATGCCCACGCTCCTGGTGCCGATCGCGGCTGACATGAACTCGGTAGTGAGTCTCGGCATTCTGCAAGACTTCTTCCGGCGTCATGCTGATGTCGAGGCGCAACCGGTCCAGCCATACTTTCTGCTGAATCAATTTGATGCGTCATCGCCGCTTCATCTGGATCTGCGCGAAGTGTTGCGCGGAGAGTTGGGCGATCGCCTGCTGCCGTTCGTGTTGCGCCGTAGCTCGGCCGTGAGTGAAGCATTGGCGGAAGGAATGACAGTCGTGGATTACGCGCCGGATTCTCCAGTGGCGGAGGATTTTATGACGCTGGCGAATTGGATCCGCACTGTCACCGCACCAGCCCCAGCCGGTTTTCGCGGGGTGCGCTGGAGTGAAAGATGATTTTGGCTTGATCGAGCTGCATCGGCCGAATCAGGCTTTCGGGTGCGCCTAGATCATTTTCCCTGTTGCTGTGTACTTTTTAGACTGGCAATATGCAGCTTTTCTTACCGGAAAAGCTGCGCCATCCCTCACTTCTCCGGTCTACACTTACAGAGAAAAATGACCTAGCCATTCTGGTGCGCCCCCATTCGGCTAATTGGACAGCCCCACGGCAGGGGTCTGACAAACGCTGACCGCCTGGTTGCTATATGGACATTTCAACCCCGGTGTTGCGGGCTGCCTGACGACGACCCACGTCACAGGGTACTGCTGCGCCAGCCGCTGGAAGTCGGTAACGGTAAAGGTCGGCCATCCTTGCTGCGCTTTTTGTTCGTCACCCCACTCATCCGCCAACTCCGGAAACAGAGATACGGCACCGCTGTCCTTGTAGTAATCGGACAAGGCGCTGCGTTCCGCGATAGCGCGGAAGCCATGCTGGTCAACTGCGGGAAGCGTTATGTATTTCGGGTCCAGGGCAAAGACCGCATCTTTGGGAGTGTTGAAGCGAATCCAGCGGAAGGCCTCAACCCATTGGTTTTTCGGCTGTGCCCAAGGCCATTCGATATGGCTGCTGTGGTCGTACGCGCTTCTCTGCACCAGGAACATGCTGCTGGCGAGCGGCAAAAAAAGCGCGATCCAAAGCCATACCCGATCCTTGAGGATGTACTCACCGATCAGTCCGCCCAGCAATACGAAGAAGAGGATGTAGACCAACAAGAAGCCGCGCATGGGCTGCAGTCGGATGAAGGATTCCAACCGCGGCGTGGAGCAAAGTGTGAGAAAGGCGATAGTGATCAGTAGCCCGAACGGAATGAGTGCCCGGCTTACCTGGCGAAATGCCGGGAGCGTGCCGCGAGCCGAAAGGCGTGAAAACCAGACCAGGATCAGCATTGGAGCAACGACCCCAAGCCACTCATACCATTGCCACAGTTGCGCGAAGAAGAAGGTGCGCATGTAGAGCACGTCGTGGTAGGTGCCGCGCGACGGTTGAAAGTCGAAGCCGGTGGGAAGCCGATCCGCGACCAGGGCAAAGGCTGGCATCGATTCCGATACGGCAAGCCAGCGTAAGGGGAGGGCCAGCATCCCGCAAAAGGCCGCGACATATGCGGCGTTTTGCGGATGCACCAGCGCAGTGAGCACGAGCCATGCAACAGTCGCCTTCTTTTGCTTTGCAAGGAAGCTAGCAATAGCCAGCATGCTTGCGGGCGTCGAGAGCGAACGCGCCGTGAGGTACGGATCCATGATGACCAGCGCTGTTCCCGCCACGGGCACAGTCAACACGGCCGCTACCAGAAGTACCGCGCACCAGCGTGCGCGATTGGTTTCGAAGCAGAGAGTTGCGAGTCGCCAAGCAGCCAGCATCGTGAGAAAGATGCCGATGATATGCCAGAAAAATAAGGCGAAATCGACGGGGACGTGGCCCAGTTTCGCCGTCTGCGCTACCAGCCAGGAGAAGATGGAAAGACGCCCGTGGTGCTCAAAGAAGTCCGCTCCAAAGGGATATAACCGCGGGTCAAAGGCTTTTTTGACGGCGGGGACATAAATGGCCGCGTCGTCTGTGCCCAGGTGATATCCGTGAGTCAGGACAGCACCGAAGGCGACTAGCAGGAGCCTCAGAAGCGGGTTCCGCCCTTCGGAATGGGTAATCAAATCTTGATCCTCAACGCTCTCCAGGGACTCCCGTTCAGGTGAAGCGGATGGAGTGCTCAATATAGGCCAGGAATGTGGACAGGGGGCAAGGTAGGCGCGAACATGCGCTCCATGAAAGGGAGCCGTAGGTACAACAGCGCAATAATCGCTATCGCCGTCATTCCAGCTTCAATCATCAACCAGGTTTTTTTATATAACTTTTCGGGGTGTTGGGCTGCGCTGTGGGGTTCAAATGCCATGTTGAAATACGTCGCCATCATTAGCGCCACTAATGGAAATGCGAAGATCAGCTCCAGGTGATACCGCATGATGAAGGCTCCGAAGAAGAGCATCGAAATCGCGGCATAAAACGTCACGGAGCCCAACAGCGTTTGCTCGGAGTAGTACTTAAAAGACTCTCGGTATTTGCCAGCGAGTTGCTTGGTGCCGATCTCTCTAAACTCGCTGAAGCGCTTCAAGGCCATGAAGTAACACCCTATCATCCAATACGAGAGAAGCAGCGAGACCGGAGGCGTCAGGACGGAAGTGACCATGTACCAGCCCAGCAGCATGCGCAGCGGGTTGTTTATGGATTCGCTGAGTACGTCGAGATACGCGACATCCTTGCTCCGCAGCGGCGGAATGTTGTAGACGCACCCCATGATCCAGAGACCTGCCCCAGTGACCGCGAACGCGACCGAAATCATAGACGCAGTCACCATGCCGGCAATCATCAGCGATATCCACTGAACGTACACAGCAGGGATGCTGACGAGCCTCATGGCGGCGGGACGGCATTTCTTTGCCGGGTGGAGCCGGTCGAACGGGGCATCCAGCAGTTCGTTGATCACGTAATTGCTTGAAGCGATCAGAGTAGTGGCGATGAGGCCAACAACGATTCTTTCCAGCAGCGAAATGCTCAGAGGGATTCGCAGCAGGCTGAGGGGAACGATAATGCCCGGCAGCACGAAGATGTTTTTGATCGAGTGATCCAGCCGCATGATTTTGATGTGGGCACCAATGCGGGCGCGAAACGAAATCTGCTCCTCGGCTGCCGGAATAGTGGCACCGGGATCACCAGGAGCGGCGAGGTCGTCGGAAATGTGATCCTCTGCGACGGCTACCCCATGTACAGCTCCGAGGGTGTGGCTGCGCGGTGCCTCATGAGTTCTGTCCGCAGGCACGTTCAAACGGGCATTCACAGGGGTTTTCCCTCGGTGATCGTCAATTGATCCGTCATTCTTCTACATAGCAGGCAGGTTGAGACCACTCCGCCACGCCGCATTCAAGATGGTTACATATAACGTTTCAACTGCGAAAGCGTCGTTAAGCTTATCAGCGAGATTACATAGTGCCCCAAGCGCAGGAGTTTTACCCCATACAAGGCACCACTTGCTATTGCTCTCCGGGAAAAATAGCATTGTCACTGCTACGTAGTGTCTCATGCGTAGAATGTAGGCCCTAGGATAAGGAGTGACTTATGGAACGTCGAGAATTTCTAAAGTCCGCGGCAGGCGCAGCGCTGGTCACTGGCTTGGGACCTTCTGCCCAGGCCTTAGCGTCCACGGGAGAGATTCCCCGCCGCGTGCTCGGCCGCACCGGCATTCCGGTGTCGGTGGTGGGGATCGGTGGATACCACATTGGCTCCGCCTCTGTGGCGGAGGAGGAGGGCATCCGCATCATTCGCACCGCGCTGGATTCCGGCATCAATTTCCTGGACAACTGCTGGGACTACAACGGTGGAGAGAGCGAGCGTCGCATGGGGAAGGCGCTGCGCGACGGCTACCGTCAGAAGGCGTTCCTGATGACTAAAATCGACGGACGCACCGCCGTCGCTGCGCA
>JANXZS010000188.1 GCA_025355385.1 Acidobacteriaceae bacterium | reverse complement strand
TGCGTTCTACCTCGATAGTCCCCGAGACCTGACAAGCGACAAAGGCATCAAGCTCAACTCGCGTTTCCGTCGCCCGAGGGCGGATTTCAATCGCCATGGATCGGTCGTCAATCGATAGCTCCATCGCTTGCGTCAGAAGAGGATATTCAAACGCGATGTTTTCTTTCTCCGTCTTCAACTGCCATGAGGAGATCCCAATACCCCAGATCAACTCCTGTGGCTTGCTCGTTTGTTCAGCCTCCATCTGGTGCATCAACGTGAAGAGGTCGCCGTAGAGCGAGATGGTCCGACGGCGCGGCCTCTCCCCCGTGGCCCATCTCGTCCACAATGCCGTGTATGCGGCTAGTACCTCCGCAGCACCCGCCCTCTGCTGTGCCTCCACTTGCGCAATATCGATGGATTCGCCTCGTCCTTTGGCCGACTGTATAAGCAGATTGATTTGCCTGGCCAGCGCAGCATCATCGATAAATGGCGGCTGGTCATTGGGATCGGGGCTGGACCGGAGCAGAGCTTTGTGTGCGGGTTGGGGAGCCGGGGGTGGTTCGGCGATCAATCGAGGAATTCTTAGCCAGATATGGTCCCCAGTCACCTTGATGTCGAACTCGACGCCAGGCAAACCGGCGACGTCGCCGCGCTGGCGCTGAAAGCCCTTCGCGCTCGCGAGTCTATAAGCTGCCGGATTGATCTGCTTTGCTTGCTCCTTGATGTAATCAAGAAGGCAGATTAGTAAATCCCGTGGATCAGGCATTCAGGCTCCCCCTGAACAGGATGTGCTCTACGGCGCCGTCTTGAAGCAGGAGGCTGGTATTGATTTCATTGTAGCTATGAACGAGGAACCTTACATTCACCAGGGCGCTTGGCCACTTAAGAGTTGCAATCTCAAGGGGTGCAAGCCAAGATGGCCCTACGAGAGTGCGGATCGAAGCGCGGCACAGGCAGTTGGAGCACTAAATCTGATTCGCAACCAGAGAACGCCCTTGACGCCGCAGCTACATAGAAGTCGATTTGGCAGCGGTGAGTGGCTCGAAGATCAAAAGGCCGCTCTTCGTGAGACGGGCTTTGACCTTTATTCACCAACAGGCTCTATGGCTACCACGGCATCTCAGCGCCGGCGTTTGGCAGCTTCGCGAATCTTCGCCATACTCACTTCGCCCGTCTCTTTGCGCATGGTGTCGACCCGCGCCAGAGGCGAGAATTCTGGGATAGGCTGTGGAAGGTTCTTGTTGAGCGCGTTGCCATTCTTTAGACGTATTTTCCCATCGTTATCGCGGTGTCGATCATCGAGCCCAGGCTCTTTCATCTATTACTCCTAGCGCGAGATTAGCCCACTCAACGGGGTTGAACAAGCCTTAAATGGGTGAGGCGTAGAGGGCCCCGCTAAAAGCCCGTGACCTAAAACACGTGAACCGGCGCATCCCACCAACACTGCTCCTGCACCATCGATTTCCCGAAGCTTCAATCGGAACTGGTCTCTCTACTCAAGCTTGTCGCGGAACAGCGAGACCCAGACCGCGATCCAGGTCTCGACGGTGTCACACTTGAAGAGACCCCTAACGAGCGCAAAGATTGTGCGAGGCAGACTACCACCAAAGTTGCAGCAGCAAGTCGCCCGGACTTCAGTAGCCGCTACTCTAGTTTGACAATAGATGCCGGCTTGGTCGCATAGTGCTTGGGTACGACAGCAGCTTCGCGTTCCAGACAACCGCTGAAGTCGCTCCTTCAAACATGTCCTGAAGGCCCCCAGATCGCTCTCGAGCTGATGCCCATGCTGTCGTAGAGGGATCGCCAGGCTGGTTGTCCGCCTGCTTAGACTCTGCGGCTAAGTTCAATGGCCACATAAGCTTCCTCCCCCAAACGCACGTGCCCCCATCTCTCCTGGACCAGGCCGGCTGGCGCTGAGGGAGAATTTTCAACCGGAGCCCGTCCTCTGAAAAGATGGAAAAACTGTCTGCGCTCTTTCTTGTAAGGCCGTATTGAAAGGCAATGGTTGCATAGCGCCCACATGCCGCACCGTACATGACGCTAGACGGACGGCTCGGAGACTATGTCCCCAATTCAACGAAGAAGGCTGAAATGATGACTGGATACGAAGTGATTGAATTGATTTGTGACTCGCTGAGCGACGCACGCTCAGTGATTGAAGACGGCGGAACCTGGGACCCCTTGGTACATGTCTGCCATGCTGGGGGAGTGCAGTCGATGGTCATCCCGCGGTCGCGCTCAGGTCCAGCTCATAGGACCGAGGTGGTTGACCAAATCAATCGCCTGCGGAAAGAGTTCAACGGGTACTTGGTAATGATGTTCGACGACAATTGGATTCCAGAGGAGAACCTGGGCAACTCTGTGACCAGGTCCCAGGACGGCTCCTTTCCTGGTCGGTATGAAGCGCTGGTGGTGACCATCTGGGGATCTGATGGGCTCCCGACTTACGGCACGCAAAGGTACAGGCGCAGTGTTGGTGGGCAGGTGCTCTTCGACAAGTTTATCTGGGGTGTACCGCTCGTCTAGATATGAGGTCTAAAGAGGTCGTTGTCCATTCGGTCGAGCATTGAAAGCTGAGGTCGAGATCAACAGGCATTTCAGGGGACCGAATGGACTACCACCATCAAGCTCGACTGACGGCCTATAGTCGAAAGCATCTTGCCACGAGTGTTGTGGAGGCCGGTTGAGCCTGCGCGCGTTGGCAGCCGAGTGCAGGCTTAGCCGGCGGAGCGCGGCCAAGAGCATTCGGCGCTATCGTGAAGTGGGGACGGTGGGTCTGCAGGATCGACCCTCGCGGCCCCGCCGATCTCTGCGCAAACACCGGAAGAGCAAATCATGGAGATCAAGCGAAGGGGCCGTGGGCCGGCGCGAGGATCGCGCAATCCACGGGCGTTCGGTTCGGCGGCCTCGATCCAGATGCTGCAGATCGTCGGGGCCAGCGTGTTCCCGGCGTACCACTGGAGGCGGCTGTCAGGAAGCTGGTGGCCGAAACTCACGGCCTGGTCCGGATGCATGCGACTGAAGCGGACTCGTTTGCTTCCTATCCTCCACACGACGCTAGCTCGGAGTCCGCAAGTTGTACGGGGTGAGGCCCTTCGCAACCTGTATGGGAAGCGGTACCCGTTCCGCCTTGGTGTGTGGTTTAGGCAACTTCGGACCGACGTGTAAGTAGCCGTGGAGCATTTACGTAAGCTTCGGGACCACAACTATGGTGGGCGCGTGTCAGTTTTTGACCCAGGAAGCCAGGTTGTGTGTGGCGATGGGATGCGCGCGATGCCCTGGTAAACCAGGGAACTGTAACGAGGCGATCTTGGCAGCATATCGGAAAGGGCGACGTGAGCCGTGCAGCTATGGTTCAGGGCGGTCGGCGCACCTGGTGGGCTTACTTTACTTCGTGAGCCAGGCAACCATTAATGGCCATTGAACTAATAGTAGGCCCCTGGTGGGAATGCCTGCCTGCGGAATTCATAGGTGCGACCTACTCGCTGAGTACTAGTTACTGAAGCAACAAGTAAGTGCGTACCCCGATCAACGCCGGCCTCACTACTTAGTCCTCCCAGGTAATACGTCTTACTAAGTGCAATAAAGTGCTGGGCTTCGGTCGGCGTGCAATGTGAGCTTCGTATTCACTTACACCAGGCCATAGCCCTGTATTCGCTGGGGGAGACAACCCAATTCGCGCGCATCGATCACCTAGATTCTGCGCGCCGCGCTTCATCAGAATATAGAAATACCTCGTATTAAAGGATAGATAAGGTACAGACGACCGTACCCACTCAAAAGAGAACTAG
>JANXZS010000153.1 GCA_025355385.1 Acidobacteriaceae bacterium | reverse complement strand
TGGCGTATTGGGAAGGCGCGGTGGAAGTGGTGGGTACGAAAAGTGGGCGGGCGGTTAAAGGTGTTGGGTATTTGGAGATGACCGGCTATGCGGGGCCGGTGCGAATGGGGGATTAAGAGGTCTTCGGGGTTGGGGGTTCGGGTTGGTTGAAATTCATTTGTGAGAGGCCTTCAATTTCGAGAGTGCCGTCAGCACTTTCTGAGCGCATAACTTAGCCTTCTCAGGCGTCTCACATTCTGCTGCACGCACCCGCTCGATATGCGCGCCTTCGTGCGCAAGCATTGGCGTCCGAGCATGGGCTTCGACTGGTGTTTCGTGGTGCACTGTGTCGCCATCCACCTCCACAACGAGGATGAGACCATCCTTCAGGATCACGAAATCGGGCTCGATCCGCTGGTATGTCTGACCACCGCGAACGAAAACTGGCAATGGAGCGAATGATACGCCAGCCGCCTTCAGGGCGTTATAGAGATGTATTTCAGATTGAGAACGAAATAACAGCCCATCACTTTGGAGCGAGGCGATATTATCCGACCGCACCCGACCCTGATTGTTGATGTACTTTCCGTCGACCCACGCTTTCGCTTTTTCCCGCCATGAGGGATCAGTTGCCAGTTCGGCTGTGATCTGCACCAGACCAATATCTTTTTTTGGATATGCCCTCAAGAGTGATTTCGCTTTCGCGAAGATATCTTTTTCGATCCTCTCCATCCGTTCACCGACCTGAGCATAGATTTGGTACGGGAGTTCAAGGAAGAGCGTGAATGTATAGCTTCTACCGTTCCAGTCGTCGTAACCAGTTTGCTCGATGCTGGCCTTTGAACGAGCAAGGACCGCGACTTCAGTAGCGGCACCTTAGTGGGCGAACAGGCGCGCGAGAGTGGTAATCAGGGGTTCTGGGTCGTTGGAATCTAGCTCATTAACAGAGGGTGCTGCCGCCTCATAAGCGGCTCCGCAATTCTCGAGTTTGGAAAGAAGAGGTTGAAACTGATCCCAGATGAAAGCCCTGCGCATCTCGTAGGTTTCGAATTGTCCTTTTATGAATTGCCAATATTGGTCGATGGTCCGACATTGCCGTACAAAGGACGGGATAGCGGCAGCGGTAAATGGTGTCACCTGTTGGGAGTCCTTGGAATTGTTGAATTCTAGGCGCCACCGCCGCAACTGCCGTCCATTGGTAACTTTTTCTTGTCGACTCTGCCGGTGTGACGGAAAAACGCAGTTTCAATTCTCAATCGAAGCCAGGGAAGGACTTTTCACGGTATCGTAAAGGCTCGGAGGTTCTCGTGTTATCGAAACCACTCCTCGCCCTGGTGTGCGCAAGCCTTCTTGCATCCGCTGAGCCGAATTTCGTACTTGGTTTCGACTATAGCCAGTGGCTGTTTGACCGATTCCGGGCTATGGCAACCGATAGTTCCGGCGCGATCTACCTTCTGAGAGCCGAAACTACTCCTGGCATCGACGGGCTTCAATCCTCGGTGACGAAGCTCTCGGCCGACGGCAAGTCGATCCTGTGGACCTACCAATTTCAGACTGAGGTTAGCAGAATGGCTGTCGATCCCAGCGGCGGGGTGTATGTGACGCCGATCCGTGGGGATGGAGCCGTCACCGTGGCAAAATTGGACGCCAGAGGGTCAGGCATCGCGTGGACTTCACCGACCCTGATTCCGCCGCCACAGCCCAGCTTCCCTCTCTTAGCTGTGGATGCAAAAGGCCGCGGCTACACAAGCTTAGGCGCGAAGTTGGTGCGACTATCCGCGGACGGCAGCGCGATTGAATATTCCATTATGGCTGCTGGCGCGATCTATTCGATTGCAGCAGATGCGACCGGAGCGGCGTTTGTGACCACCGGTAGCCTGCTAATGCGCTTCGCACCGGACGGATCTGTGGGATTCAAAGCAACGCTTCCAACCGCATCGGGACAGCGCGTCGTCTTGGATGCCAATGGTAACCCAGTGGTGAATACCGGCGGAGGATTGGCCCGTTTTGACGCCAACGGAGCGTTGATCTCTTCGACCGCATTTCCGGTAGGGTCTACCGGTCTGCTGCAGGCCTCCTTCGCGTTGGACAAAGCAGGGAACGCCTACATCGCGGGAACGTCTCAGAGCGCTTATCACCCGGTCAAGAATACGCTCGCTCCCTGCGGCACACAATTTCTAAGCGTGGTCGCGCCGGATGGTACCGTCCTGCAGACCACGTATCTTCCCGGTGCTGACTCCATTGGAACGCCTTCCCCGGTCGTTTTCGGCACAGATGGAAATGTGTTGCTGGTGCTTGAGGCGGCGCAAAGCTTCGTTCCGTCACGACCCAGTCCGCTGTCCTCCGGGCCGGCCCATCCAACCCCCGTCCTCACAATTCCTATGCTGCTGAGCTTGTCGCCCACGGCCACGGCGGATCTATTTCCTCTGGCTTGTATCAGCAACGCGGCAAGCCACACCTTCGGTCCGGTCACTGCCGGTGAATTGTTAGAACTCTCCGGCAACGGCCTTGGTCCGGAACAAGGTATGATGCCCAACGCCACTCTGCAGACCCCATATCCAACGCGAGCATCTGACGTGCAGGTAACATTCGACGGTACCCCTACACCGATTCTGTGGGCTCAGGACCGACAAGTAAATGTGGTCGCTCCGTGGTCTCTGAATACGATGCGGGATACGCAAGTCTGTGTGACGTACCGCGATGTGGCCCTCAAGTGCGTGAGCTGGCCAACTGTGGGGTGGACGCCCGGCGTATTCATCAACTACAGCACGACTTTCGCGGTTGCCCTGAATCAGGATGGCAGCGTAAATTCCGCAGCGAACCCCGCAGCTTCGGGTTCGATCGTCTCCGTTTTTGTTAACGGACTGGGCAGTATTGCCCCAGAGCAGGCGGACGGGGCTTTGATCAACCTTCCTCTGGCCAACAATGTTTTTGCCGCAACCGTGCAAGCATTGGTTCCCGACCCTCTTAGCCCCAGAGGGCTCGGAACAAAGGAAGTCGCGGCGGAGGTCACCTATTACGGTCCTGCACCGTTTCGCGTAGCCGGAATCAGCCAGGTCAATTTCAGATTGAACACGAATATCGGCGTGACATATCGTGTGGGCGTGGCGGGCGGATTCAGTCAGGGCTTCAGAATCTTCATCGCTCAATAGTGATTTTGGAAACGGTCTCCTCGTCTCTGATGTTGGTCGACCACTGACCACAAACGGCATTCTGGGAAGTTGAGAGCATGGTTCAGAACAGGACTCCCAGGGAAAAATGGTTTCGATACTACCGACCTTCGGACACAGGTGGGTCAACTGGACGGGCGAAGACCATGATCTGCACAGGATCGTCTCCCATGTTCATAAGGACAACAGCGTATTCGTCCTTCGTAGGGATTCGAATCGATGTTGATGCCGATCGAATCCCCTCCCTAGCCTCAATCGCCGTGAGGGCAGTCTCTTCAAAATCAAGATCCTCCCACATTGCGTACTGGTCGTAGGTGCAAACGACAACGTCAATTGGGAGTGATGCCGAAATCGAGAAGTCCAACTGCCCGCCTTCCAGGCATTCAAAGCAGTAGGGCAGGACCTGCCCCGGTTGGAGGTCCAGCACCTCGACAATATATTCTCCTGAAACAGGTGAACTACACTCAGGCGTCTCATCCTCCTCAGGCATTCGCCAAGGGAGAACCAAGCAGGGTAGTTCTGAGCGACTGAAAAGGCTGCTCGTCTCCAGTCTGCCCGCCGCTAGTAGCGCGTTCAATGAGCAGGGCCTGAAATTTCATCACAGCATCGATAAGGAGTTCAGTGGATTCCTGCATTAAAGTTTCATCCGTTGCGCATTGGGCGAGAGGCACTAATTCTCCTCTCCGATCATTATGGACCCGCGTGAGATCGCAGGGCCGTAATGCCCTGGACAGTTCACACGGGCTTTGATTCTAAGTTTCGCCCTGGACTGCTACACTGAAGGTCTAGATAAAATAAAAGTTCCACCCCGATTGCCGTCCTGGTGATCGAATCTCTTAGAAGGTCTATAAGTGTCCGATCAGCTTACTCTTAGATTCGGTTTTTCATTCGAAGATTTGTACAGACATGAAGGGCTTGTTCGCCTGGATGCTGCGTTTTTGGAGCAGTTGCGGGCTACGAATGGCGATCTGCATGCCCGCTTGACGGACGCGCGGTTGAATCCGGCGGCGCTCGCCGCTAAGAAGCAATCGGATTTGATCGTTGAAGTTGCGCCTCATTTGGAAGATTTCGTGGGCGAACTGTTCGGTATTGAATCGGCAGTGAAGAGGTTGCAGGCACGGCACGATAAGCTAGCACCGATCTACGCATTCAAGCGCAAATTTGTACAGAAGAAAGCGATCAGCGGAGTAACCAAGGAACAAGCCAGTGAGATTGATGGTTTGGCATTGGCGGCCGAACTGGAGATGCTGTTTTCCGAGCCGCTGAGCGAGCAGGCTTTCTTTGAACATGTTTCGCGGTGGCTGGAGGAGGAGGCGGAGCATGCGGCGCAATTGCGGACGGCGGCGCAGTTCGCGGCTTGGGCTGCTCTGTCACCGGCGGGTATCGCGAAGTATCATCACGGCGTTCTATTTCGTGTTCCGCATAAGCTGGACGCGGCTCACCTGGTGCATGTGGAGACCGTGACAGTGGATGGGGTGGCGCGGTTCGCGTTGCCGAAACACGATCTGCGGCACCGCGAGGGTTTCAAACTGACCGATGCGGGCATGAATCTGAGCGGCGCGCTGGACCAGGCGAACTATTGCATCAAGTGCCATAACCAGGGGAAGGATAGCTGCTCGACGGGACTGCAAGAGAAGGACGGATCGTTTAAGAAGAGCGGGTTTGGAGTCACTCTGGCCGGCTGTCCGCTGGATGAGAAGATTTCCGAGATGAACGTGGTGAAGCAACGCGGCAACTCGATTGGCGCGCTGGCGATTACCACGGTGGACAATCCGATGTGCGCGGGGACGGGGCACCGGATCTGTAACGACTGCATGAAGTCGTGCATTTTTCAGAAGCAGGACCCGGTTGACATTCCTCAGGTGGAAACACGGACGCTGAAAGATGTTTTAGAGCTTCCTTGGGGGTTTGAGATCTACAGCCTGTTGACGCGGTGGAATCCGCTGCATTTGTCGAGGCCGGTTCCGCTGGAGGAATCAGGATACAAGGTGCTGGTGGTGGGATTGGGACCTGCCGGGTTTACGCTGTCGCACCATTTGATGAACGATGGGCATACGGTGGTGGGGATTGACGGGCTGAAGATTGAACCGCTACCAGCGAATATTTCCGGGGTGGATGCGCTGGGCGGCCGGGTGAAGTTTCGCCCTATCCACGATGTGAATGAACTGTACGAATCGCTGGACGACCGTGTGATGGCCGGATTTGGCGGTGTGGCGGAGTACGGAATTACGGTCCGCTGGAACAAGAATTTCTTGAAGGTGATCCGGCTGTTGCTGGAACGCCGTCGCCGGTTCAGCATGTTTGGCGGTGTGCGATTCGGCGGAGCGCTGACAATCGATAGCGCGTTTGAACGGGGCTTCGATCATGTGGCGTTATGCGCAGGTGCGGGCAGGCCTACGGTGATTCCGAT